>NZ_CP095049.1:1802500-2107500 GCF_022919135.1 Hymenobacter cellulosivorans | reverse complement strand
AGCCGTTACCACGCCGGCACAACCGGCCTGGCGAATGTCGAAGAGGGAAACCGGGTCGTGGGGGCCGAACCAGCGCATGGTGTGAAGCATAGCAGAGCGGGGCAAAAAATGCAATTTCCTGTATACTCCCTACTTTTTCTGGCTTTGGAGCAATACAAGCCGGAAAGAGGTAGATAGGCCTATCCAGTCCTTAAAGATAAGCTAGGTAGACCTATCAAAAACAAGTCAAAAACGGCCATAACTCTCTGATTTCGAAATAAAAATATCGAAAACGTTTCCGGAAACGTTTTCGATAGGTATCTTTGCCGGGGCATAGCACAAAAAATATTTAGTACATTATCTTCGAATAATGAAACGGTAAGCCACCCGCTCTGCTACCATCCCACCCGGCTTATTGTTAAAAAATACCATTTACCATGATAAAGTGCGTTAAATGCAAGCTGGCCGACGATGTCATGAAGGCCGGCTTCATCCGCGGCCGCCAACGGTTCTTCTGCAAAGCCTGCGACTACCACTTCACGGAAGAAAAATCGGCGCAGGTGCCGGAGCGCAAGCGCCACCAGACCACCATCAGCGACGTGGCCAAGGCCCTGGGCGTGGCATCTTCCACGGTTTCCCGGGCCCTGAACGGGCACAGCGACATTAGCCCCAACACGCGCCAAGCCATTCTGGAAGTGGCCCGCCAGCTTGATTACCAACCCAATCTGCTGGCCCAAAGCCTTAAAAGCAGCGAAACCTATACCATCGGGGTCCTCATTCCCGACATTGAGCGGCCCTTCTTTGCTACGGCCGTCAGCGGCATTCAGCAAGTGGCGGCCGAATCGGGCTACCGCGTGATGATTTGCCAGTCGAAGGAGTCGTATCAGACAGAGGTGAGCAACGTGCAGGCCCTGATTGCCAGCCGCGTCGACGGGCTGCTGATCTGCCACTCCCGCGAAACCGAGAACTTCGACCATGTACGAGCTGATGCCTGCCGCGGCATCCCGGTGGTGCACTTCGACCGGGTCTGCAACGAAGTAAATAGCGCCCAGGTGATGCTTGATGACTGGGGCGGGGCCTTTGCCGTAACCGAGCATCTGATTCTGGAAGGTTGTGAGCGTATTGCCATCCTGGCCGGCCCCGACGCGCTGCTGATCAGCAAGCAGCGTATTGGCGGCTACCTCAACGCCCTGCACCACTACGGCATTGAGCCCCGGGAAGAGCTACGTATCAATACCGACTTCCGGACGGAGTCGGCGGTGGCGGCCCTGGACCGGTGGCTGGCCTTGCCCGAGCCGCCCGATGCCATTTTCGCGGTGAACTACACCAACGCCCTGGATGTGATTCAGGCCCTGAAGCAGCGCGGCATCCGGATTCCGGAAGATATTGCCGTGGTCGGCTACGGTGACGAGTTCCTGGCTTCGATGATAGAGCCGGCGCTGACTACGGTGGACCTTCACCCCTACCGCATCGGACAGCAGGCCGCCCGCCTGTTTCTGGACCAGGTGCGACTCAAGGAGAATTTTAAGCCCCGCACCTACGTGCTGTCCGGCGACCTAGTGATTCGGCAGTCGTCGTTGAAAGGCAAAGGTCCGCTGTTCCGATTGAGTATTTAAGGCAGTACGAAGCAGAATAAAGCGTCAGGCCAAGCGCCGCCAAGCATCTCGCAGGAGTGGCTTGTACCGTTGCAACGTCAGCACGCAAGACGCTGCGCTCTGCCTACCATCAAACCAACTAGACGCAGAAAAGGCGCCTGCAATGCTGGAGGCGCCTTTTCTGCGTCTGGCCGACAGCGTAAATTACTACTCAAACCCGCTGCTATCCGGACTAGCCTCGTGGTGCTTGCGGGCGGGCTCATGCTTGGTATTGCCGAAGCGGTAGGTGAAGCCCAGAAAGGCAATGCGCGACTCCCGCTTATTGCGGCTCACCGCGTCGAGGCCGGGGCCGTAGGCGTCGAAGTTGAAGCGCAGAGTATTGAACACGTCCGACACGCGCAGGGAAATGGTGCCCCGGTCGTTGAGCACAGTTTGCTTGGCGGCGAAGTCGGTGTTAAAAGCCGTCTGGCGCCGTCCCTGGGCCGTCACGACCGGGGAACGGTAATTGACTGACACCTGGAAATCTAGCTTTTTGGTCGCCGAGACGGTAGTATTCACCCGGGCCGTATACACGAAGTTGCTGTTGTTGATATCGGTGCTGGGCCCGGTGCCCTTGATGATGCGGCGGAAGCCCGAGGCATTGGCATTCAGCTTCCAGATTGGCGTCAGGCTGGTGCTACCTACCAGCTCCAGGCCGTAGTTGGTTTCGTCGCCCAGGTTAAGGCGGGTAGTGCTGGTGACCTGGCTGCCGGTGAGCGGGTCGGTGATTACCTGGCGAAAATCCTTGATAGTGGCCGTTTCGAGGCTGTAAAAGGCGGTGGCCGTCACGGAGCTGGTGGCTCCGAAGAAGCGTTGGTTGCCCAGCTCCAGGGAGTGAATGTATTCGGGCAGGAGCAGCGGGTTGCCGGTCCGCAGGTTGAGTTGGTCCGACCGGTCGGTGAAGGGGTTCAGCTCGCCCTGGTCGGGGCGCTGCACCCGGCGCGAGTAGCTAAGGCGCACCTGTTGCTCCTTGCTTAGGTCGTAGGAAAGCACGGCACTGGGAAACAGATTGAGGTAGCTGCGCCGGAACTGTTCCCCGGTGGAGAGCTGGTTGCCGTGGGTGTTGGTTTGCTCGACCCGCAGGCCGGCCTGGTACGAGAGGTTGCCGCTGGCATTGGCGTAGTTGGCGTAAGCGGCCTGAATGTATTCCTGGTAAAGAAAATGGTTGGAAGGGTCGAACTTCAGCGGCGCGGAGCTGTGGAAGGTGTAGGTGTTGTCGTACTGGCGCAGTACACTTTTGGCCCCGGTTTCCAGCCGGCCTTTCTCGCCAAACGGCCGCACGTAATCTGCTTGGCCCGAAGCCTGATCTACGTGGTTGTCGAATACTTGCTGCTGCGCGGTGGTGCTGCCGTCGGTAAGGTAATACAGGCGGGAGCTGATGGTATTGTGGCTGCTGATGGGCGTATACACGGCGCTGGCCGTCAGCTCCCGACCTTTCTGCCCCTCCCAGGTGCGGCGGTAGTCCAGGCTCAGGTCGGCGGAGCGGTTGCGGCCGGCGCCGTTGTTATAACGGTTGTTCGTACCCAGTTGCACCGCGGAATTGTCGGCCAGATTGGTTTGGCGCGACAATAGGTCGTCGATGGAGGAGCTACTATTCAGGCGGGGTTGTACTGAAAGGGTAAGCGTTTGGGTGGGCGTCAGGTTGTACTCCAGACCGAGGCGCACTGCGTGGGAGGTGTTGTAGCCCACACCGCTGCGGTTCTGAAGCAGCTGCAGGGTTTGTTGCTGGCCCGTGGTGGCGCTGGTAGTCGTGGTTTTCTGATCCAGAGAGCCGTAACCAGTGCGCCGATCCTGGCGGAAGTCGTAGCTGCTGAACACGTTGAGCTTGCCTTTGTGGTAGTTCAGGCTCAGGGAAGTATTGTACTTGTCCTTGGTGCCCACATTGGCCGTGGCTACGCCATTCCAACCTTCCTTACGCTCCTTTTTGAGCACGATGTTGATAATACCAGTGGCCCCTTCCGCGTCGTAGCGGGCCGAGGGGTTGGTAATGACTTCCACGCTTTCAATCTGGCTGGCCGGAATCTGGTCCAGCGACGTGGCCCGGCCCCCGCCCGCCGCTCCGCTGGGCTTGCCGTCGATGTAGATGGTCACGTTGCTGGAACCGCGCACACTCACCGCCCCGCTTTGGTCGACGGTCACGGAAGGCACGTTCTGGAGTACGTCGGAGGCGGTGCCACCCACGCTGGTCAGGTCTTTCGCCACGTTGATAACCTTCTTGTCGAGGTTGTTGACAACCACATGCCGTTCGCCCTGCACGACCACATCCTGCAGCTGAGTGGTGGTGGGCCGCAGCCGCAGCATGCCCAGCTGCACCGTGGGCGCGGCGGCCGTTACGGCTACTGGCTTGCGGCCGGCCCGGTAGCCCAGCACCGTGGCGCGCAGGGTGTAGTTGCCGACAGCTACTTTTTCAAGCACAAAATTTCCCGCCTCGGTGGTTTGCGCCCCGGCCACAAAGCTGGAATCCTGGGCCCGGAGCAGTACCACGTTGGCAAAGGGCACGGGCTGGCTGCTCACGGCGTCGAGCAGGGTGCCGCGCACCGTCCCGCCGCCCGACTGCGCCCAGGCCCCGCCTGCCTTACCCAGCGCTACTACCCACAGCAGCGCTACCAGCGCCAGCCGAAACGAACGTATCAGACTCTTGAACATTTACTATGAACACTGCCAGAATCGTCCAGCACGAATAAGCAGGCGACAACCTGCTGTTACAAACTTCTGGTTGGGGCGAAGCGCTGCTAACCCGCGCCGCTTCGCCCCGACCAGTACTTTTCCCAAAGCTAGAAGTGGAATCTGTCCTGATTCTGAGCCAACCCGGAAGCCGGGCCGCATACGTAGCCACCACCGAGCTTTCAGTGACCAAATTCTACGCGCAGGGTGTGTGTTGAATCGGGAGCAGAAAACGTGTAGCGCACCGAGTAGCCGTAGTAGCGGCAGATTTGCTGCACGATGGAGAGTCCCAGCCCCGGCGACTCCGACGACGGGTTGAGTTTGCGAAAACGCTCGAAAAAGCGGGTAGGCTCCCCGGCCACGGCCGGCCCGGTGTTGCTCACACTCAGGTATTCGGCCGTCAGAGTCCAGTGCAGGGTGCCGCCGCGGTGGTTATGCTTGATGGCGTTCTGCAGCAAGTTGCCGACCAGCGAGTCGGCCAGGGCCGGGTGCATCTGCCGGGCCGGGCCGCCCTGCACCTGCTTGGTCACGACCAGCTCCTTATCGTCGATAAAGTCCTGGAGCATCCGCAGCCGGTTTTCCACGACCTGTTCCAGCTGCAGCGGCACGGCCTGGGGAAACTGCCGGTTTTCAATTTTGCTCAGCAACGTCAGGGCATGGTGCAGGCGGGCCAGGCGCACGGTGGCGCTATACAAGTCGCCGACCAGGGCGGCGGTGGCGGGCCGCAGCTCTTCGGCCTGCAGCAGTTGTTCGAGCTTGGCCTGCATGATGGCCAGAGGCGTACGGGTTTCGTGGGCAGCGTTTTCGGTGAAATCCTTTAGGGACTGGTAGTCGGCCACGAGGCGCTGGCTCATGTGCAGCAAAGCCTGGTTGAGCTCCGTGAATTCGTCGATGGGCGTATGCACGGGCAGGGCCAACTCCGATTGATGCTGCAAGTCGTAGCGGCGCAATGCGGCCAGCGTGTGCTCAAACGGGCGCCAGATGCGGCGGGAAAGCCAGCGGTTGAGCCAGCCCAGGCTCAGCAGCAGCAGCCCCAGCACCGTGAGCATCACCGTAAGCACCAAGCCCACCATGTCTTCGGTTTCGAGCAGCGACTTGCGCAGCGTCACCCATTGTGGCATACCGTCCCCTTCAACCCGGAAGCTGAGCTGCCGGTACGGCACCAGCACGTTTTCGGTGGGGTCGAGCAGCATGGTGTCGCGCAGGCCGGCGGGCTGGGGCTCTGTGCTCAGGGCTACCACATCAAGCAAACCGGCCTTCAGTCGGCTGCCGCGCATGATTTCGCGCTGCTGATTTTGCAGCTGCTCGTCTACTTCGATGCGCAGGGCCAGACTAATACCGAAATAAAGCACCACGCTGCCCACAGCAAACACCAGCGTGGCTAGCAGCAGGTAGTAGCGGTTGGTGGTTGTGAGCAGCTTCACTCGGTGCTCAGCTTATAGCCCATGCCGTACATGGTGCGGATGTAGTTATCTACCCCCTTTTCCTGCATTTTCTTGCGCAGGTTTTTCAGGTGGGTATAAATAAAGTCGAAGGAGTCGGCCGTGTCGGCATCGTCGCCCCAGAGGTGCTCGGCAATGCTTTCTTTGGTGAGCACCCGGTTGGGGTTGGCCAGAAAAAACAGCAGCAAATCGTACTCCATGCGCGTGAGTGGGAGCGGCTCGTCGCGCACACTTACCAGCCCTTGGTCGGGAAACACGCACAGGTCGCGGAACTGTAGCTGCCGCTGCCCCTGAAACTGCCGCCGCCGGATAATGGCTTTGAGGCGGGCGTTCAGCTCGGCCAGGTGAAAGGGCTTGGCCAAGTAATCATCGGCTCCCAGCTCCAGGCCCAGCACTTTATCGTCGAGCGAGTCGCGGGCTGAGAGAATAAGCACGCCGGCCCGGGAGCTGTCGGCCTTCAGGGTGCGCACCAGGTCCAGGCCGTTGCCGTCGGGCAGGGTCAGATCGAGCAGGATGCAGTCGTAGGTATAGAGCTTGATTTTCTCGTGCGCCGCCCGGTAGTTCTCCGCCGCTTCACAGACGTAGCCATCCTGGCGCAGGTATTCTACCAAGGAGCTGCGCAGGGCCGGCTCGTCTTCCACAATCAGAATCTTCATACGCTACGCTTCTGCCTCAGAGGCTACTAAAGGAGTATTCAGCCCCAAACATCGGGCGCGATTATGAAGCTCGGCTGAGTTTTATGGAAAACGGCCGGCACGGGCCAGGCGGAAGATTAATAAGCAGGGCTCCTAAACCAGCTTAGTGCAGCTGCCAGGTGAAGCGCAGGCCTGCGCCCCCGGCCAGGTTGCCGGCAGGCGTGTAGCCCGTTTGCCAGGTGGGCGAAAAGCTCATGCCTTCGCGCAGCAGCGGCTTGCGGCCCCAGCGGTTGCGGTGGGTAAGGTAGCCCAGGTGAGCCGAGAGAATGCCGAAACCCGCGCCGGCTACTACGTCGCTCTGCCAGTGCTTACTGTTAATCATGCGCAGGGCTGCTACGCTGGTAGCAATGGTATACGCGCCTATGCCATACCACTGGCTTTTGTCGCGAAACTCGGTGTGCACGATGCTGGCTGCCAAAAAGGCCTGCGCCGTATGGCCCGACGGGAAGGACAGGTTATCCGAGCCATCAGGCCGGGGTTCGCGCACCAGGTTTTTTACCGCGAAGACCGTGGTTAGCATAATAGCCTCGCTTTTGAGCACCACCAAGAAGGTATTGAGCCGGTCGTCGCGCGACTCGACGCCGGCCAATGCCACGAGGCCCAGCTCGGCGTAGGGCGCAAAAATCAGGATGTCGTCGAGGCGGGTGCGGTAAGTTGGAAACAGCTTGTGAATGTCGCGGTTGGCCTGCTCGTTGGTATAAAAACCCCGGTTGTTGGCGTGCAGCGCCCCGTACGTAATCAGGACGGCCGGTACGATAGTGGCTTTCACTAGTTTGCCCTTGTACCAGGGCCTGGTCACGGCAGGCGACACGCCAGCGGGATTTTCGAACTTGTGGGTGGTATCGGCCGGTGCCGCTACCGGGGGCACAACTTGGGAGAAAGCCGGAAAAATGGAAGCGGCCCATACCGCTACCAGGGCGACACTGCGGGCAATGGAACTAGGCATAGGGGTAGGAAAGCGGGAAGAAATGGGGGGGATGAGGCGGGAATGAAAGTGCTAAAAAACGTCTTTCTGCGGCATACGCAGGGAGTCTGAAGAAATTCTGAGCAAAGTCGGCGGTTTGCGGTAAAGCCGGGACAGAGGCGTGCTTACGCATAGCGGTGGAACTACGTTTGCTGTCAGACAGGCTTTTACGCCAACCTGCCCGCCCCGGCTACGTTGAATGAATTGTGCTCTTTCCGCCTCTTTTCTCCGTGCTATGAAACCAGTAACTCTCTCACTAGCAGGCGCCCTGACCGCTGTTTTCCTTACCGGCAGCCCGGTCCTGGCGCAGTCGGCAGCCCAGGCCTACGACTGGCAGCAGCCCACAGCCACCTATTCGCTGCCCAAGGAGCTGCAGGAAGTCTCGGGTATTGCCCTGCTCTCCGGGCAGCGCCTGGGCTGCATTGAGGACCAAACCGGGACTATCTACATCTATAACCTGGCAAGCAAGAGCGTAGAATCAACGCTGAAATTCGGCAAGAAAGGCGACTACGAGGATCTGGCCCGTCTGCCGGGAGCCTGGCTGGTGCTCCGCTCCGACGGGACGCTGTTCAAATACAAGGACGACGGTACTACCAGCTCCTACCCCACCGGCCTGACGGCGGCCAACAACCCCGAAGGCCTGGCCTACGATGCCAGCTCCAAAACGCTGCTGATAGCCTGCAAAGGCGCCGCAGGCGTGGGCCAGCCTGACCAGAGGCGCGCCATTTACCGCCTCGACGCCAAAACCTACCAGGCCCAAACTAAGCCCGCTTTTGTGCTGGACGTAGCCGAAATTATAGCCCTGGACCGCCGCCAGAGTCCGGGTTCGGCCATCAACCGATTTGCGCCCTCAGCCGTGGCTGTGCACCCGCTTACCCGCCACATCTTTGTGCTGGCCGCCAGTGGCAACGCTCTGGTAGAAATGGACGCACAAGGCACCCCGCTAGCCGTGCAGAAATTGCCTCGCAAGCTGTTTCCCCAACCCGAAGGCCTGACTTTTGCGCCCAACGGCGACCTGTACATTTCCAGTGAAATGGGCGACAATGGCAAGGCCGGCACCATCCAGTTTTTCCGGGCCTCACCTATTGCGGCCAACAAGTAAACTTAGGCTTAAGTCATAACAAGTCGGGCCCGCTACGTGAGTAACGGGCCCGACTTGTTATTCAGTCATGGTTCTAACGGAACGTCATTCAGCAAGCTCGAAACGGCGTTCTGCAAGGCCTTGCGGCCTGGCTTAGTTGGCCGCCGAGCCGCTGGTCAGCGTGAAGCTGGCTTCCTGGGTGTCGCGGGAGTTGGGGCCCACAAATATCTGGAAGGCGCCGGGCTCGGCCACCCACTGCAAGTCGTTGTTGTAGAACTTGAGGTCGTCGGTAGTAAGATGGAAGGTGAGCGTGCGGCTCTCGCCCTTTTTGAGCATCACCTTCTGAAAGCCTTTGAGCTCCCGCACCGGCCGCGACACCGAGCCGACCACGTCGCGCAGGTAGAGCTGGGCTACTTCCTCCCCGTCGTAGTTGCCGGTGTTTTTCACGGTTACTTTCACGTCGAGCGTGCCGCCCAGATTCATGCTAGTGGCGCTCAGCTCGGGCTTAGAGTAGCTGAACGTGGTGTAGCTCAGGCCATAGCCGAAGGGATACAGCGGCTCGTTGGAGATGTCCAAGTAGCGCGACTTGTACTTATCGAGCGGCTGGTCGTTGAAGGGCCGGCCAGTGCTTTTGTGGTTGTAGTACAGCGGCACCTGGCCTACGCTCTGCGGGAACGTGATGGTGAGCTTGCCCGAGGGGTTGTAGGCCCCGAACAGCACGTCGGCAATGGCGTTGCCGCCCTGGGTGCCGGCAAACCAGGTTTCGAGGATGGCGTCGGCGTTCTGGTTTTCCCAGTTCAGCGTCAGAGGCCGCCCGTTCATGAGCACCACCACCAGGGGCTTGCCGGTTTTCTTCAGGGCCTTGAGCAGCTCCAGCTGCTGGCCAGGCAGGCCGATATCCGAGCGGCTGGCGGCCTCCCCCGACATGCCCTGGGCCTCGCCTACCACGGCCACCACCACGTCGGCACCCTGCGCTGCTTTCACAGCTTCCTGAATCATTTCCTCCGCGCTGCGCTTGTCCACGTTCAGCGCGCCTCCAAAGGCGTTGAGGCGGTCAATCAGCAGCTGGTCGTCGGTGATGTTGGCACCCTGAGCCGTCACGATTTTCACGCCGCTACCAGCCACGTTGCGGATACCCTGCTCTACCGAAACAGCCTGTTTCCAGTCGCCGGCGGCGCTCCAGTTGCCGAGCAGGTCGTGTTGCCGGGTGGCCAGCGGGCCAACCAAGGCAATGGTGCCCGACTTTTTCAGGGGCAAGGCATTTTTATCATTCTTGAGCAGCACGAAGCTTTTGCGGGCCACGTCGCGGGCGTCGTCCAGGAATTCCTTTTTCATCAGCGTGGCCTTGGCCCGCTTCTCGCTCACGCCGCGGTACGGGTCCTGAAACAGGCCGAGCTTGTACTTGCCCTCCAGGATGCGGCGGCACGAGAGGTCAATAACTTCCTGCTTCACGGTGCCGTCCTTGAGGTTTTGAGCTAGGTTGCGTAGGTACACCTCGCCTACCATGTCCTGGTCGGCACCGGCGTTCAGGGCCATAGCCGAGACCTGGGCCTCGTTGCCCACGCCGTGGTTTATCATCTCCGGAATGGCGGTATAGTCGGTGGCCACAAAGCCCTTGAAGCCCCACTGCTTGCGCAACAGGTCGGTCAGCAGCCACTTGTTGCCGGTGGCCGGGATGCCGTTGATGTCGTTGAAGGAAGACATTACCGAACCCACCCCGGCCTCAATGGCGGCTTTGTAAGGGGGCAGGTACTCGTTGTACATACGTGGCAGACTCATGTCGGTGGTGTTGTAGTCGCGCCCGGCTTCTGCCGCCCCGTAGAGGGCAAAGTGCTTGAGGCAGGCCATCACCGTGTTGTTCTTGCTCAGGTCGGTGCCCTGGTAGCCACGCACCATGGCCCTAGCAATCTGGGAGCCCAGGTACGGGTCTTCCCCACCGCCTTCCGCTACCCGGCCCCAGCGTGGGTCGCGGGCAATATCCACCATGGGCGAAAACACCCAGTGCAGCCCATCCGCCGCCGATTCTTCGGCCGCTACCCGGGCACTGCGCTCAATGGCCGTCATATCCCAGGAAGCCGAGAGGCCCAGCGGAATCGGGAAAATGGTGCGGTGGCCGTGAATTACGTCGTAGCCAAACATGAGCGGAATCCGCAGGCGCGACTCCTTAAGGGCCATGTCCTGAAGCTTGCGCGCGGCCACCGGCGTGTAGGTATTGAATACGCCACCAACCAGGCCCTTGCGGATGTTGGCGTCCACATCCTTGCTCACCACCGGCCCGGTCACGTCGAAGCCCACGGTTATCAGATTCAGCTGGCCGATTTTTTCCTCCAGCGTCATCTTGCTCATCAGGTCGTCAATAAACCGCTGCATTTTCTGCTCATCGGTGGCGGTGGAAGCAGCGGTGCGGGCAGCTTTCTGGGCGTGCAGCGTGGGGCTCAGCAGAAGGCCCAACGACAATAGCACGGCGGTACGAAAAGTACGTTTCATGGAAAAAGAAAGGAGTAGGGAATTGAAAACACCACCAGCACAGCTACTAGGCTCCAGCTGACGGAGCTTTTCGTTGTTATCTATCCGTCAGGCCTACCCAGCCCGGCTCCAGTCGTCAGGACACGCCCGGTCTACCAGCCATACAGGGACCGGACCGGGGTCAACAATCTGGGAAAATGATTCAAAGGAGATGGAGCCCGCCCGCCTAGCTGCTGGCAAGTCTGGGGTAGGTCCCCCATATAGGCTGGCGGTAGCAGTGGGCGGCGGGTGCCTCAGCAGGGGCTGCCGGCAGCTTTCGGGCCTTTTTTCGGGCCGGCTACTAGCCCACCGACGACCTGCTTACAGGTGGCAGGACCGCCATTTGGTCAGGCGACACGACCTGGAGCCCGGGCGTTTCCTAATAGTAAGTAACAGCTTTTCAACAGCTCAGGCAAGGGGTTGACCCCGGATAATCTGCGTACCTGGCCCTGGGACTTGGCAATCAGGACGTTCTACTCCGGAGGGGCTGCATTTGGAAAAAACAACCCACACGGTTTAGCGCTTTCCGCCTCACGCCCTCCCTATATATAGGCTCTAATCATGGCCCGAGTGTCTGTGTCTTGCCGCTGCTCCTCTTCCCCGAAAAGGCCATACCTGTATCCCGTTAGTCTGCTGCTGCCTCCTTAGGAAAACGGACTTTCTCCTGCGCCTTCAGCTAGCTTTACCCCCAGCCACCTGGTACTACTTATTGGTCATTGCGGCTTTGATAGGCAGCAATTATGACGCAAGACTTAGGTAGGCCTGGGCAAGAGCTTAAGAGGAAAAAACTGCTTCAGAATCCTTGAAAGCCGTGTTACAGAATCAAATGCCCGCCTGAATCACGTGTTACGTAAGTGTATAACGCGTGAAATTCTGCCGATGGCCGAAGTGGGCAGCCTGCTTCGGTGGCGGGCACCGGTTAGCCTCCTAAAGTTGAGGCGCGCACTACCAGCTCCGACTTCAGCACCAGACTTTGGGCCGGTGAGATGACCCGATTTTTGCTGATGGCCTGAAAGAGAATTTTGGCCGCTTCCTTACCAATTGAGTAAGCGGGTTGGGTAATGGTCGTAAGAGCTGGCTGCAGCAGGGAAGCAATTTCCAGGTTCGAAAATCCGATAATCTTAATGTCGCCGGGAATGGTGCGGCCCAGGTTGCGGCAAGCCTCGTAGCTGTTGGTAGCCTGACTTTCAACGGAGGCAAAAATCCCGTCGACTTCCGGCCGCTCAGTCAGCAGTTGCTGAATCCGGCTGATGTCCTGGGCCTTGGTTTCCTGGGCCAGCAGCACCAGGCTTTCGTCGTAGGTGATGCCCCGGTCGGTCAGGGCCTGAATGTAGCCTTCCTTGCGGCGGCGGCCAATGGAGAGGTTCTGCGACACGGTGAGGTGAGCAACAGTGCGGCAGCCGGCTTCAAGCAGGTGCTCGGTGGCACGGTAGCCGCTTTCGTAGTCGTCGGTGGTGACCTTGGCCGTGGGCATCTCGTCGTAGACTCTATCGAAAAACACGATGGGAATGCCCCGCTCCCGCAGAAACTCCAGGTGGCCGAAGTCCTCGCTCTCGCTGGCCACTGACAGCAGCACGCCATCTACGCGGCCGCTGGCCAGCAGGCGGGCCATAGCCAGTTCGCGCTGGTAATCCTCGTGGGTCAGGTAAATCAGCACATGGTAATTGTTGTGGCGGGCCACTTCCTCAATGCCGTTGATGGCTAAGGAAAAGAAGTGGTTGGCCACTTCCGGGATTACGACACCAATGGTTTTGCTTTTCTGGCGTCGCAGACTGCTGGCGTACGGGTTGGGCTCATAGTTGAGCTTGTTGGCCAAGGCCCGCACCCGGTCTTTGGTGGGCTGCGAGATGTCGTACCGGTCGTTGAGTGCCCGCGAAACGGTAGCCACCGACAGGTTCAACTCCTGGGCAAGCTTCTTCAGATTGATGGGTTTCATGGCTCAATCTAGGCAGGTTGTTTTTGGGAACGAAACGACTGGAGTGGGTCAACACTCACCTAGGTGGGAGTTACGTAACTTTTTCGGTTCCTCGACCCGCGTACGGCTCCTGTACAGTGCTGCCCCGGGCTCTCTTTGCTTCACTTATCATTCTGGTAATCAACAGCATTTAACCCTATAGTATATAGCGCTATTCCTACACTTTTTAAAGCTGCACTGGCTGAAAGCTCCGTAAACGTTTACGTAAATAAACCTACCGGTCGGGCATTTTAAGCACGCGGACTTTGCAGAGATTACCGCTCTGATTCCCCCCAAAGCCGCACCCATCATGCAAAAACTCCTACCCATTCTGGTGCCGCTGGCCGTGGCCGTAACCGTGCCGGCCTTCGCCCAAAACCGCCAAGTAACCGGCCAGGTGCTCAACGCTACCGACCGCACGCCGCTGCCCGGCGTGTCAGTCGTTATCAAGGGCACCACCACCGGCACGGCCACCGACCCCGACGGCCGCTTTAGCCTGCCCCTGCCCGCTGACGGCAACCCTACACTGGTTTTTTCCTTTGTCGGCTTTGAGCCGTTTGAAGCTCGCGTGGGCGACAACGGCACGGTGCCGACGGTGCAACTGCGCGAGAAAACCACCGAGCTCAACGACGTGGTAGTAGTGGGCTACGGCACCCAGCGCAAGCGCGACATCACCGGTTCGGTGGCCTCCATTTCGGCCGAGCAGGTGGCCGAAACGCCTATTGCCCGCGCCGACCAGATTCTGCAGGGCCGAGTGAGTGGCGTGCAGGTTACGCAAACGAATTCGGAGCCGGGCGGAAACGTTTCCATTCGCATCCGGGGCACCAACTCCATCAACACCGGCAACGAGCCGCTGTTCGTGGTCGACGGCTTTCCTGGCGCTGGAGATTTGAACTCCATCAACCCCAGTGACATCGAGAGCATCGAGGTGCTCAAGGACGCTTCGGCCACGGCCATTTACGGCTCCCGCGGCGCCAATGGCGTGGTGCTCATCACCACCAAGAAGGGCAAGGTCGGTAAGGGTACCATCAACGTTGAGGCTTACACCGGCGTGCAGATCGTGCGCCACAAGTACGAGCTGATGAATGCCCGGGAGTTTGCCAGCTACCTCAATGATGTGAATGCCGGCTCCCAGACCCTCCCCCAGCCCTACACCCAGGAGCAGATTGATGCTCTGGGCGAAGGCACCGACTGGCAGGACGCCATTCTGCGCCCGGCCCGCCTGAGCAACTATCAGCTCGGCTTCAACGGCGGCACGGAGGAAACGCGCTACAACCTAAGCTTCAACTTTTTCGACCAGGAAGGCATCATCCTTAACTCGGGCTTCAAGCGCGGCACGGTGCGCCTGAATCTGGACAAGAAAATCAGCCAGAAGCTCAGCTTCAACTTTTCGAGCCAAGTGGCTGGCACCTTCGAGAAGCGGGCCTTCGTGAACTCCCAAGGCGGCTCCTTCGGCGGGGCCCTGCTCGACGCCCTGCGCTTCAACCCCATCAACCCGGTGCGCGACGAAAACGGCAACTATACCTATTCCAACACGCCCCTGCCCTACGTGGAAGATGTGGGCAACCCGGTAGCCTTTGCCGAAAAGGTGAAAGACCAGCGCACTACGGCCCGGGGTCTGTTTAACGTGGCGGCCAACTACGAGCTGCTGCCCGGCCTGACCCTGCGCATCAGTGGCGGCCTGGATTACAACAATCTGCAAATCGACGGGTACCGCCCCTCGGACGTGTTTTTGGGCCGCCTCACCGGTGGTTCGGCCAACCGCACGCAGCAGAACCGCTACAGCTGGCTGAACGAAAATACGCTGACCTACGACAAGAAGCTCAACCCCGACAACGCTCTGAACGTGGTAGTAGGCCTCTCGGAGCAGCAGTTCTACGGCAACGACTTCAACTCTGCCGTTAACAACTTCTTTACCAACACGCTGGGCTCCGACAACCTGGCGTTGGGCGCCAACATTCAGACGCCCAACTCGGGCCGCTACACCAACACGCTAGCCTCGTACTTTGGCCGCGTCAATTACCGCCTGTTCGAGAAATACCTGTTTACCGTGACCATGCGGGCTGATGGGTCCTCGCGCTTCGGCAAAAACAACAAGTGGGGCTACTTCCCCTCGGCGGCCTTTGCCTACCGGCTTATCGACGAGCCTTTCATGAAGGACTTCACCGCCCTGAGCGACCTGAAGCTGCGCGTGGGCTACGGCGTGACTGGCAACCAGGAAATCAACAACTACCAGAGCCTGGCCCGCTACGACGTGGGTTCCTACGCCGCCGGCACGACCCGCCTGGTGGGCCTGGTGCCGGCCAACATCCGTAACCCCGACCTGCGCTGGGAATCGACGGCGGCCTCTAACGTAGGCATCGATGTAGCCTTCCTGGAAAACCGCATTTCCATTACAGCCGACGCGTATTACAAGAAAACCACCGACCTGCTCTTGCGTGTGGCCACGCCCCGCACCACCGGCTACGGCGACATCCTGCTCAACGCGGGCAGCGTGGAAAACAAGGGTTTCGAGTTTGCTTTAAACACGACCAACTTCGACACCAAGGCCTTTGGCTGGAAAACCAACCTGAACTTCTCGCTCAACCGCAACAAGGTGCTCGACCTCTACAGCGTGACCGAACTGCCGGTGGGCGCCTCCAGCTCCAGCCTGTTTGTGGGCGCGGGCCTGGGCAACACCAGCATTCTGCGGGAAGGTGAGCCCATCGGCTCGTTCTACGGCTACCAGTTCGACGGCCTGTGGCAGACGGAAGATGAAATCAAGGCGGCCGGCCGCACCGGGGTGCGCCCCGGCGACCCGCGCTACGTGGATCAGAACGGCGACAAGGCCATTACCGCCGCCGACCGAGTGATTATCGGCCGCGCCCAGCCCGACTTTATTTACGGCGTAACCAACACCTTCAGCACGGGCGGCTTTAGCCTCAACATCTTCATCCAGGGCGTGCAGGGCTCCAACGTACTGAACCTGAACCGCTACGAACTCGAATCGGGCATCACGACCACCAACAAACTTAAAACCGTGGTGGACCGCTGGACGCCCGAGAACACCGATACCAACATTCCGCGGGCCGGCAGCACCATCCGCCGCAGCACCGGCATCGTGAGCGACGTGCTGGAAGACGGCAGCTTCGTGCGCCTCAAAACCGTGACCCTGAGCTACGCCCTGCCCAAATTCAGCAAGGTGCTCAAGCAGGCCAGCGTGTACGTGACGGCCCAGAACCTGGTGACCATCACCAACTACACCGGCTACGACCCCGAAGTAAACTCCTTCGGCCGCGACAACCTGAGCCTGAACACCGACTACAACGCCTTCCCGAGCACCCGCAGCTTCACGGCCGGCCTTAAGATTGGCTTCTAAACCACCCACTGCAGCACTCCCACCTGAGATGAAAAAGTCTATCCTGCTTATAAGCCTGCTTTCCCTGGGTCTGGGCCTCGCCTCGTGCGAGAAGTTCCTGGAGGAAAAGCCCTACGACTTTCTGTCGAGCGAAAATTTCTACCAAAATGAGGGCGACGCCGTAGCCGGCCTCAACGGCGTGTTCAACGCCTTGCTGCCCCAAACCTACTTCGGCCGCACCGGCTGGCAAATAACCGAGCTGCCCGCCGACCTGATCCGCGTGGGCTCGGCCACCGACGAGCGGGCCCAACTCTCGCGCTTTACCTTCACGCCGACCAACACGGAAATCAACAGCTGGTGGACCAACACCTACCGCATGATTAACCGGGCCAACGACGTCATTGAGAAGGTGCCCGGCATCAGCATGGACGTGGCCCGCCGCAACAACATCGTGGGCAATGCCCGCTTCCTGCGCGCCATGGGCTACTTCGACCTGGTGCGCTGCTTCGGCGACGTGCCCCTGGTACTGGCTACGGTGAAGGGCCCCAACGACGATTTGCGCCCCACCCGCACGCCCCTGGCTCAGGTGTACGAGCAGATCATTGAAGACCTAAAGTTTGCCGAGGCCAACTGCTACACCGAAGACAAAATCGCGGCCACCGAGAAAGGCCGGGTGTCGAGCGGGGCCGCCACGGCTCTGCTGGCCAAGGTCTACATCACCCGCGCCACGACCAAGGCCGCCCAGGGCGACGACAACAAAAACGGCCTTGACGCCTGCAACCGGGTTATCGGCTCTAAGCTCTACAGCCTGCTGCCGGTGTACGGCGACGTATTCAACCCCGACAAGGAAAACGGCCCTGAGCACATCTTCTCCATTCAGTTCGACTTGCCCCCGAACACGGGCAGCATCATTGTACGGCAGTTTTTGCCCTCCCAGCTTTCGGGCTTAGGCACCTTCACGGTGGAAGACAGCCTGGTGCGCTCCTACGCCGCCAACGACGTGCGCCGGGCCTGGAACATCAGCAACCAGGCGGGCACTACCACGCTGCCGCGCTACTATTTCAACAAGTTTCGCGACGAGAAGCGCATCGGCAACGATGCCCGCACCAACTACCTCATTACTCGCTACGCCGATATCCTGCTGTTGCAGTCGGAAGCTCTGAACGCGCTGAACGCCGGCGACGCCACCAAGTACCAGGGCATCAACGCCGTACGGGTTCGGGCCGGCCTGGCCCCGATTCCCGCCGCCAAGGTTACGACCAAAGACGCCTTTGTCGATTTGCTGGTGCGCGAGCGGGCCTGGGAATTGGTGCAGGAAGGCCACCGCTGGTTTGATTTGGTGCGCCTCAACCGCCTCAAGCAGCGCGAAAAAGCCGTGTTCAACCGCGACATCGACGACCGGTACTTTCTCTTCCCGATTCCGCAGCCCGAGATGATCCTGAATCCGAACCTGACGCAGAACAACGGTTATTCACTCTAACGAATGCGCACAACTCACAAGCCATGGCTTGGGGTGCTGGTGGGGGCGATACTCGTAGCACTAGCCGGAGCCGCGCAGGCGGCTCCGGTGACTCCATTTCTGCTCCTCGACCCCAGTGCCCTGGCCACGTATAAAACCGCTTATCAAAAAGGCAGCGCTACCGAAGCCCAGCAGATGAAAAGCCTGCTTAGCAAAGCTGACCAAGCCCTGCAGCGCGGCCCCTACACCGTGACCAGCAAGCAGCGCGTGCCGCCCAGCGGCGACAAGCACGACTACATCTCGCAAGCGCCCTACTGGTGGCCCGACCCCAGCAAGCCCGACGGCAAGCCCTACCTGCAGAAAGACGGCCTGGTAAACCCGGAAACCAAGGCCCTGAAGGACGACGAAAACCTGGCCGCCCTGTGCCACGACGTGCAGGACTTGGCCTTAGGGTATTACTTCTCGCAGGATGAGAGGTACGCCACTCAGGCGGCCAAGCTGCTGCGCGTCTGGTTTCTGGACCCGGCTACCCGCATGAATCCCAACCTGAACTTTGGGCAGGGCATTCCGGGCACCAACGACGGGCGCAGCTTCGGCATCATCGAGAGCCGCCACCTGGTCTACATCCCCGACGCCCTGGCCTTGCTCAGCGGCAGTAAAAGCGTGACGCCGGCCTTGGTGAAGGATCTGAAAACCTGGTATACGCAATACACCCAGTGGCTCACCACGAGCAAAATCGGGCAGGAAGAGGGCCAGAACAAAAACAACCACGGCACCTTCCACGACGTGCAGGTAGTGGACTTTGCCCTCTTCATTGGCAACAAGGAGTTGGCCCGCCGTACGCTCGAAACCCACACCCTACCCCGCCTGCCAGTGCAGTTTGCCGCCGACGGCTCCCAGCCCCTGGAGCTGGCCCGCACCCGGCCCTGGAACTACGTGAGCATGAACCTGCAAGGCTGGCTGCAGCTGGCCGTGCTGGCTCCCAAAGCTGGCGTGGACTTGTGGCACTACACCAGCCCCGAGGGCCGCAGCTTAAGCCAGGCCGTGGCCTGGTTTCGGCCCTACCTGCTCAAGGAAAAACAAATGGAGCGCAAAGACGCCGTACCATCCGGCAACAACGCTATTCTGACGATTTACAACCGCGCCAGCCCTGAGTTTCCCCAGCTACAGGCCGACCAGATTTTTGCCCAATACCCGGACTTCGTTCGTACACCCTGGGCTATTTGAATCTAACCTCTTTGCGGCGCGGCAGCGTCTTTTCTAAACATCATGAGTGAGAGTTTTTCCCTGCAGGATAAAGTAATTGTCGTGACTGGTGGCACCGGGATTCTGGGCCAGTCGTTTCTGGACGGCATCGTAGAGGCCGGCGGCACCGTGGGCATTCTGGGCCGCAACGCCGAGGTAGCCCACGAGCGGGCCATGGCCATCAACGCCAACGGCGGCCGGGCCCTGGCCCTGGTAGCCGACGTGCTGGACGAAGACCAGCTACGCGCCGCCTGCCAGCTGATGATGCAAACCTTCGGCCGCATCGACGGGCTGGTCAATGCGGCCGGCGGCAACGGAGCCGACGGCGTGCTGGCGCCCGAGGAAGACGTGTTCAAGATGAACCTGGCCGGCATGAAGCGGGTGATGGAGCTCAACGTATGGGGTGCCATTCTGCCCACCCAGGTGTTCGGCGAGGCCATTGCCGAATCCGAGCGGGGCAGTATCGTCAATATCTCGTCGATGAACTCGAAGCGGGCCATTACCAAGGTGCTGGGCTACAACATGGGCAAGGCCGCTCTGGACTGCTACAACCAGTGGTTTGCGGTGGAAATGGCCAACCGCTACGGCGACAAGCTGCGCATGAATGCCCTGGCTCCCGGCTTTTTTCTGACCGAGCAAAACCGCAGTCTGCTCACAACTCCCGACGGCGGCTTCACGGCCCGCGGCGAACTGGTTATCAAGCAGACACCCTTCAAGCGCTTCGGTCACCCCGACGAGCTTAAGGGTGCCCTGGTATGGCTGCTCAGCGACGCTTCGCGCTTCGTAACAGGCTCCATGATTTGCGTGGACGGCGGTTTTTCCATCTTTGGCGGCGTGTAACTCAACAAAGCAATGGAACAGAACAAGCAGTATTCCCTGGAGCAAACCATGCGCTGGTTTGGCCCCCAGGACCCGGTCAGTCTGGCCGATATCCGCCAGGCCGGCTGTACCGGCGTCGTCACGGCCCTGCACCACATTCCCAACGGCCAGGTATGGCCCATCGAAGAAATTCAGCAACGCAAGGAGCTCATTGAGCAAGCCGGCCTGCGCTGGAGCGTGGTAGAAAGCGTGCCGGTGCACGAGGCCATCAAAACCCAGAGTACGGGCTTCGAAACCTACATCCGAAACTACCAGGAGAGCCTGCGCAACCTGGGGAGCTGCGGCATTGGCACGGTGACCTACAACTTTATGCCCGTGCTCGACTGGACCCGTACCGACCTGAGCTATGAAGTGGAAGATGGCTCCCGGGCCCTGCGCTTCGAGCGGGCCGCCTTCGTGGCTTTCGACGTGCTGCAGCTGCAGCGCCGCGGCGCCGAGCAGGAATATTCGGATGACGAGCTGGCCAAGGCCCGCCGCCGCTTCGAGGGCATGAGCGAAGCTGAAAAGCAGCTTTTGCAGCGCAACATCATTGCCGGCCTGCCGGGCTCGGAGGAAAGCTTTACGCTACAGCAGTTTCAGCAGGCCCTGGACGCTTACCAGAACGTGGACGCCGCCCGGCTGCGGGCTAATCTGATTCACTTTCTGCAGGAAGTCGTGCCCGTGGCCGAAGCCAGCGGCGTCAACCTGGTTATTCACCCCGACGACCCGCCCTACCCCATTTTGGGTTTGCCCCGGGTGGTAAGCACCGCCGCCGACGTGCAGGCTTTGTTTGACGCGGTGCCCTCGCCCAGCAACGGCCTCTGCTTCTGCACCGGCTCCTTCGGCGTGCGCCCCGACAACGACCTGCCCGCCATGGTGCGCCAGTTTGCCGACCGGATCAACTTTATCCATTTGCGCAGCACCCGCCGCAATGCCGAGGGCGACTTTTTCGAGGACAACCACTTGGAAGGTGACGTGGATATGTACAGCGTGGTGCGCGAGTTGGTACGCATCATGCAGCAGCGCCAAACGGGCCTGCCCATGCGCCCCGACCACGGCCACCAGATGCTTGACGACTTGCATAAGAAAACGAACCCCGGCTACTCCGCCATCGGCCGCCTACGTGGCTTAGCCGAGCTCCGGGGCCTGGAGCTGGGCATCAGCAGAAGTATAAGTGTGGGCTAAGATTCGAGCTATAAGCTAGGCTAGTTCCCCACCTCAGCGGAGGTGGGGTACTAGCTTTCTACCGCACACCACCAAGCTTGAGACTAAACCAACGAGTGAGAAGTAAACCGTTAATCGTCGTTTTCCTGCTGCTGTTTAGCCTGCACCCTGCTTTTGGGCAGCGCAGCCAGCGGCTGATTGCGAATTGGGAATTCGTCCGCCAGGATCTGGGGGGCGTGTGGGAAGCAGTGCGGCCCGTGGGTGCCGGAAACCCCGAAAGCGTCCCGTTGTGGGAGAGGGTGACGCTGCCGCACTGCTTTAACGCCCAGGATGCGGTGGCTCCCGACGTGAATTACTACCAGGGCCCCGGCTGGTACCGCACTCAGCTCACGGTGCAAAACCCCTACGCAGGCGGCCGTACCCTGCTACACTTCGAAGGCGCGGGCCAGAAAACTGAGGTTTATATCCATACCACCAAAGTAGGCAGCCACGTGGGCGGCTACGACGAGTGGACCGTGGACCTGACCCAAGCCATTGTTGATTTTCAGAAGACCGAAGCCTACCAAAAGCAGTTCAAGGGTCAGGTGCCGCTCAGCATCCGCTGCGACAATTCCCGGGACCTGGAAATGATACCCTCCGACTTGTCGGACTTCAACCTTTATGGTGGCCTCTACCGCTACGTAAACCTGCTCTACCAGCCCGCCGTGGCCCTAAGCCGAATCAGTGCCAAAGCCGAGGTGGATAAGGCCGGCAAGGCGGGCACACTCACGGTAAAAGCCGATTTCCCCGAAACCGTAACCAGCGGCTCGGCCCCCTACTCCGTGCGCCTGCTCGACCCGCGTGGCAAGCAGGTGGCCCAGTTCCAAGGGAACTTGACGCTCAAGCCCGGCGAGTTGGACCTGCACCGGTTTGCGGTGAAAAGCCCCCGGCTCTGGTCACCCGACGCCCCCCAGCTCTACACCGTGCAGGTTACGGTGGGCAGCGGCCCAGAGGCGTACCAGCAGAGCGAGAAAGTCGGTTTCCGCCACATTGAATTCGTGGAGAAAGGGCCGTTTATGCTCAACGGCAAGCGCCTGCTGTTGCGCGGCACCCACCGCCACGAAGACCACGCCGGCGTAGCCGCGGCCATGACCGAGCCGATGATTCGGCAGGAAATGGTGATGATGAAGCGCATGGGCGTGAATTTTATCCGTCTGGGTCACTACCAACAGTCGCGCATCGTGCTGAATCTGTGCGACTCGCTGGGCATCACTGTGTGGGAGGAAATTCCCTGGTGCCGGGGCGGCCTCGGCGGGCCCGTGTACCAGGCGCAGGCCAAGGGCATGCTACGCAACATGATAACCCAGCACTTCAACCACCCCAGCATCATCATCTGGGGGTTGGGCAACGAAAACGACTGGCCCGGCGACTTTCCCGAGTTCGACAAGCAGAAAATCCGGGCCTTCATGACCGAGCTCAACGCCCTTTCCCACCAGCTCGACGCCTCCCGCTACACCGCCATCCGCCGCTGCGACTTCTGCAAGGACATCGTCGACGTATACTCGCCCTCCATCTGGGCCGGCTGGTACCGCGGCATTTACACCGAATACAAGGAAACCAGCCGCAAGGAGTTTGAGGGCGTGAAGCGCTTCCTGCACGTGGAATGGGGCGGCGACTCGCACGCGGGCCGCCACTCCGAAAACCCCGATAACGCCCTGGCCAAAATAACCAGCGGCAAAGGCGCCGACGAGCGGGCCGGCGACGCCTCGCTGTTCGGCGGCAGCGCCCGGGTATCCAAGGACGGCGACTGGAGCGAAACCTACCTCTGCAACCTCGTCGACTGGCACCTGAAAGAGCAGGAAACCATGCCCTGGCTGAGCGGCGCGGCCTACTGGCCCTTCAAGGATTTCAGCACCCCGGTGCGCCCCGACAACCCCGTGCCCTACATGAACCAAAAAGGTGTGGTGGAGCGGGACTTTACTCCGAAAGAAGCTTTCTATGTGTTTCAGTCGTACTGGACAACCCAGCCCATGGCCCACATCTACGGCCACAGTTGGCCCGTGCGCTGGGGCGACGAAGGCGAGCTGAAAATGGTGAAAGTATACTCCAACTGCGAGCAGGCCGAACTATTCGTGAATGGCAAAAGCTACGGGGTAAAAAAGCGCAACAGCCAGGATTTCCCCGCTGCCGGCCTGCACTGGAATGTGCCCTTCGTAGCTGGTCAGAACCAGGTAAAGGTCGTGGCTAAACAGGGCAAGCAGACGGTGCAGGACGAAATCAGCTTCCGCTACCAAACCCAGAAATGGGGCAAACCCGCCAAGCTCACTTTGGAAAAAGTAGCCGACGCCCAGGGCCTGACTACCGTCGAAGCCAAGCTTTACGATGCTCAGGGCGTGCAGTGCCTCGACGCGGCCAGCTGGCTGGAATTCTCCCTGGCCGGCGCCGGCAAGCTCCTCGACAACCTGGGCACTAGCAGCGGCTCACGCAAGGTGCAAGCCTACAACGGCCGGGCCATTATCCGCTTGCAAGCCACCCCCGGCCAAACCAGCGTCGCCGTTCAGTCGCCGGGCCTGCCGGCGGTGGTGCTGGCCTTATAATACCACGATGTAGAGACGCAACTACGCGTCTCCCTACTCCGATACCAATGCCTAAACAACTGCTTAGCTGTCTGCTCCTGACTTTGCTGCTGGCCTCGCCGGCCGCCGCGCAGCGCATCACGCAGTCCATTAATTCCAACTGGCTGTTTCGCAAAGACGAGTCGCAAAGCACCGTGGCGTCGGTTGCGGCCGCTACCGGCTGGGAGAAAGTGAATTTGCCCCATACCTGGAACGCCGCCGACGTGCTCGACGATGAGTCGGGCTACTACCGGGGCACGGGCTGGTACCGCAAGACCTTAGCGGTGCCGGCAGCCTGGCAGCCGAAGCCGGTGTATCTGTACTTTGAAGGGGCCAATCAGGAAGCCGAAGTGTACGTGAACGGGCAGCTGGCCGGCCGGCACGCCGGCGGCTACACGGCCTTCAGCTTTCCGATAAGTCAGTTTTTGAAATTCAACGGCACCAATCCGGCTTCAGCCGAGGTACTGGTCAAGCTCTCCAACCGCCACAACCCCGACATTCCGCCCCTGTCGGCCGACTTTACCTTTTTCGGCGGCATCTACCGCGACGTTTACTTGGTGGCCGCCAGCCCGGTACACTTCGACCTTGACAACTATGCCTCCAACGGCACCTTCGTCACTACTCCGCAGGTATCGAACGACGCGGCGGAAGTAGTGCTAAGCGGAGCGCTGCGCAATGAGTCGGCAGCTTCGCGCAAGCTCACTTTGCTGACGCAAGTGCTGGATGCGGCGGGCAAAACCGTGGCCCGGCAGCAAACTTCGGTTACGCTCAAAGCCGGAGAAAACCGCCGCTTCCGCCAGCAGCTGCCCCGCCTGAAGCAACCCCACTTATGGTCGCCGAATGACCCGTACCTGTACCGCGTGGTGTCGACTATTTCCGAGGGCAAAACCCAACTGGATGAAGTCACCAATCCGCTGGGGCTGCGCTGGTTTCGGTTTGACGCCGCCCAGGGCTTTTTCCTGAACGGACAGCCGCTTAAGCTCATCGGCACCAACCGCCACCAGGACGTTTCGGGTTTGGGCAACGCCCTGCCCGACGCTTGGCACGAAAAAGACGTGCGGCTGCTCAAGCAGCTCGGCGGCAACTTTCTGCGCATTTCCCACTACCCCCAGGACCCCACCGTGCTCCAGGCCTGCGACCGGCTGGGCATCCTGACCTCGGTAGAAATCCCGGTGGTGAATGCCATTACCGACTCGGAAGGCTTTTTCCAGAACTGCCGCACCATGCAAACCGAGATGATCCGCCAGGGTTTCAACCACCCGTCGGTCATCATCTGGGCTTATATGAACGAGGTGCTGCTGCGGTTGCCCGAGGGTATCAAGCGCGACAACGAGCCGGGCCGGGCCTATTTGAAAAAGGTCAACCAACTGGCTCAGCAGCTCGACGATTTGACCCGGCGCGAAGACCCCAGCCGCTACACGATGTGCGTCAACCACGGCGCCTTTGAGTTATACCAGGAAGCGGGGCTGACTAAGATTCCGCAGCTCGTGGGCTGGAACCTCTACCAGGGCTGGTACTCAGGCGAGTTACAGGGCTTTGCCGACTACCTCGACCGGCACCACCGCGAATTGCCCGACAAGCCCCTGCTCGTCACCGAGTACGGAGCCGACTCCGATGAGCGCCTCCACTCCTTCCAGCCCCGACGCTTCGACAAAACGACCGAGTACGCCAACTCCTACCACCAGTTTTACCTGAAAGCCATTCTCGACCGGCCCTTCGTGGCGGGCAGCACCGTGTGGAACCTGGCCGAGTTCAGCTCCGAAACGCGGCAGGAAGCCAATCCGCACCTGAATACCAAGAGCCTGCTCACGGCTGACCGCCAGCCCAAGGATGCTTATTATTTCTACCAGGCCCACCTGCTCAAAACGTCCTTCCTGCGCATCGGCAGCCGTGGCTGGAACCTACGCAGCGGCCCCACTACTGGCCCCGACTCGCTGTTTTGCCGCCAGCCCGTGGAAATCTACACCAACCAGCCTGCCGTTCGCCTGCTGCTCAACGGCCAGGATTTGGGTACCAAACCTGCCGAGTTTGGCGTGGTCCGCTTCAACGTACCCTTTGGCAACGGCATGAACCGGCTCCAGGCCCAGGCTACCGGCCAGGCGGTGGAGGACCAGGCCGACATCGAGTTTCAGCTACTGCCTACGCAACTAACTTCGCCCAAGCTCCCCTTCACCGAGCTCAACATCAGCCTCGGCGACGCCCGCACTTTCACCGACAATAAGCTACACCAGGTCTGGGTGCCTGAGCAGGAATACGCCCCCGGCGGCTGGGGCTACGTGGGCGGCACGGTCTACAAGCTGCCCGGCGACCGGCTGCCCTACGGCTCCGACCGCGACATTCTGGGCACGAGCTACGATGCTCTCTACGAAACCCAGCGCGTGGGCCTCACGCAGTTCCGCCTCGACGTGCCCGACGGCGAGTACGAAGTAACCCTGCACTTTGCCGAGCTCGAAGCCGCTCCCGCCGCCGAACAGCTGGTGTATAACTTGGCCGGTAGCAACGCCGCCGCCGGCCCCGCCCCGAAAGCCAGCCGCTCCTTCTCGGTGCTGGTCAATGGCGTGGCGGCCCTGCCGAACCTGAGCACCGGCACCACGCTTCCCGCCCTACAAGCCGTTAGCTATAAAATCCCCGTTTCGGCCCGCGGCGGCAAAGGCATCCTCCTCGACTTCCAACCCCAAACCGGCGAAACCATCCTCAACGGCCTACAGGTGAAGCGCCTCTATTAGCCGCCTGTCCTCCCATGAAGAACGTCATGTCGACCAGCGGGAAACATCTCGCCTGCAATGCAAATCAACTGCCGTTGCACTAGTACTCCCTATTAGTCATGCTTCGCAAAGCCCAGGATGACAGCTGATACTCTACCGCACTACCGCTCCTTTCCAACTTCTTGCAATGCCTTTTCCTTTCTCCAAAACGCTTCTACTTCTCACTGCTTTGCTAGCTGCCGGCTCTCCTACGCGGGCTCAGAAAAAAGCGTTGACGACGGCCGCCATTGAGCAGCGCATTACCGAGCTGCTGGCCCAGATGACGTTGGAGGAAAAAGCCGGGCAGCTCACGCAGTACTCGGGCCGGGAGCTGACTGGCCCCGCCAGCACCCGCAAAACCGACTTGCTCAACAGCATCCGCCAGGGCCACGTGGGCTCCATGCTGAACGTGAAAGGCGTACAGGACACCCGCGCCATTCAGGCGGAGGCCCTCAAGTCGCGCCTGCACATTCCGCTGCTCTTTGGCCTCGATGTGATTCACGGCTACCAGACCGTATTTCCCGTGCCCTTGGCCGAGGCTGCTTCCTGGGATATGGCCGCCATTCGGGAGTCGGCGCACGTGGCAGCCCGGGAAGCCGCCGCTTCCGGCATTCACTGGACGTTTGCGCCCATGGTCGACGTCGGCCGGGACCCGCGCTGGGGCCGGGTGATGGAAGGTGCCGGCGAAGACCAGTACCTAGGCTCCCAGATTGCCCGGGCCCGGGTCCTGGGCTTTCAGGGCGAAAAGCTCGGCGGCACCGATGCCGTCATGGCCTGCGCCAAGCACTTCGCCGCCTATGGAGCCGCTATTGCCGGGCGCGACTACAACGCCGTGGACCTCAGCCCTCAGCAGCTCTGGGAAGTGTATTTGCCCCCGTTCAAGGCCGCCGTGGATGCCGGGGCCGCCACGTTTATGAACTCCTTTAACACGCTCAACGGCGTGCCGGCCACCGCCAGCCGCTATTTGCAGCGTGACATTCTCAAAGGCCAGTGGAACTACCCCGGCTTTGTGGTGTCGGATTGGGGCTCCATCCGGGAGATGGTGAGCTGGGGCTACGCCCAAAACATCGGCGAGGCAGCGCAGAAGGCTATGGCGGCCGGCAACGACATGGACATGGAAAACGACGCCTACTTCGACACGTTGCCCAAGCTGGTGCAAGAGGGCAAAGTCGATGTGGCCCTGGTCGATGATGCCGTGCGCCGCATTCTGCGCAAGAAGTTCGAGCTGGGCCTCTTCGACGACCCCTACAAGTTCTCCGACGCCAAGCGCGAAAAGAAAGTGTTTAGCGACCCGCAGCACCGCGTGGCAGCCCGCGACGTGGCTCGCAAGTCGATGGTGCTGCTCAAAAATGAGCGCAGCGTATTGCCCCTGGCTGCTCAACGCAAAATTGCCCTGATTGGCCCCCTGGCCAAGTCCAAGCGCGACCTGGCCGGGGGCTGGACCGTCATTGCCGACACTACCCAGATTGTCTCGGCCTTCGAGGGCATCAGTCAGCGGGCCGGTAAACAGACTCAGCTTCTCTACGCTAAAGGCTGCGCGGCTACCGGCGACTCCCGCGCGGGCTTCGCCCAGGCCGTGGAAACGGCCCGGCAGGCCGACGTCATTGTGTTGTGCGTGGGCGAAACCTGGGACATGAGCGGGGAAGCCAAGTCCCGGGCCGACATCAGTTTGCCCGGTGTGCAGGAAGAGCTGTTTCAGGCCCTCAAAGCCACCGGCAAGCCCATCGTGGCCGTGCTTTTTGCTGGCCGGCCCCTGATTTTCAACACCCTGGCCGACCAGGCCGACGCCATTCTCTACGCCTGGTTTCCGGGCTCAGAAGGCGGCCGGGCCCTGGCCGACGTGCTCTTCGGCGACTACAACCCCGCCGGCAAGCTGCCTAGCACGTTTCCGCGCCTGATGGGCCAGGTTCCGATTTCCTACCAGCAGTACAGCACCGGCCGCCCCGTCGTTGACCCCCAGAACATCCGCTACCGCTCGGCCTACATCGACGCGCCCAACACCCCGCGCTACGCCTTCGGCCACGGCCTGAGCTACACTACTTTCAAGTATAGCAACCTGCAAATCAGCCAGCCGCGGATGACGGCCGCCGAAACCGTGCAGGTGAGCTGCACCCTGACTAATACCGGCAGCCGGGCCGGTGAGGAAGTGGTGCAGCTCTACCTGCGCGACAAAGTAGCCTCCGTCGTGCGTCCCCTCAAAGAGCTCAAGGACTTCCGCAAAATCAGCCTCAAGCCCGGCGAAAGCCAAACAGTAAGCTTCACTATCAGCCGCGACAAACTCGCCTTCTATAACAACGACCTGCAGTGGACCACCGAGCCCGGCGACTTCCGCCTCCTGCTCGGCTCCGCCTCCGACGATATCCGTCTGGAAACTGATTTAACGCTAATCAATTAACTAATTGCTCAAACCCTCCCGAACGTCAGGTCGAGCGAGACACTTCGCTCGGCTGACGTTGTCAGAGTAACTGTCATGCTGGGCGGAGCCGAAGCATGACGTTCTTTTCTAGCAAACCCGCCCGATATCAATGAACCGCAAGACACTTTTCCTTTTCCTGCTGGTCCTCCTGCTCAGCGCCATGGTGGAGCAGTCGTCGGGAGCCGCGGCGGGCAAGCCCGATAAGAAGCTGCGCCGCCAAGCCACCGAAGCGCTGCGCCAGCAGGTGCTTACCCAGGCAGCCTGGGCCTTGCAGCAACAGCCCGTTACGGTCACGGCCAGCACCTCGCCCCGCAGCGCCGGCACCGCCCACGACTTCTTCTCCGAAGGCGACTACTGGTGGCCCGACCCGCAGAACCCCGCCGGCCCCTACATTCAGCGCGACGGGCTGACGAATCCCGACAACTTCGTGGCCCACCGCCAGGCCATGATTCGCTTCAGCCGCATCATCGGGGCCCTGGCCTCGGCCTACGAGCTGACCCACGACGAGCAGTACGCCCGCCACGCCCTGCTGCACCTGCGGGCCTGGTTTCTGGACCCGGCCACGCTGATGAACCCGTCATTGAACTACGCACAGGCCATCAAAGGCCGCTTCACCGGCCGCGGCATCGGCGTCATCGACACGATTCAGCTCATGGAAGTGGCCCAGGGTGTGCTGATTTTTCAAGACTCCAAAACCTTCGGCAAAGAAGATGTGGCCGGCATCAAAAGCTGGTTTGCTCAGTACCTGACCTGGCTGACCACCCACCGATATGGCCAGGACGAAATGAAAGCGCAGAACAACCACGGCACCTGCTGGGTGATGCAAGTGGCCGCTTTTGCCCGCCTCACCGGCAACCAGGAGCTGCTCTCATTCTGCCGCACCCGCTACAAAACCGTGCTGCTGCCCACCCAGATGGCTCCCGACGGCAGCTTCCCTTTGGAAACCAAGCGCACCAAGCCCTACGGCTACTCCCTCTTCAACCTGGACGCCATGACCATGATCTGCCAGATCCTGAGCACTCCGGCCGACAACCTCTACACGTTTCAAACGCCCGACGGCCGCGGCATCCGGCGCGGCATCGAGTACCTCTACCCCTTCGTGGCCGACAAATCCAGGTGGCCTTTCCCCAAAGACGTCATGTACTGGGACAACTGGCCCGTAGCCCAGCCCTTCCTAGTGTTCGGCGCCGTGCAGTTCAAGCAAACTGATTGGCTGAAAACCTGGCAGCGCCTGGAGCACCAGCCCGAAGTTGAGGAAGTTATCCGCAACCTGCCCGTGCGCAACCCCATCATCTGGCTGCAATAAGGCTCGGCATATTCTCAAAGGAACGTCATGCTGAGCGAAGTCGAAGCATCTCTACTGCTTCGTTGCTGAGAATAGAACGGCCTGTCGAGCCTTCTGCGCATGAAACAGACTGCGAGATACCTCGCGTGTCATGGTAATTCTGATTAGCACTGCGGTAGAGATGCTTCGACAAGCTCAGCATGACGGCCTTATTTGAACACTGAGGCTACCTCCACAATCCTTCCCAACCCTTCCCACCCCATGCTCTTCCGTACGCTCACCCTCGGCCTGACCTTTCTCTCCACCGCCGCCTTCGCCCAGGACGCTCTAACTAAAAAGACCGTGCAGCTGGCCGAAACCCAGGCCACGACCATGCTCCAGGAGTTGCCCAAGGCCATAGCCCAGACACCAGTGGCCGCGGGCAAGCCCCCGCTGGTGTCGCCGCGCAGCCTCACCCCCACCGGGGAGCTCATCGTGGTGCCCTCCCGCGACTGGACCAGCGGCTTTTTTCCCGGCTATTTGTGGTTTTTGTACGAGCTCAGCGGGCAGCCCAAGTGGATGGCCGAGGCCAAAACCTACACGGCTAACATCGAGCCCGAGAAAACCAACGGCGGCACCCACGACATGGGCTTCAAGGTGTACTGCAGCTTCGGTACCGGCTACCGCCTGACCAAGGACGCAGCCTACAAAGACGTAATTCTGCAGTCCGCGCGTACGCTCAGCACCCGGTTTTACCCCAAGGTCGGCACGCTCTTGTCCTGGGACCACAGCCGCGAAAAGTGGGCCTTCCCGGTCATTATCGACAACATGATGAACCTGGAGCTGCTCTTCGCCGCCACCCGCCTCAGCGGCGACTCTTCGTTCTACAAAATTGCCGTGAGCCACGCCAACACGACCATGCGCAACCACTTCCGCCCCGACTTTAGCTCCTACCACGTGGTGGACTACGACTCGGCCACGGGCAAGGTGGTGAAGCGCACCACCCACCAGGGTGCGGCCAACGAGTCGGCCTGGGCGCGGGGGCAGGGCTGGGCCCTGTACGGCTACACCATGTGCTACCGCGAAACTAAGAATAAAGCCTACCTGACGCAGGCTGAAAACGTGGCCCGCTTCATCCTCAACCACCCCAACCTGCCCAAGGACCTGATTCCCTACTGGGATTTCAACGCCCCCGGTCTGCCCAACGAGCCCCGCGACGCCTCGGCTGGCGCCCTGATTGCCTCGGCCCTGTATGAGCTAAGCACCTTCAGCGCCAACGGCAAGCTCTACCGCGCCAAGGCCGATAAGATGGTAAAGAGCCTAGCCAAGTCGTACGTGGCCCAGCCCGGCGGCAGCCGCGGTTTCCTGCTGCTGCACAGCACCGGAGCCAAGCCCTCGAACAGTGAAGTGGACGTGCCCTTGAGCTACGCCGATTACTACTTTATGGAGGCCCTGGTACGCCGCCAGAGCTTGCTCAACGGTAAGGGCATTCCGGGCTTGTAAAACGGGCCCGGGCGCAGTGCCTTTCGGGTTTTGGGAAGTTTTCTACGTAATCGTTTACGCAAATAAACCTCTCACACTAAGGATGTTTACCCGCTAAAACCTCTCATTTTCCGGCTCCTAAGTAGCTACTAGGTTTTTGCTTTTCTGTTCCCCATCCTTAATCCCACCAAAACCCATGAAGTACCTCTCGTTCCGCGCGGGCCTGGCCCAGCTCGGCCTGGCCCTGGCATTCGCCGCCCTAGCCGGCTGCCAGGAAAAAGAAGCCGCTGCTCCCGACACCGCCGACGCTTCCGCCGACTCCACCATAACCACTTTCCGCCACCCCGGCGTGGTCAACAGCAAGGCCAGCCTCGATTTGGTAGCCGCCCAGGCCAATGCCGGCGACGCTACCCGCACAGCCGGCTACAACAAGGTGGTTGACTACATGAACCAGTACGCCGTGCCCACCTCCTTCCCCAGCGTGGTATACGTGGTAGGCAGCGGCGGCAGCCCTACCGAAGACCAGATCCGGCGCGACGCAATTCTGGCCTACGCCTGCGCCCTGCGCTGGGTGAAAACCGGCAACGCGACCTACGCCAACCAGGCCAAGCAAATCCTGAACGGCTACGCCTACAACTTCCAGCGTTACAGCACCTCGCCCAAGCCCGACGGCAGCCCCACCGAGTTCCGCCAAACTTACCTTGAAGCCGCCTGGGTGGCCCCTACCTTCGTAGCCGCCGGCGAAATCATCCGCTACTATCAAGTGAATGGTACGGGTGCGGGCTGGTCGGCCACGGACGTGAGCAAGTTCTCGGACTTCCTGAATAACCTCAAGAACAACTACGTCAACAACGTACCGGGCGCCATCAACGACATCAACAACTGGCAGGCCTCCTACGCCTACGCTAAAATGGCCCTGGGCGTGTGGTTCAACAGCACGGCCGTGTACGACTCGGGCTACGACTACCTGTTCCAGATTCTGCCCCAGCTGTTTTACTCCGACGGGGCCGTGAAAGAGCAGCGCGACCGGGACTGTATCCATCCCCAGTACACGCTCACGGCCCTGACCTACGCCGCCGAAACGGCCCGCATCCAGGGCAACACGGCCATTTATGAGGCCAACAGCCAGCAGATCAAGAACGGCTGGAATAAGTACGAGGACGCCGCCGCGGGCAATTACACCCGCAACTGCAGCGGCACCCAGATTTTCCCTGGCATCGAAACGGCCTACAACTACTACGGCACCAGCAAGCTGGCCTCCCTGCGCGACCGGCAGGACCCCTACGGCGTGCCCGGCGACAAGACCTTCCTGGGCTTCACCTCCTTCACCCACCGCAGCATCGGGAAATAAATGTTGGTTTGGTACCGAAAAGGCTGCTCCCTTGGGGCAGCCTTTTCTAGTTTTAACCCCGACCGTACTTTTCATCTGCTTCGCGCGTTGATTGTTCCTATCTTATTCCGTTACAATCAGTCGTTTGGTAGCTTACAGCATGGTGAACTCCTACTTTCCGGCCATACTCCTGCTGGCGCTCGGCACCACGGCCTGCTCCCAACAGGAAACCGCTCGGCGCGAGCCCACTACTCCCCCGGCCGCTGCCACTGAAGCTGCTACTGTGCCAGCTACTACCTCGGCGCCCGTTGCGGCCGCTGTGCTGCCCACTGCTTCGGCGGCTGTTGTGCCGGAAGCCAGCCGCGCCCAGCCCCTGCGCTTATCGTTTCCTGACGCAAGCCGCCCGATCCGCCGCGCTTCTCAGTCCGTCATATCACCCAATAACGACACTGCTATCGGGCCCACCCAAGCGGCCGAACCAGCTGTTTCCAGGGAACTGGAAGGGCAGGTCCCAACGCAGGTTTTCACCGTGCGCGCCGACCAGGACACTGTACTGCGCGGCACCGGAGGCACCACCATCTGGGTGCCAGCCCAGGCCTTTCGCCGCCCGGATGGCAGCCCGCTCGTGGCCGGCCCCGTGGAGATTTCGCTGCGGGAATTCTACTCTCTGGCCGATATCGTGCTCAACCGATTATCGACCCGCTCGGGGGAGCAACTACTGGAAACAGCTGGCATGCTGCACCTGGCGGCCCGCGCCCAGGGCCAGGCTTGCGCCTTGCGCGACAGTACCCGTCTGTTGCTAAGTTTTCCTACCCGCCAGGAAAAGCCCGGTATGCAGCTTTTTCGCGGCGTCGGCTCGCCCGAGCAGGGCCTGGACTGGCAAATGCCCATGCCGCCGACGCGCTTTATTCAGGAGCTGGTCAAGCCGCCCCGCTTCAAGCGCGGCCAAAGCATTGCCCGCCGGGAAATAGCCAGCCGGATTAAAATCAGCCAGGAACTGCAGCAGCGCCTGCACCGGATGCGGATAACCCGCGCTGAGCGGCAGGAGTTGCGCCGCATTTCCGGCAATACTGGCCTACGGGTACGGGCCGTGGCGCACGCGCAATTCACTATCTCCCCGGGCGGGCAGGTGCTGGGGCCAAGCGTCACGGGCATCTCGGTGGCGGAGGTGGCGCCGTTGGTAGAGGCAGCCCTCACGGCTATGCCCCGCTGGGAGCCGGCGCGTTATCAGGGCGTAGTCGTACCCTGTATCTACCGGCTGACGGTTTTAGTTACCGCTACCGGCCAGGCGGTCATCCGGTACGAGGATATTGACCAGGAAAAGACTCTGCAACAGCTCTCGGCCAAAAGCTTCGTCCAGGCCTTTGAACAGCAGGCCACCGACACCTCCGTAGCCCAACTCTCGGCCGCCACCGTCGGGACCTACCTCTTCTCCGCCGCCGCCCTGGGCTGGATCAACTGTGACCGTTTTTTGAACTCGGGCCAGCCGCTGGTGACTTTCGCCGTGCATAGCGGCGGCGACAAGGCAGAGGTGAGCTTGGTGTTTACCAACCGTCGGAGCGTACTGCGGGGTCAGATCAAGGGGCAGCAAACTATTTTCTACAACGTCCCGGCACAGGAGCCCGTCACCGTGGTGGCGGTAAAGCGGGTCGGGGGCACCACGCTGCTGGCCACGCAAGCCACTACGCTCAGCCCGCGCACAGAGGAAAATCTGGTTTTTCGACCCGTTTCCCTAACCGGGCTTAAGGAAGAAATAGGCCGATTGGAACAAACGAAGTAGACAAGAACTGGTACTACCGGAAAGTATCCTGAAGAAAGTGGCCCCCATTGTAACCAGCTCGCCTCCCCGGCTACTGGGGTTAGGGTAGGGCCCGGCACAATCCAGGCTGCCCCTTGCGGAGCAGCCTGTTGCCTTTTTACACCCACCAGCCACTTACCGCTAGCTGACGCGTATGTTGTTTATCGGGTTGGTTGTCGCCGCTTTGATGGCCTGGTAGCTCACTGTCAGGAAGGCAACGGCGGCGGCCAGCAGTCCGGCCACCGTAAAGGCCCACAGCGGAATATCGATGCGGTAGGCAAAGTCCTGCAGCCAGCGGCTCATGGCCAGCCAGGCTACCGGGAAGGCAATGAGGGAAGCAACCAGCACGAGCACCATAAACTCCTTCGAGAGCAGTTTTACGATGCTGGCCACGTCGGCGCCCAGCACCTTACGGATACCAATTTCCTTTTTGCGCCGCTCGGCCGCGTAGGTCGCCAGGCCAAACAGCCCCAGGCAACCCACGAAAATAGCCACGCCGGTAAATGCCCACAGCAACGATTTGAGCTTGTCTTCGGCCTGATACATCTGGTCGAAGTTGTCGTCCAAGAACTTATACTCGATGGGGTTATCGGGGCTGAATTTGGCCCACACCTGCTTCACACCTTCCACCGTGCTGCCCAGGTCGTCGGTCTTGAGCTTTACGGCCACTTTCCAGTAGGCGCCGGGAAAGATTTGCAGCACGGCGGGCTCCAGCCGGTCGTAGAGGCTCTTGTAGTGGAAGTCTTTCACGACGCCGATAATCTTGCCCACCTTCAGCGAATCGGGGTTTTTATCGTTCCATACGGTCCACTTTACCGTTTTGCCCAGGGCCTGCTGCGGCGTGCCCAGGCCGAATTCTTTCACGGCCGTTTCGTTCAGAATAAAAGCGTGGTCCTTGTCGGTGGTCAGCTCTTTGGAGAAGTCGCGCCCGGCCACCAGCTGCAGGCCCAGAGTTTTGATGTAGTCGTAATCAACCATCAGCTGGGTAGACGGGTATTGTTTCATTTCGCCGTTGGTGGGCACAATCAGGCCGTCACCAGCCACCTGGTCGCCGGGGAAGCCGTAGCCGATACTGGCCGACACCACGCCGGGCACTTGCTGCAACTCGTTTTTAAACGCCTCATACTGCCGGTTCATGGTGTTGCCGCGCATGGGGAAAAACATGATTTGGCTGCGGTTGAAGCCCAGGTCCTTGTTGTGCAGGTACGACACCTGCTGGAATACCACAAAGGCACAGACAATCAGGAAGACCGACAAGGCAAACTGCACCACAATCAGTCCGTGCCGCAGCCATTGCACCCGCCCGAAGATGCCATCCGTCACCACCGCGCTTTTCAGCACCTTCACCGGTTGAAAGCTACTCAGCACCAACGCCGGGTAGAAGCCTGCCACCAAGCCTACCACCACCGTCAGTGCCGCCAGCAAAGCCAGCAGCGCAGGCTTGCGGACCAGGTCAAACTCCATGCTCTTGTCGGTAAAGGCATTTAGCGACGGTAGCAGCAAGGAGGTCAGCACCGCGGCCAGCACCACGCTCACCAGCGTGAGCAGCACCGTTTCGCTCAGAAACTGCAGCATCAGCTGCTGCCGGCTGGCCCCAATGGTTTTGCGAATACCGACTTCCTTGGCCCGCTGCATCGACTTGGCCGTAGCCAGATTCACGAAATTGAAGCAGGCAATGAGCAGAATAAAGCCGGCAATAAAGCTCAGGGCCTTCACGTAGGTGATGTTGCCTTTGACGGCCGAGTCGTACTTGAAGCTGGCGGAATACAGGTGCGCATCGTGCAACGGCTGCAGGTAGGGCACGGCAGTAAGCTTATCGTTGTCGCCGAGCGTCGGCTGCACCTTCTGCACCAGGTAGTTTTGCAGCTTGGCCTGGGTTTGGCTGGCCGCAGCGCCGGGCCGCAACTTGACGTAGGTGTAAAACTGCTGCCAGCCCCATTTTTCCATGCGCTGCCGCGGGAGCTGGTACGCTGCCAGCGGGATGATGTAGTTGACTTTGAGGTGAAACTTAGACAGGCCCTTTTGCAGCACGCCCGTCACTAGAAAGGTCGATTTGTCGATTTTCAGCTCTTTGCCAACCGGGTTGGCGTCCCCAAAAAAGTTTTTGGCTACGTCTTCGGCTACTACCACCGAGTTGGGCGCGTTTAGCGCGCCAGCCGCCGAACCATATTTAAAGGTCAACTGGAAAACCTCGAAAAAGGTGGAGTCCGCAACGAGGCCGTTTTCCACGTAGATTTTTTTCTCCCCAACTTCCAGCAGATTGAGACTCGTGCCGGTCATCATGATGCGCATGGTTTGCTCGACCTCCGGAAACTCCCGTTTCAGGGTAGTGGCAAACATGGGCGCCACCGAAGCATAACTTTCGGGCGCTTCGGTTTTCGTTTGCTGGGTGTAAACGCGGTAAATCCGGTTGCCGGCGGGCACAAACTGGTCAAATTGCAGCTCGTCGTGCACAAACAGGCCGATGAGCAGGCAGGCCGTCAGGCCCAAGGCCAGACCGGCAATATTGAGAAAGGAAAAAGCCTTGTGCCGCACCAGGTTGCGGTAGGCCACGAGCAGGTAGTTCTTCAGCATGGTCGTGCCAGTTGGGTAATGGTGGACGGATAGTTGGGAAAAGCAGCCGCGGCTATTCGTCGCGCAGGCTCTGCGTGGGATTGAGCCGGGCCGCTTGCAGGGCTTGGGAACTGATGGTAAGCCAAGCCACCGCAACGGCCAGCAGGCCAGCGCCCAGGAAGTACCAGGCTTGCAGGGTGATGCGGTACGCAAAGTCGTCGAGCCACTGCGTCACGACCAGATAGCTGAGCGGCAAAGCCAGCAGAATGCCGACACCCACCAGTTTGGTTAAGTCGCGGGAGAGCAAGTAGACGATGCTGAATTCGCTAGCTCCCAGAACCTTGCGGATGCCAATTTCCTTGCGCCGCCGTTCGGCCGTGAAGGCGGTGAGACCGAATAGACCAAGGCACGAAATCAGAATAGCTAAGCCGGCGAAGTACTGGGCCAGTACCCCAACGCGCCGCTCGGACGCGTACTGGGCCTGGAAGTCCTCATCAAGAAAGTGGTAGGTCAGGGTCTGCCCTGGGTTAAACGCGGCGTAGAGCTGCCGGAGCTGGGCTATGGTTTCCTGCTCCCGGCCCGGGGCCAGCCGAACAAGGATGGTAGTGGTAGCCTTGGGCTCCAACCGAAAAATGAGGGGCTTCACTTTCTCGTGCAACGACTGGAAGTGAAAGTCCTTGGCGACGCCCACAATCCGCCACTTATCCAGCATCTGCCCCACGGGATTTTCCAGATTCAGGCTGGCTACCAGGGCCTCGTTCACGATAATCTGAACGCTGTCGGTGCGGAATTGCGGCGAAAAGCTGCGGCCGTCTTCCAACTCAATGCCCAGCGTCTCGAGCAAGTCAAAGCTTACGCCCATGTGGTGGACGGGAATCTTCCGGCCTTGCCACTCCATTGGGATTCCCGCGCCGTCGTACGTACCTATAAACGAGCCCAACTTGCCGGCGGCGTTCACCACGCCCGGCAGCCGCTTTAGCTCGGCTAGAAAAGCCTCAGGCTGCTGCGTCGCCTTGCCCGCCGCCTCGAAATACACAATGCCGTTGCGGTTGTACCCCAGGTCTTTGCTTTCGACGAAGGCAAGCTGCCGCTGAATGACCCACACGCAGACGATGAACAGCACCGAGAGCATGAACTGGAAAACCACTAGACCTTTGCGCATCCACAGGTCGGCAACCGAGCCAGTGAGCTGCCCCTTGAGCACCTCCACCGGCCGCAACCCCGACAGGTACATAGCCGGATAGCTACCCGCTAATAGCCCCGTAAGGAGCGTAATCCCCAGCGCCGAAAAAACCAAGTGCGGCTTGAAGTCCAGCGCGAGTTGCTTGCCGGTGATATCGTTGAACTGAGGTAGCAGCAAGTCTACCAGCGCCAGCGCCAGGAGCAGCGCGATGAAGCTCATGAGCACCGATTCGGCCAGAAAGTGTGCGGCCAGCGAAAATCGGCCGGCACCCAGGGTTTTCTTCACCCCAATTTCCTTTAGCCGGCGCGAAGCCTTGGCCGTGGCCAGGTTCATGAAATTGATGCAGGCAATGACCAGGATGAACACGGCAATGGCCGAAAACAGCTTCACGTATTCAATCCGCCCGCCCGACGGTACGCCGTTGATGTACTCGCCGTGGAGGTACTTGTCGGCGTAGGGCTGCACGAGCAAGGCCCGTTCCTTGTTCGTGGCCAGCTTGCGTTGAAGCAAGCCCGAAATCTTGGTTTGAAACTGTGCTTCGTTGGCGCCCTCGCGTAGCACCACGAAGGTGTTGAAAGGCCCATCCTGGGCCCAGTTCATGGACTCCCCCATTTTCATAATGTCCTTGAAGGCATCGAAGCTGAGCACGCAGTCAAACTGGTCGGTAGAATTGGCCGGAATGGGCCCGAATACGCCCGTTACGATGACGGTTTGCTTTAAGTCAGCCAGTTGCCATTCTACCGTTTTGCCCACGGCATTGGCCGCCGTGCCGAATAGCGCCGCGGCCATTTCCTGCGAGAGCACAGCAGCGCTTTTGTTGGCCAGCACCTGGCTGGCGTCACCCTGTTGCAGGTTGTAGGAGAAGATGTGGAAGAAGTCTTTGCCGGCAAATTTTGCGTCGGCCCGCACGGTTTTTCCCTTTGCCACCAGCGTGAACCCCGGGAAAAAATCGGGCGGGGTGGCCGCGGCCGCATACTGGATTTCGGGCATTTCCTTGGCCAGCGCCTCGGCCAGCAGCGGCGCTGTACCATAGGTGTTGATGCCCTCGGCCGTGCGCTGGTTTTCCAGCACCTGAAACAGCCGTCCGGTGGTGGCGTGGTAGCGGTCAAAGCTCCATTCGTCGTATGCCCACAGGTAGATGGTAAGGGCTCCGGCTAAGCCCACGGACAAGCCGATCAGGTTGATGAAAAAGGTGGTTTTAAACCGCTGAAAATTCCGGTAAATCAGAAGCAGGGAATACTGGAACATGGGGCCGGTGGTACTATGGTCAAGTGCTAAAAAAAAGGATAAGTGCCGCCCGGACCGCTACGCCCGCGCGTGTTCGAGCACAACCTGCCCGTCGAGCAGGCGCACCACGCGGTGGGCGTAGCGGGCGTCGTGCTCCGAGTGGGTTACCATCACGATGGTAGTGCCGGCCTCGTTGAGCTCGGTGAGCAGCTCCATGACCTCGTTGCCGTTGCTGGAATCCAGGTTGCCGGTGGGTTCGTCGGCCAAGATCAGGCGGGGCGAGTTGACCACGGCCCGGGCCACGGCCACGCGCTGCTGTTGCCCGCCCGAGAGTTGCTGCGGAAAGTGGTTGCGACGGTGCATAATCTGCATTTTCTCCAGTACCCGCTCTACTTTCTGCTTCCGCTCAGCGGCCCCCACGCCCAGATATATCAGCGGCAGCTCCACGTTTTCGGCCACGGTCAGCTCCTCAATCAGGTTGAAGCTTTGAAACACGAACCCGATGTGGGTTTTGCGCAGCTCGGCCCGGCGCCGCTCGGTTACATGGGTCACGTCGGTGCCGGCAAAGGCGAAGGTGCCGCCGTCGGGCTCGTCGAGCAGGCCGATGATGTTGAGCAGTGTCGATTTGCCGCAGCCCGAGGGGCCCATGATGGCCACAAACTCGCCTTCCTGCACGGTCAGCGACACGTCGTTCAGGGCCTTGGTCTGCACTTCTTCGGTGCGGTAAATCTTTTCGAGGTGGTTGATCTGGAGCATGGCAGAGCGTTCTGAGAAAGACAAGATATTGAGCTGGGACAGTAGCGGGAATTCAAAAAAGGCGGTCGTGCCGGGTACTACCAGAGGGCTGGGTTGCAGTCAGCCCCCTCGGCCGACGCGAGTCACTCACCAACTGTGCGGCGGATGGCAGCAGAAGCGGCGCAGTGCCACTCCTCCCCATTGGGCCCGGCGCAACCGTCTTTTTCGCGGTGTAGGGTTGCGGGTCCAAGAATTAGTCGGTGTTGGCCTTGAGCAGCAGCTCGCCCATGGTTTCGTAGCCTTCATAGCTGGAAGTTACCACCCGGTCGCCGGGCTTGAGGCCGGCCAGCACCTCGTAGTATTCCGGGTTCTGGCGGCCCAGGCGGATATCGGTGCGGTAGGCTTTGGTGCCATCCTCACTGACCTTGAAAATCCAGTTGCCGCCGGTTTTCTGGTTGAAGCCGCCCCGGGGTACGCGCACGGCCTGGGTCGGGTCGCTCAGGGCCAGGCGCACCGGCAACGACTGGCCGCGGCGAATGTCGGGCGGAGTAACCCCGCTAAACTCCAGGTCGACCTGCAGGCCGCGGGTAACTTGCGGGAAGATCTTGGTGACGCGCAGCTCGTAGCGCTTGTCGTTCAGGGTAACTTCGGCCTTCTGACCCGCGAAAATGCGGGAAATGTAGTACTGGTCCAGCGTGGCGCGCACCTTCAGGCCGGTCAGCATGTCGAGCTCCCCAATGCGCTGCCCGCGGCTTTTGAGCTCCCCGATTTCGGCGTTGAGCGACGTAATGCGCCCGGCCGCCGGGGCTTTGATGGTCAGGTCGTCGAGCTTGCGGCGCATCAGGGCCAGGTTGCTTTGCATGCGCCCCACCGACTGCTGCATCTGCCCGATCTGCTGGCCCATGCTCAGCGAATCCTGGCGCAGCGACTGGCGCGTGAGCTGCTGGCGGCGCTGCTGGTAGCGGTAGTTATTCTGAGTCTGGGCAAACTCCTGCTGCGAAATCACCTTTTGGTCATAGAGCGTGCGGTTCAGCTCGTAGAGGCGCTTGGCTTCGCGCAGCTGGTAGTCGATGTCGGCCAGCTGGTTGAGCTGCTGAATCCGGTTTTGCTGGAGCAGGTTGCGGGTGTTGTGCAGGTTGTTCATCAGGTCGAACACGGCCGTTTCCCGGTTCACCATTTCCAGCTGCAAGTCGGTGTTAGTCAGCTGAATTATGGGCTGCCCAGCCGTGAGCGTGGCCCCATCTTCCACCAGGATGCGCTGCACGGTGCCGCCCTCGGGCGCGTCGAGGTAGATGGTTTTGATGGGCATCACGGCTCCATCCACGGGCACAAATTCCTGAAACTCGCCCCGACTAACCGCGCTTATCGTGAGCCGCTCGGGGTCGACGTTGAGCTTGGCCGTGCCCGCCGACGCCATCCGGCTGACGATGACCACTACCACGACCACCACCGCCGTGGCCAGCAGCAGGATGCGGGTGCGGGTCCAGGTTTTCTTTTGAATAGCAACGTCCATGGTCTTGCCGCCGCCCGGTTTGTTCTTACCCCAGCGGCTGGCCAGATAGCAGTAACAACGGTGCCATTTCTATAAACAATTGAAAAACAGATTCTTAAGACCAGGAATATTTTCTATCAGCTCTGTAGTGTTCGGTTTTGATACAGTTCACTGTCCGCTGGTGATACAGTAGTGCGCGGCACGACCAGAAAAACCGGCCTGTTTTCTCTCCAAATGGGTTTTTGGTACCTTAGTATGGTTTATGTTGGGTACTTCGGTGCTTGGCCTTCACCCGCCAACGCTATTCTCCCGATTATTCCCTGTTTCCTGATGGTTCTGAAGAAAGCGCGTGTTTTAGTAATTGACGACGACACCGACGTGTTGTTTGCCATGCGGATGCTGCTCAAAACCGAGGTTCAGGAAGTCGTGACCGAGAAAAATCCGGAGCTGCTGCTGTCCTTGCTCAGCAAGCAGCGCTTCGACGTGATTTTCCTGGACATGAACTACAAAAGCACCCTGGGCAGCGGCAACGAGGGGCTGTACTGGCTGGGACGCATCCGCGAAAAAGACCCCGCGGCCACCGTCATCATGATTACGGCCCACGGCGAGGTTAGCACGGCCGTCCGCTCCCTCAAAGCCGGCGCCACCGACTTCATCGTTAAGCCCTGGCACAACCAGCAGCTGCTCGAAACCCTGGCAGCCGCCCTGGAACAGCTACCGGCCAGCGGCAAGCCAGCCACCCCGGCCCCGCGCCGCCCGGCTTCTTTCGCCGAGTTTGACTTGCTGGGCCAGTCGGAAGCTATGCAGGAGGTATTCCATAAGATTGAAAAGGTGGCGCCCACCGAGGCCAACGTCCTGCTACTGGGCGAAAACGGCACCGGCAAGGAGCTCGTGGCCAAGGCCCTGCACCAACGCTCCTTCCGCGCCGCCAAGCCCTTCGTTACCGCCGACCTGGCCGCCATGAGTGAGGGCATTTTCGAAAGTGAGCTGTTCGGCCACAAGAAAGGCTCCTTCACCGATGCCCGCGAAGACCGGGCCGGGCGCTTTGAAGCCGCGTCGGGCGGTACGCTGTTTCTGGACGAAATCGGCAATATCTCCCTGGCCCAGCAAGCCAAGCTGCTCACGGCCCTGCAAAACCGCCAGGTGATTCCGCTGGGCTCCAACCAGCCCGTGCCCGTCGACATCCGCCTGATTTCGGCCACCAATGCCCCGCTCTACGAGCTGGCCGCCCGGAGCGCGTTTCGCAAAGACCTGATTTACCGGCTCAACACCGTCGAAATCACCTTACCCCCACTGCGGGCCCGCGCTGACGATGTGCTCTTACTGGCCCGGCACTTTGCGGGGCTTTACGCGACCCGCAACCGCAAGTCTCCGCCTATTTTTGAGGAAGCGACCCTGCAGAAGCTGCAGCAGCACCGCTGGCCCGGCAACGTGCGCGAACTGCAGCACGCCGTGGAGCGGGCCGTTATTCTGGCCGAGGGCGAAGTGCTCCGGCCCCAGGATTTTCACTTCTCGGCCATGGAAACGCCCCTAGCCGACCAAACCCAGCTGCAACTGCCCGATGGCCCCTTGCAACTCCAAGAAGTCGAGAAAACCACGATTCTGCGGGTAATTGAGCGCCACCACGGCAACATCACCAAGGCCGCCAAGGAGCTGGGCATCACGCGCACGGCCCTGTACCGCCGCCTCGAAAAACATGACCTCTAAGCGGCTCGAACTCGGCATTGCCCTGCGCCTGCTGATCTTGCTGGCCTTACTGGGCGTGGGCCTGTATGCCCAGCAGCACCAGGCTTACGGGTTGCTGATTGGCGCCGGGGCACTGCTGGTATTCGCCGTGTGGAAGCTGGCCCGCTACGTAACGCGCAACAACCGCGCCCTGCATGATTACCTGCTGGCCGTGCAGTACCGCGACTTTGCCCAGTACTACAACGAGGAACACGCCGACCTCTCACTCCGCCCATTATATAAGGCTTTTAATCAGCTCAATGCCACCTTTCGCCAGCTCAGCGCCGAGCGGGCCGCCCAGTTTACTTACCTGCAAACCGTGCTGCAGCTCATCGACACGGGCATTATTTCCTACGACGCGACGGGCCAGGTGGAATGGGTAAACGAGGCGTTCAAGCAAACCCTGGAACTGCCCTATCTGAAAAATATTCAGGCTCTGCACAAACGCCTGCCGGTGCTCTACGACGCTATTCGCCAGCTGCCGCCCGGCGCGCCTCCGGTGGTAGTGAAGCTGGCTGTGGGCACCAAAACCATGCAGCTGCTGCTCTCAGCCACACAGTTTCGCCTGCCAGGCCGCGAGTTTACCCTGGTGGCTTTCAAAAACGTGAGTGATACGCTCGACGAAACCGAAACCGCGGCCTGGCAAAAGCTGCTGCGCGTGATGACCCACGAGCTCATGAATTCGGTGGCCCCCATTGCCTCCCTGGCCGACTCCCTGCGCCGCCACCTGCAGCACGAGCTGGATCAGCAGCAGCTTCGGCCCGCAGCTCCCCCGGATTCGGGCCTGCTTACTGACGTAGCCGAGGGCATCAGCATTATTCAGCACCGCAGTGAGGGCCTGCTGCGCTTTGCCCAAGTATACCGCGACCTAAGCACCGTCAGCGCCCCGGTCTTGACCACAGTATCGGTCCGGGAGCTATTTACCAACCTGCGCGGCCTGATGACTCCCCAGGTGCGGCAGGCCGGCATCGACTTGCAAACCTCGGTACAGCCCGCCGACTTGCAGCTGCAGGCCGATAGCCAGTTGTTGGAACAAGTGCTGATTAACCTACTCCTCAATGCCATGTATGCCGTGCAGGAATGCCCCCAGCCTGGTATCCACCTGCGGGCCTACCTTGCCGAGTCCTCCGGCCGGGTGTGCATTGAAGTAGTTGATAATGGCCGGGGCATTGCGCCGGAGGTGCTCGATAGTATCTTCATTCCTTTCTTCACCACCCGCAGAGACGGCTCGGGCATCGGCCTGACGCTAGCCAAGCAGATCATGCACCTGCACCACGGCAGCATCAAGGTGCAGTCGGCGGAAGGCCAGGGCGCGGTCTTTCGGCTGGAGTTCTAAGAAAGCAGAGGCTGGTATTGGATCAGGTTCATCAGCCACTGTGCCTTGCAATTGAGCCTATCCATCCCCCAAACAGCAAAACCGTCTGCTCGGCATTGTATCGGCTACCCAGGTAATTTGCAGGCCCATTATCATCTGTCCGGATACAGGTGCCGGGAAAACTATTTTGGAGCTCTGCGCATGTATGTTGGCTTTGGGTAGGAACCCCTAAGTTTATCCACGTTATACATCGTGCTATGCCAACATTTATACCCCGTCGTTTCTCCCGGTTGTTTATTTTCAGGCACTTACTTCTCGGGCTGCTGGCCTTACTTACGTTGCCAGTGCTGGCCCAAACTCCGGCTTACACCCTGGCTGTGGCGGTAGGCACTTCCACGCTGGGCAGCTCCGCCGATGGCTAGCACACGCAAACGGTTATTTAAGCAACTATCGTCCAGCCGCTGGTTATCGTAAATTATCTAAAGTAGCCTGGGTGGCAATCCATCCCCTTGGTGCCACTTATCTAGTAGCCGGTTCAATTGTATTGACAAAACTGTTGGAATTAAACAAAAAAAGCCCTTCCCATTGCCGGGAAGGGCTTTTCAGTGGAGCTGCAGGGAGTCGAACCCTGGTCCAGACAAGGAAACCGTCGAGCTTTCTACGTGCGTATCTACGCTTGGATTTTCGTGAAACTCCGGGCGCGCATCAGGCCCGTAGAGTCTCCTTAGATGCGATTGTTTTTCGCTAGAAAGTCACACCTCCTTTCTAACTATCTTCTACTTACGACGCCCCGAACTCACCCGTGTAAAAGAAAACGGGTGCGGGACGATGACATTACCTAGTACCTAGACTAAGCAGCCATGGCGTAGCTATACTCGCCAGTTATTGTTCGAATGATTTGGTCGCAGAAGATCCATTCAACTCCTGGCACGCTTACTCGCGACTTGCGCAAGCTGTCAATTCCGGTCAGCCCCAAATGGTAAAGAACGATGCCCGCCACGCTGGGCGGGGTGCGAATGTACGCACATCAGGCAGAAAACGTTGAGAACAGCCAAAAATGTTCCCCCTCCTCGTACAGTTTACCGCTATTTCCCTACAGCGTAAAGCAACATCGATACACCAATAAATCCTTGCATTTCAAGCTATTACCAAAGCATAGCCAGCATAGTTTACAAGAGCGGGTATTTCTGGAGTGGAAGCCCGCTCTTGCGGTAGGCATGACGGAAGCCGCGCAGCCGGGAACAAGAATCCTCTATCTTCCCGGCCCGTTCTGACTCTCCTTTTCTTTCTTACGTGATACAAATGTTCCTGCCCCGCCTACTGGTAGTTTGCCTGGCTGGGTTGCTGGCCTGCTCCTCTCCTGCTGCTGAGGAGCCACGCAGCGCCGAGGTTTCTGTACCAGCCCAGTCTTCGCGGCTCGATGGCTTTGTGGGAACCATCCGGCTTCTGGAGCGCCATTCGCTCCATGGCCTGCGCTCCACCGATTACGTGACCATGTATTTCCGGGGGCCGCAGCTACGGCGGGAAATACGGCCCAACGGCTTCGCCGATTCAACCTACCGCTACGGCATTCTGATTGACCTACGCACCGACAGCATAACCTACTACCTGCAACACGACACGCTCAACACCCACTGCCGGATTCCAAGCGCCGACTATCTGCGCCGGGTAGCCGAAAAGCAACCCATCCTGTCGAACCTGGACTGGCGGCCTTACTGCACCGTGTTCAGCCCCTTTCCTGCCGAGGGCGGGGTCCTGCATCAGGCCGTAAAAACCAATACGGCGGTGGGGCCCCTGAAAAACTGCCGGGGCGTAGTGTTTCTGCTCCCCGACCAGGTGCGCTGCGAAACGATGTACTCAGAACAGATAAAAGTAGCGCCGAAGCTGCTGGATTACATTGAATACCGTGCTCCGGCGGCCTTGCCTACGCTGGCGTTGCTGGTGCACTACACGCTGCCGGGGGCGCCGGGAGCCGGTAAAAGCGGTTTGCTGGACCGGGTAAAACAGCGCTTCAACGAACCAAGCGAGCAGCTGGATTTCGACGGTATCGACCTGGCCACTCCTTCCGACCAGGTTTTCCGGGTGCCTACCGGCAGCCGCTACGCCGGCACCGACAGCGACTTGGACGAGGTCATGCGCCGGGAATCGTCCTCTTCCCATCATTCTCCTTTCGACTAGTGCTGCGTCAAGCGGCCGCCTCCGGCGCGTCGAGCTATAGCCGTACCAGTTCGACGCGGCGGTTCTTGGCTTTGCCTTCCTCGGTGGCATTGTCGGCCAGGGGCTTGGTTTGGCCAAAACCAGCGGGCTTGAGGCGGTCGGCGGCTATTTGCTGGGCGGTCAGGGCGGCTACCACAGCCTGGGCGCGCTGCTCAGAAAGCTGCTGATTGTGAGCGGGCGTGCCGGCGTCATCGGTGTGGCCTTCCACGGTGAGGCGCAGGGTGGGGTTGGTTTGCAGCAGCTTCACCACCTCGCCTACCACCGGCCCCGACTCGGGCTTGATGCTGGCCTTGTCGGTGTCGAAGTTGATGTAGAGGGCCACGTGACCGTTAGCGTCCAGTTCCTTTTTGAGTTGCTCGGCCGGTAATACGCTGGCCTGCATGGGTAAGGCTTTTTTCTCCACCACTGTCAACCAGTAGTTTTCCGGGTCGGAGGCATAGGCTTTGTAGGCTTCCACCCAGATTTCCTGGTTGGGAGTGCGCACCATGTAGACGCCCATTTTTTCGTAGGGCAGCATGTTGTACCGGGCGCGGTGGCGGCTGTCCTCGTAGTTGAGCTTGAGTTCCTTCATCTTCTCCCCGCTGCCCTCAAACACCGTCACGCCGCCCATGTCGTGGATAAGCTGCTCGTAAGTTTTCTGCACCTGGAAAAAGGAGGCCGTTTTGCCCATGGCAATGACCGTGCGCAGGCGGCCAGCCACGGGAATGAGCTTGGTACCGTCGAAAAACTCGTACTGGTCGAAGTTGACGTCCTTGTTCATTTCCCGGGCCGAGTTGCCGGGGGCGGTTTTCTCGTCCATTTTCACGTAGCCATCCAGCAGACTGAAGTAGGGAAAGGCGCCGAGCTTAGGGTTGGCTACCGGCACCTGGCTGGGGTCGAAGCCGGCGGGAGCAGCTGGCGCAGCCGTTTCGGTGGGGGCTGTTGCGGCGGGAGCCGATGCAGTGGCGACAGGAGCAACTGCCGTTTTGGTAATACTGGCCGAGGCTTCGTCGGCTTTGGGCTCGGGGGAGCAGGCGGTTAATGCCATAACCGGCAGGCTGAATACCAACGCGTGGCGCAGGCAGTGGATATAGGAAGGCATAAGGCTAGGCTATTGACTTAGGAAAGCATACTACACGGGGCAAAAGCTACTTGCGGGCGGTAGCCGGCGCAGTTTGGCTCAAAACCAGGGCCATAATGTCGGTCAGCTGCTGGTAGCGTTGGTCTTTGGTGGAGCCCATGCCGTGGCCGGCGTCGAAGTCGAGGCGGAGCAGCACGGGGCGCCCACTGCTGGTGGCGGCCTGGAGCCGGGCAGCTGTTTTTAGGGACTGCCACACGTCCACGCGCCGGTCGTTCACGCCGTGGATGAGCAGCACGGCGGGGTATTTGGTCCCGGACTGAATGTGGGCGTAAGTACTCATTTCGGTTAGCGCCCGGAAGCCCGGCTCGGTCTGCACGCTACCAAACTCGGGGATGTTGGCCTGGCCGTTGGCAGTGGTTTCGAAGCGCACCGCGTCAAGGCAGCCCACGTTGAACACAGCCGCGCCAAACAAATCGGGGCGCTCCGTAACGGCACGGCCAATAAGGATACCGCCGGCGCTGGTGCCCTGGCCCGTGAGCCGGGCAGAGCTGGTGTACCCTTCCTTAACCAGGTATTCGGCGCAGGCAATAAAGTCTTTCCAGGTGTTGGGCTTGGTAGCCTGAAAACCAGCTTTGTACCACTCCTGCCCATATTCGCCACCCCCGCGCACGTGGGCTACTGCCACAACGGCACCTTGCTCCAGCAAGGCCAGGTAAGAGGCATCATAAATCGGCGTCATGCTGGTACCGTAGGCCCCGTAGCCTTGCAGCAGCGCGGGAGACGTGCCGTCCCGCTTGAGGCCTTTTTTGTGAATAATGGAGAGTGGCACCATCGTCCCGTCGTGGCTTGTCACCTTCACCTCGGCTACTTCCAGATTGCCGGGGTTGTCGTAGGCGCTCTGGGGTTCGAGTTTAGTGGCCGTGAAGCGGCGGGCAGTGGGGTCGTAGGCAAAATAGTCGCCCCAGCGCGTCCACGACGTAAGGCCGGCCCAGATACCGGCCTGTCGTGGGTCGTGGATTACCTCGAACACCCCAGCCCCGGCAAAAGGAAGCGGCAAGGTCTCCACGGCCGGCGTACCGCTCTTGCCGTGGGGCAGGCGGGCAAACTGGTTGGGGCCGCCGTCGAGCAGTTGCAGATACAGGGCATCCTTGGCCGCGAAAATCTCCTGAACCACGCTGCTCATCTGGGGCACTACCACGGTGGCCGTAGCCAGGTTGGGCTTGCTCAGGCTTGTGCGCAGTACCTGAAAGCGGGGCGCGTTTTTGTGGGAAAGCAGATACAGATTGTCGCCCTGCACGGCGTAGCCGGTTACCTCATCGGCGGCGCTGCACACCTTTTGCCAGGCTGTGGTGCGAGGCGTGTGCAGGGCTGCCAGGGGCGCCACGTACAGCTCCAGCTCCCGGCGGGTACCTCGCTCAATCAGGCCCACGGCCGTTGGCACGGCGGCTCCGGCAGGCACTTCCACGAAAGCCTCCTCATGAATGGTTTTCAGTGGCACACTCGGCGGGGCGTAGTCGTAGCCGAGCACGGGTACGTCGGCGGCGGGGGCGGTGCCTACCTGGTGCCGGTAGCTGGTGACTTTGGTAAACTCCTCGCCGGGCGCTACTTCGGGCGTCATTTCGCGGGTGCGGCTGTAGAAAAAGGCGCGGCTGTCGGGCTGCCACTCCGGACTGGAGAAACGGGCCCGGGGCAAATCGGTGTCGAGCTGGCGGCCGGTAGCCGTGTCAATAAGTTTGACTACGGCGTTTTCGGAGCCGCCTTCCGCCACGCCAATGGCAACCGTTCGGCCATCGGGCGAAGCTGTGAAGTAGGCAATAGCCCAGTGCTTACCGGGCGTGGCAGAGAGCTTCTCGGGGTCGAAGACCTGCTTTTCCGCCCCCTGCATCCCGAGGCGGGTGTAGAGTTTGTACAGATTCTCCGTGGCCCCGCGCTTGAGGTAAAACAGCTGCTGGCCGCGGCGCTGGTAGCGGCCGGTACGGGCCGCGGCGGCATCCCCTAGCTCCTTCACGCGGGCGTAAAGCGCGGCGCGGCTAGGCAGCTGATCGAGCTGCTGGCGGGCATAGTCGGCCTGGCCGTGCATCCAGGCCTGGGTTTCGGCCGATTTCACGTCCTCCAGCCAGCGATACGGGTCAACAACTGTCTGCCCGAAGTACGTATCCGTTACGGGGCGCACCGGGGCCACGGGAGCCGCCGACTGCGCCAGCGCGGCCAAGGGCAGGCTTAGGCAAGGCAGCAGAAAAAGAAAGTTTTTCATGGCAAAGGCAGTAGAAAGTGAAAAGCAACACTGGTTCCGAAGGCCGCTGTCTTAGCGCGGCACCGCGTTGTTCTTCCAGTCGACGGCCGTGAGCTGGGCCGGGGTAATGGTTGGCGTGCCGCTGGAGAAAGTGAAGTTGCCGGCCGTGAGCAGCAGCAGCTTCAGAAACTGGCCTTCTGCGCCTCCGTTGCTACCCAGGCCCTGCTGAATCTGGGCCTGGTTGTAGCTGACGCCAAAGGAAAATTTGGTAGCGCTGACCTCGAACAAGGCAAACGTGTTGGTAGTACCACCCGACGTAATGGCCAGCTGCGACTCATTATTGACAAACGCCCAGGTGCCGGAAGTGCTGGTCTTATCAGCTGCGGTGATAGTCACTTTGCCGTCACGCGTAAACTGGTAGGTATTCATGTCAGCCGCGGGGGTTGAGCGGGTACCTTCGCTGGTATTGAGCCGCAGGCTCTGGGTCTGGTCTTGCCAGGTTTTGGCCGTGAGCAGGTCGGTTTTGGAGGGCTCGGCCTCCTTGTCTTTTTTACAGGCAAAGGCCGTGAGCAGCAGACTCAGGAGTAGAATATGACGAAGCGTTTTCATCGGCGAGGAATCTGGAATGATAGAATAAGAATGAGTGGCTCCGCAGCCCTGAAAGGCTTAGCGGAAGCGGGTGAAGCTGAACGAACCGTCGGTCACGCTCTGGGTGCCGGTGCTGCCCGAGTTGGGCACGGCCCCGCCCGTGAAGCTGAAGGTGCCGGTTATCTTCTGCCCGGCGCGGTCGTACTGGGTCACCACCACGGAGCCGTTGCTGGCGCCGGGACCGTAGAGGGTGAGGTACTGCGTGGCGCTGTTGAGGGTGAGGCCGGCCGCGGGGTAGTTATTCAGCACCGAGCCTTTCTTGAGGTCATAAGTGGTAGCGCCCAGCTTATAGATTTTCTTGAGCCGCAGCGACACCGCGTTTTTCATATCAGCCGAACTGCCCGTAATCAGCAGGGACGTGTCGCTGTCGACGATGGCGCTGGAATAGGCCTTGCTGGTATAGGTCGTACCGTTGTGGGTCCAGGTTATAGTCCCATCGCCTTCGGCCGTAGGGTCGGCCGCGGCATCTTCTTTGGAGCAGGCACAAGCGGCCGTAGCAAGCACTGCCAGCAGCAGGGCTGATTTATATAAGCGCTTTGGGAAAGGAAGCATAGTCATTGGGAAGGAGTAGTGAGGTGAGAAATCAGGGAAATGCCGCTGCCTGGCAGCCGGTCGTTTTTTAGGCAGCAGCGACGCCAGCAAAGGAAGGCGCAAGGCCAGCCGGCGGCTTTCACGCAGGTCGCAAAATCATGCGCGGGCGTCGCGCCGGGTGCGTTCAGGTCGTATTCTGGCGTTAAAAAGAGGTTTTGCCTCCATTTCGGGGCAGCACATGGCCCAGCAGGGGCCTGGCAACCAGGCAGTGCCTGGGGCAGAGCGGCAAGCTTTTCAGGGCCAGCTAACGGCAGAGCAAGTTGTATACAAGTAGTCTTTGCATGGAATTTCGTATACCAAAGACACGTACTTCTTGTATGCTAATCATCTATTTATCTAGCCATGTATACCGAACTAGCCTAGATCTTGTATACAAAGCACAATAACTTCCGATAGCGCATACCTAACGTAAAAGCTTGCTACTGTAACTCTCAACCACGGACATGAAAGTCCTCTTGGAGAGCGGCAGCTTCAGCTCATTTAAGGAACGCGCACGCCGATGGGCTCACTGCGCTCCGCCTCCCGGCGCTGAGCATCGAGGCTGGCCACGTAGTAGAAGTAAGTGCGCCGGGACTGCACGGTAGCGTCGCGGTAGGTAGCGGGGCGGGCGGCCACGGTAGCCACTGCCTGGGGTTTGGCGCCCGGCTCGTACCGGTACACCCGGTACTGCGGGGCGGCGGAGCCCGATGCAGCCCAGCGCAGCTCCACGGTTTTGCCCACTGCCGCGGCCGTAAGCGTGGCTGGTGCGAGCGTGGCTTCCGCCGCTGGCAAACTCAGGCGGGCCGGAGCACTGCGGCGACCTTGCTCATCCAAGGCCACGATTTCGTAGTCGTAGCTCTGGCCGGGGCGGGCGGTGGAGTCGCGGAAAGCAGGTTGGGCCAACGGACGCCGCTCGGTGCGGGAGCCGGGCAGGCGCGGCCCCAGCGGCAGGCGCTGAAACTGCGTTTGGTTCTGAGTGCGGCGGCTTACCTCGTAGAAAGCCGCTTCTGGTGAGGCTTGCCAGCGCACCATGGGGAGGCCGTTTTCCCACTGGCCTTCAGCCCCTGCTACGGGCGCCAGCGCGTGCGGGGCCGTAGCTACGGGGTGCTTTACCCCCGCCGTAGCTTCTACCGTGTCGGACAAGATGCTGGGGCGGTGGCTGGAATTCTCGGCTTGCACGGCGTAGCGGTAGCGTACGGCGGGCTGCAAGGTGCGGCTGCTGTCAACGAAAACCTGCTCGGCGGCTTTTGCCTGGTGGAGGCGCAGGGCCCCGACGAGAGTAAGCTTGGCCTCGGGGCCGGCGGCGCGGTACACGTAGTAGCCCTTGGTGAATTTGTCGCCGGGCAGCCAGCGCAGGTGGATTCCGCCGGGCACCGTAGCGGCGCGCACCTCGTGGGGCGGTAGTGGGGGGCGCTGGTCCTCAAACAAAGCAAAGGACTTGCTGCTGGGTACGCCTGGCTCCTGCAAAAGCCCGGTGGGCTGCACGTAGTAGTAATACTTCTGCATGGGCTCAGCCGTGGCGTCGAGGTAGCCGGCTTCGGTGGGCGTGACTTCGGCCAGTAGCTTAAAGTCTTTATCGAGCAGCGTGCTACGGAAGATGCGCACCGAACGGAGCTTGTTGGCGTCAGGCAGGCGCCAGCTTAGGCGGATGCCGGGCTCGGTGGCGGGACCGGCCTGCTGGGCCTGAGCCCGGAAGTCGCGCAGTACGGCCGCGTCGAGGAATTTGTAGGCGGCGGCCAGGATGGTATCGGCGGCAGGGCCGGGATTCTCGTGCTGGTCGAGGGTGCGCAGGGTGTAGCGGTAGGCGTGCACCGGCTGCACCGCCTGGTCGTAGGCCACCAGGGCCAGGGCCTTCTGAAATGATTCCAGCGTAAGTGGGGCGGCGGCACTTTTCCACTCCCCGCGGGCGTCGTCCTGGCGGCGCAACTGCACGTACACGGCCCGCTGCTGCCCTTCCAGCTGCCGCCACCGCGGAATAATGCGGCTTTCTTCGGCCACCGTTGGCAGCTTTTTCAAATTACCCCCAGTCGGCTTGCCCGGCCAGCTGACGGCCGCACTCTGAGCCGCGGCCCCTACCGGAGCACCGGCACGCTGGGCCGTGATGCGGTACACGTACGGGGTGCCGCGCTGGGCCGTGCTGTCGAGCAACACCAACCCGGCAGCCTGCTGCACGGGCATCAGCTGGCTGTAAGCGCGCAGACTGTCGAGGCGGTGGGTTCGTTCCCAAATGCGGGCCAGCTTTTGCACTAGCGCACCTTCGAGGCCGGTCAGCGGAATAGTCAGGCGGCGGTTGAAAGCCAGCACCCGGGCTTCAAACTCGGCCGCCGTGGCCGGGGCCGAGAGCTGGGCCACCGGCGTAAACGCCGTGCCGCTGGCAGCCCGCCGCTCGACCAGGATGCTGGTGGCTGCCGCGCCGCTCCAGGTGCCAGCGGCCTGGGGCCTGGGCGAGTACACGAAGATTCCCCGCCCCCCGCCCACGGCCGGCGCGGGCTGGGTTTGAGCCTGGGCCTGAACAATTGAGGCTACCATCAGCACGGTCGAAGCCAGCCGGGCGGTAGTTTTCACTTGATTGTTGAGCAACTGCATGGTGGCCGTTATTTGAGGTAGACAGAATAATTGGTCCCGGCATTGCTGACCCCGATTTTGGCACCGACGGTCAGGTCCACGCTTTTCTCGTGCTTGTCGCAGGTAAACCAGGAGCAGTCGGAGTCGCAGACGCCGTAGCCGCCGTAGGCCGTGCCGGTGAGCTTGACGGAGGCGTCGCCGGCAATGCTCCAGTCGCCGGTACTCACGTTCACTTTGCCGTCGGCACTCATGTCGGCGTGCACCCCGGCCTCTACCCCACCGCACACCAGCACCACGGTGCCGCCGACGCCGGCCTTCACGTCGAGGAACACGCTCTGGCCGATACCAAACTCAGTGCCGTTGCTGAAGTTCATGCCCATGCGCATGTCGCCGCCCATGATAGATTCGAGCTTGCCCGATATGACAATCAGGTCCACGTCGAAGCTGGGAATGATGGGCACGGGCATCCCGATTTCCCCCTCGAAGTAGAAGCCATCGACTGTTTTGGGGAAGGAAGGTGGCATTACCCCTTTGGTCTTATAGAAGTAGGAAAACTTCTGGAACTGCTCCTGAATTTCGGGCTCCAGGGCGTGGCTGCCCACCACCAGCATAGCCGCGCCCTTCATCGAGGGGTTGGTTTTCTCCATGGCGCCGGCCGAGAGCATCAGCCAGCCGGTGGGGTCAGCCAGCAGGTTGGCTGTGCCCGTGACCTTGGTGCCCCCGCCCATGTCTTTTTCAAACGGCAGCTCTCCCACCAGGCGCTTTTTCGGAATGTCGAAGGTGAGTTTCATGTCGCCGAAGGGCGTGGGCACGTTTTTCACCGTTACTTGCTGGTTGTCGGACATAATATCTCCGTGCACCGACAAGGACAGCACCCCGCTCAGGCCGTTGGCATTTTTCACGTCGCCGCCGAAGGTCAGCAGGGGCCACTGGCCGCCGCTGGGCCGCATCCAGCCGCGCACGTTGTCGAGGTAGCCGCCGCCCTGGGCCAGCTCAAACTTCTGCTGGGGCCGCAGGCCGATGGCCGTGGAATCGGGGGTGTGGAAGAGCTTCACGTTGAACTTGACCACGCCGGGCTCCTCGGCTGTGCCCTCGAAGCTGACGCCGCCGGTGGCCAGGCGCTGGTAGTTTAGGCCAGGCAATTTCACGATGAGCGGGCCGGTCTGGAACTGCATATCGGGCATGGTCACCACGAGCTTGGGCTGCTGGTTTTCGCGCACGATGCTCAGCTTGCCGTCCTGCTCGCCCAGCTGCGGGATGTTGAGGTTGATGGTACCGCCGAGCTGCAGGTTGTCGGCCCCGACCACCATCGTCACGGGCCGGAAGCTCACGACCTGGTTCAGGGTCAGGGCCGGGCTGTTGTCGATGAGCTGGGCGGCCTGGGTTTGGTTGGCGAAGAAGGTCAGCAGGCGCAAATCCACGGCTCCTACCGCGTCGGGCAGGCCGCTGAGCGAGGCCACGGCCGCGCCGGTTTGGTCGGGCCGCAGCACGTCGAGGCTCCAGTGCTTCTGGCCCGCGTCGAAGGCCAGCAGGGCCTTGGCTTCCTTGGCCACCGTAAGCGTACCAATGCCGCCGAGCTTGAGGCTACTCAGATTGAACTGGGCCTGGCTGAGGCTGCTGGGCAGAATGGTCAGGTCTTCGAAGGCGACGTCACGGCTGGCATCGGTTACGGCCCCGAGGTGGAGCGTACCGCTTTGCAGGTAAAGACCCTGGTTTTTGCTAAGCGTAAACTTGCTCGATTCCAGAGTCCAGCTTTCCAGGGGTAAACTCAGCTTGGCCGTACCCGAGACGGGCAGCACTTTGCCCGGCAGGGCACTGACCACGCCCACATTCACGCTGAGCGCAGTAGCCAGGCCGGCCGGCTGCGGATGCAGCGTGGTAGCCAGCCGGAGCGTGTCGTGGCCCAGGGCCGAGGCGGCCGGAGTTGCTTCGGCGGGGAAGTTATAGAGCTTGTAGGTCAGAGCCTTGTTGTCACTGGTCACGGGCTGCCAGCGCGGGGCGGGCGTAGCTTCCACGCCGGCGGGCACCAGGGCTGCGTAAGCCAAACGCTCATTGGCCGGGGCCGTGGGGTGAGCAAGGTACACCTTGTCGGTAGCGCCGAAATGGATACTCTGGTCCTTGAACTGCGTCACGGGCAGATACACCGCCCCGCGCACCGCACCGGGCTGCCCGCCAGTACCGCCCACTACGCGCAGGCCGTCGGACTTAGCCAGGAAGCCCGGGAGCTTGCCGTTGACGACGACTTCGGCCTTGGTCACGCTGCTGGTTATGCTGTTGCCGGAGGCCGGCACCATGTAAGGAATGCCGTTGGCGTTTTTGCTGGGGCCACCTTTCACCGCTACCGAGCCGAAGGGCAGGCGCAGGGCAGTATCGGCCAGAGCCAGGCCGGCGGTGCCGCGCAGCCGCATGAAGGCCCCGGTGATGCTGACTACGCCGCCCTTGTCTTCCAGGGTTTCCACTTCCACCGGCACGCCTAGCAGCTGGCTCAAATCGAGCTTGTTGTACTGAGTAATGAGCAAATCGACGCCGTCGGTGGGGGCGGTGAAGGTGCGCTTGAGCTCGGCACCCACGTAGCTGCTGCCGCTGCGGGTAGCCCGCAGGGTGAGGGGCTGCTTGGCCGGTATACCGCCTAGCACATAGTTGCCGTTGGCGTCGGAGAAAGTTTCTACTTTCAATCCCGACCAGTCGACGAACACCCGGGCGCCGGCTATGGGCTGCTTGCCTAGGCGCACCTGTCCGCGCACGACCAGGGCCGGCTCTAGGGCCAGGTGGTAGACGCTGTCCTGGCGGGAAACGTTGTTCACCAGTGTCACTTCCCGGGCCTGGTAGGTGCCGTCCAGGGGCGTGAGGCGGACGGTGAACTTGGTGCCGCTGGAAGCAAAGCGCAGCGTAGCACTACCGCCCTGGTTGGTGGTGGCCTCGGCCGGCTCACTCAGGGCCAGCACTTCCACTTTCACGTTCTTGATAGCCGTACCCCAGCCGGGCAGAATACTGGCCGCTAGTTGATTGACGGTAGCTGAGTTGACGCCCGTGCCGTTCAGGGCGTTGCTCATGTTGCCTGCATTGCCCTGGAAATTACCGCCACTCACGCCCCGGCAGTGCCGACGGTCGTGGTAGTTGTGGCGACCGGGCCGCTGCCCTTGGTGCCCGAACCATTCGAGGAGGCGTAGGAAGTAGCACTGGCACCCTGCCCGATGGGTTGAATACCGCCTACCGAGGCGGCACTGGGCCCTTTCTTGTCGGACTCATACACGATGATGCGTAGGCGGTGGAGCTTGTGCACGAGGCGGACCCGGCCCACGTCGAACTTGTCGTCGGTGACGTTGATAAGCGTGTCGGTGGTGAAATAGTTGGGGTCGTAAGGCTCCACGTGCAGCATCTGCTTGCCGGTGGGTGCCACCACATCGAAGTTGCGCGGGCCAGGGCTTTCGGTTTTGGGCTTGTTGAGCACCTGCTCCAGCCCCTCGCCTACCCACACCCGGGCCGGCGGCGTCAGCACGGAGCCTTTCGCATTGGTTACCTGGATGGTCTGGCCCTTTTTCTTGCCTTTGCCCGGCGTTTCGACCCCGCTGATGTTCACGAATTCGGGCACCACGTCGCCTACAATTTCGCCCTTCACCCGGCCGGCGGGCTTTAAGAGCATTTTGCCTAAATCGAGCTGCTGCCCGTAGGCCAGGGGCTGGCCGTTGTTGAGCGTGGGCGTTACCAGGGGGGCATAGCCGTCCTTTTTCAGCGTCACCCACCGTGTATTGGGGCCCGTAATTTTGCCGGCGGCGTTTACGTCGGGATACACTTTGGGCAAATAGAAGAACCCGTCTTTCTCCCGGGAAATGGCAAACCGTTCGACTCCGCTGCTCCAGTCTGGGTTGAGGCGCATGAGCATGACAGACGCTTTAGGCAGCACTTTGCTGGCGTTTTCGCCCCGGTAGGTATTGCCTACAATACGGGGCGCGGCGGGCTCCAGACCGAGATTGGCCACGTCCACGGCGCTTTTCAGATTCCACTGCGCGTTGCCCACTATCCAGGGGTTTTGCAGGCTGTACAGGTCGCGCTGGGCACCTTCCACTTTCTTGCCGTAGTACGAGCCGGGGGTGACATCGGGGCTGGGTTCGTTGCCGATGCTCCAGGGCAAGGCCTTGCAGGTGTAGGCCACCGTGCGGTTGTCGCCCAGGGCCTCGCTTCGCACGTCGGCGTAGAGGTAGTAGGGCGTGCTGGGGTTGAGGCCCGGCAGCAGCATGTTGAACGTGGCCGTAGCATACTTCACCCCGTCGATGGTCGTCAGCTTATCGGTCACTGCCTTGGATACTACCACGTAGCCCTGCAGCGGCGAGGCCATATCGGGGGCGTTGCCCTCGGGCGGAAAGGCGGTGGGCTTCCACTTGCGTAGCACGTACACGGCCACGTTCAGCAGCGGGTCCTGCTTGGCCTGGCCGTTTTCCTGGACTTCAAACTGGTCGAACTGCCGGGGCTGCAGGCGCACGTTCAAGCTTACGGACCGCACCCCGGCCCGCTGCTGTTCGAGCGTAAAGGCCACGTTGGCGCCCGTGGGGGGCCGGAAAATCTGGTCGGGGCTGGTGTAGTACTTATCGTTGACCAAAATGCGCACCCCGCGCCGCAGCCGGCCGTGAAACATGGTCGGCACTTCGGCGCTATTGACGGCAAACGTGGTGTCGGCCGTGGTCCGGTAGCTGACCTGGGTTATGTAAGCCAATTGCAGGTTGCCGCTGGGGTCGGTGGTGCCGGTAGCCAGCACCTTGTGGTAGTCGGGCATACGGCGGGCGGCGGCCTCGTTGCTGTACTTCGAGCCGTCGGCATAAATAGCCTCGTAATCGATGACGAGCTTGACCGGCTTATTGGCAAACAGGTGCGTTTTCTGCTGGGGGTCGTCGGGGAAAAAACCGACAATCCGGGTGTTTATAATGGTCGTGTAAAACACCGGCTGATACGCTGCCGGATTTACGGCCGGTCCGGTGTTTTTGACGGACGGCGCGGCTACTTTGGTTGGGCCTTTGTCGAGGCCGGGCACTTTCACCGGCGGCGTTACGACCACGCCCGAGTTGCTGTCGGAATACTTCGTGGCGGCTCCGTACACGAAGGTGCTGACCTCGGAGCGGCCGTTGTTGCGGAACACGGCGCGGCCTTGCGGGTCGCGGGCCGTGACGGCAAAGGCGTAGCGTCGGCCCGGAATCAGGGCCGGGTCGGCGGGGCCGTAGAGCAAGGTCGTGGCCGGGCTTACCGTGCGCTCAAACAACGCTGGGGTAGTGCCGGTCAGAAAGGCGTCGTTGGGGTTGCGCTTGGGGTCCGACATTTCCACGAGGCGCAGTTCGTACTCGGTGCTCACGGGGGCCCCGGCCGGCCGGGTCCAGGTAAAAAGGATGTTCTGCGGACTCTGGGTTTTAACAACTTCATCCGGCGTGGGCCGCACGATAATGGGTGGTTCTAGGCTGCGCAGCAGGAAAGAGCGGCTGCAGCCCAAGGGGTTTTCGGCCGAGCGGGGCTGCCGGGTGGCGTAGTCGAGGGCCCGGACGCAGAGCGTGTAGCTGCCCTCGGGCAGGCCGTTACCGCGCACCATCTGCTGGGCTGTCACGCCGCTGTAGGTCAGCTGATTTTCGTCGAATAATTGCCCCAGCTCGTCCCGGTCCAGCGTGCGGGTTTGCAGCCCCAGCAGCTGAACCGGGCGCGGCGAGCGGGCCTGGGCGCTGGTTTGCACCCGCACCCCATTGTCGCCGGTGAGCGAACCGGCCAACTGCAGACTCACCGGGCTGCGGGTCAGGTTCGAGAGCGTGACGACGAGCCGATTAGGCTGGTCGACGTAGTCGGATAAGTGAGTGGAATAGGGCGGCAACACCAGCACGGTGATGCGCACGTCGTTGGCCGACTGGGCCCGGGCCGCACCGCGCATACCGAGCAGACCGAGGCTCAGCGCCAGGGCGAATACGAGTACCGTCAGTCGGCGCCAAAGCAGAAAAAAGGGTAGCAGAACGTTCATAGCAGGGATTCCGGGAAAGAAGGGTCAGCAGATCAGGATAAGGGCAAATCAGAGCGAGAAGGTGTAGCCCACCTCGCCCCGCGACTCGGAGTAGCGGCGGAGCTGGGGCGTTTCGGAGTCGGGGTAGTTGCCGGTGAAAGCCACATCGGTGCGGAAAGTGTGGTGCTTGCCGGCGCGGTACGAGATGCGCAGTCCGCCGCCGAGCAACTTGCTTTCCTGCCCCACCCGCAGCCCCCGCAGCCAGGAGCCGCGCAGCCCCACCCGGAAGTCACCCTTCGGGCCGAAGCTTTGGTCGGCGGTGAGTTGCAGGCCGCGGTTGCCGTCGTTGCCCTGGGCCAGCTCCAGGCGGGTGAAGTTGTAGGTAGCGCCCACCGTAAAGCGGCGCGGCACCCAGGTGAGCTGGTAAGTCAGAAAGGCGTTGAGGGAGGTGAAGTCGCCGAGGCGGCCCAGTCCGCCGGGGCCCTGGTCGCGCAGGGTGGCGCGGTCCAGGCTCAGCAGCACGGTGTGGCCCCAGGTTTCGCCGGCGTAGGTGTAGCGCGGGGCCACCGAAACGCTCTGCTGGGTTTGGGCCAGCCGAAACGTGTCGGACACCTGCACGGCGCCGGGCTGCTGGTCGGTGCTGAAGTTGGAGTAACCCAAGTCCACGCCCAGGCGCTCGGTGAAGTCGACGGTGGCCGTGGCCGAGGCAATAAAGCGCCGGCTCGTCAGCTGCTTTTGCCGCCGCAGGTTGTCCTGCTGCACGCCCAGGCTACCATTGAAGCGCAGGTGCTGCTTAAGCAGAACGAAGCTGGGCACCAGGGTCAGGTTTTCCACGTCGTCCTGGAAGTAGTAGGCGCCCATACTCTGGTAGCCTGGGGCCACGCGGCGGTAACGCACTTTCAGCCCGTTGCCGTTTTTCTGGTAGCCTGCCGCCGCCTGCCAGGCCGAGTAGGTTTCCGTCGAGCCGTTCAGGGTGATGAGCCTGCCCAGGGAGTTGGAAACCGCCGTCGGCAGCGCGTCTTCGACTTTCAGCCTGCTGCCCTGGTTGCGAGTATATACGCTCAGCCCCCCGTCAGCTTCCACCAGCCAGTTTTTGGCAAAGCTCAGCTTGCCGCTCAGCCCCAGCACCACGTTTTCGGCGGGCAACACGGCAGTATTCACGGCGCTGGTTTTGCTGGCCTCCTGGCGGGTGGCTCGGCTTACGCTGCTGCTGTCGTCGCGGGCCCGCACAAAGCTCAGGTCAAGGAAGCTTTTCTCGGAGCCCACCCCGATGTGGCCCGCCACGCCGCGGCGCGAAAACGAAAACGGCGTCAGCGCCCCGCTCACCGGGTCCACGGTGGTGGCCCGGCTCAGGCGGCCGGTGATGAAGCCGAAGCGGAACTTGCCCGGGGTCAGCTCCAGGCCCGCGCCCAGCACGGTGTGGCCGGCCAGGGTGAAGGGCGAATAAGTCAGATTACGGTAGCCGCCGTGCAGCGTCACCCACTTGTAGGTCGGACTCAGGCCAAACTGGTTGAAGGGCTGACGAAACTGCCGGTCCTGCTCACTCAGCGTAAAGCTCAGGGGCACGGCCAGCCCGTAAATGTTCAATGTGGGCGAGCCGCTGAGCACGTAGGAAAAGGGCTGGCGGCGGGCCGAAATGCCCCGGGCCTGGTAGAAAATTGTGCGCACGTCCACGGAGCCGGTTACCGTGAAGGGCTTCTGCTGGGGCAGCGCGGCAAGGTCCTGCCCCAGGGCCACAGGACTGGCCAGCAAGCATAGCCCCCCCATGCCCCAACCCATGGGGCGGCAAAAACAACCGAAAGTTTTCATCGAAAAAGGCGACTAGCCGGGCGGCCAGCTAGTATTTAATGACCTTTTTGATGTCGAATGAGCCATTGGTCACGTCCTGCTCAGCGCCATACACGCCGCTGGAAATCCGCACCCGGGCATTAAAGCTGAAAGTGCCTTTCAGGGTCAGCTTGGCAGCGTCAAACTCCGTCACGATAAACTGCCCGGCCGGCGCCTTGGCCGACCACTGTGAGCTGTAAGTATCCTTCGAGCCGGTTAGCTGGGTGAAGCCGCCAATCATGCCATTGGTGGCCGTCAGATTGTAAGTACCGACCCCGGTGAAGTTGGTTATGAGCACCGTTACCTGGCAATTCTTGTTGTCGTTGGCCAGGATAAGCATGTCTTTGGCCGTGGCAGGAAGGTTGTCGGCCGTGGTGGGCCGGTAGTGGGCCTGCACCTGGGCAATGTCGCGGCCAACGTACTCGGTGCCGTTGATTTTCCAGTGCACCTCGTTGACGTTGGCGTTAGTAGCGGTGGGGTCCGGCGCTGGATCTTCCTTGGCGTTGCTGTCGCAGGCAGCTAATCCGACCAGGGAGCTCAGTAGCAGAACGCGGAATGAGGCAACGGGAGCGAATATTGTTTTCATGGTTTGCAGAAAGGGTTGGCGTGGTATAATTAGAAGAAGCTTTGGCACTGGAAAGAGCCTCAAAGGACGGTCAGACTAGGCCGGTGGGCATTCACGCAGGTCGCAAAGGCATGCGTGCAAGTCGCAGAAAAGGCCGTTAGCTCCGTTTCAGAAGGGTTTGCGACGAAATCAAATGGCTGCGGCCGGGCGCACCATAGCCCAGCTCGGTACGGGCAGCCGGTCCAGAGAATTCAGGGCCGGCTGTTCGGCAAAGGCCACCACCTCAAAGCCCAGGCGTTGGCCGAAATACACGGCCGATAAGGTGCTGGCCTGCCCGAAGCAAGGCAGATACCGCCCGCCCACCGCAGCCACCGAGGCCCGCAACAGATTGCGCCCTTCTCCCCTGCCCCGCTCGGCCGGCCGTACCCCCAGGGCCAGCAGGTAATGGTGAGCTACGGGCAGGGCTTGGTAGCGCCAGGCATCCTGGGTGTGCTGCCAGCGCAGGAGTTGCTGCAGGGTGAGGCCGCCCAGCTTCAAGAGCAGCGACAATTGCCCGCCCCGCAGCAGTTGCCCCCAGGAAAGCGGCACGGCTTTGTCGGGTAGCCATAAGGCCACGGCGTGCTCCCCAGGGCTGGTATAGAGGCAGCCTTCACGCAGCCCGTAGCGTACCAGCAGCTGCATCCACATCAGCAGCGGCTCAAAAACGTCGGGGCCCCAGAGGGTTTGGTAGGCGGGGTCGGCCGCGTAAGCCTCCGTGAGCAGCACGGCGGCCCATTCTTCATCAGGCGGCCCCAGGCGACGGGCGGGCAGAGCCAGGGTTTGCATAGCACCAGCAGTTAAGGTCAATAGGTGCTGCAAAGGAGGCCGGATGCCCCGTCAAACCCTTTCACGCAGGTCGCAAACTCATTAAGGCACTAATTCTTCATGTATGCATGTGCTGACGTGCTAAGGCTGAACGTGTGTCCTTGCGAGGAACGAAGCCATCCGGCCTCTGAAATGCGCTAAGCCCTTCAACAAGCCCTTTAATATGAAAAGCCCCTTCCTACGGCGTGTAGGCCAGGGCTTTTTGGTAGAAGAGCGGGACTAGCTTCGCAAAGGACAGCTTCGGCTGCGCCTCGCAAGGACACGAGTTTTCACCTCAGCACTTCAGCACATTACCGGCACTTCGCTGGGGGCGTACCCGAACTGCTTGCTGAAGCTGGTGCTGAAGTGGGCGGGCGAGTTGAAGCCCACTTGGTAGGCAATTTCGGACACCGAGCCGGCGCGGGCGGCCAGCAGCACGTGAGCCCGCCGCAGGCGCAGGCTGCGAATAAAGTCGCTGGGGGCTTGGCCAGTGAGGGCCTTAAGCTTGCGGTGGAGCTGGGCCCGACTCAGCGCCACTTCCTCACTGAGCATTTCCACACTAAACTCTCCATTGTCGAGATGTTGCTCCACGGCTTCTTCCACTTTGGTCAGGAAGGTCTGGTCCAGGGACGGCAGGGCCGCTACGGCCGCCGCATAAGCCCGGAACGACTCGGGCGCGCTGGGTTCCGGGGCAGCTAATTCCGGACCTACGCGGCGGCGCAAAGCCAGCAGGTTGCGCACCTGGGCGCGCAGTTCCCGCGGGGCAAATGGCTTGGTCAGATACGCATCGGCCCCGGTTTCGAGGCCTTCGATTCGGTCGGTGGCCGTAGCACGGGCCGTAAGCAGCACCACGGGAATATGGCTGGTCGTCACAGCCGTTTTGAGTTGGCGACAAAGCTCAAACCCGTCGAAGCCGGGCGGCATCATGACATCCGATACGACCAGACTAGGCACGAGGCTGGCAGCCAGCTGCGCGGCCTCGGGGCCCGAGGCTGCCATAACAATCCGGTAGCCTTCCGAGGCCAGCGCCGCTTGCACAAACTCCCGCACCTCGGCACTATCATCCACGACCAGCACGACCTCGGCCTCTGTTTCGCTGGGCGCTTCGGTGGCCGCAGGCGCGGTTTCTGCCTGTAGCGTCACTGCTGCAGCCAGTTGCACCTCATCCTCGTGTTTGACTTCGGGCGCACTTGGCAAGCCGGCTTTTTCGGACATGAACTGCCGCGGCAGACGCACCACGAAGGTCGTGCCGGCCCCGGGCGTACTCAGGACCTGCACCGTGCCGCCGTGGCGCTCGGTCAGCTCTTTCACCAGCGCCAGACCCACGCCCGAACCCGTAGCAGCTGCCGCCGTGCCCGGGACCTGGTAAAACCGGTCGAAAAGATGGGGCAGGTGTTCGGGCTGAATCCCCACGCCGGTATCCTGCACGCTGAGTACTACCGCACCGCCGGGCACGGCGGCCGAGGCGGGCTCGTCGCGCACGGCCAGGGTCACATGGCCCCCGGCGGGCGTGAAGCGCAGGGCATTGGCCAGCAGGTTGGTCACCACTTCCTCCAGCCGGGCTGCGTCGAACACCAAGGGTACGGGTGTGGCGGGCACGGCCAGGTGCAACCCTACTTGCCGGGCGGCGGCTAGCTCCTCAAAGGCGGCCAGCCAGGTGGAGGCTGCCGCAGCCACGTCGCCCGGCTGGGGGTGCAGGGCCAGGCCCCCGGCTTCCAACCGGCTTAAATCCAGAAGCTGATTGATGAGGTGAAGCAATTTGCGGGCATTGCCCAAAATTCGCTGCCCCTGCTGGCGCACGGGCTCGGCCGGGTCCTGGGTCAGTTCTTCAGCCGGCCCCAGAATGAGGGTCAGCGGGGTGCGCAACTCGTGGCTGATATTGGTAAAAAAGTCGGTTTTGACCCGGTCCATTTCCTGCAGGTGGGTCAGGGCCAGGTACTCCAGCTGCTGCCGGGCCCGCTCCCGCTCCCGGCGCTGGGTCTGGCGGCGCACGGCGTAGAACGAAGCGCTCAGAATCAGCAGATACAGCCCATACGCGCCCCAGGACCGCCACCACGGCGCCCCGATAGTAAAGCTCAGGCGGGCCGGTTCCGGGTTCCATACCCCGTCGTTGTTGGCTGCCTTTACCTCGAAGGTGTACTGCCCAGGCGGCAGGTTGGTATAGGTGGCAAACGTGGTAGAGCCGGGCCGGCTCCAGTGCGCATCAAAGCCCGCCAGCCGGTACTGGTAGCGCACCTTGGCCGGGTTGGTAAGGCTTACGCCCACGAAATCGAACGTCAGGTGATTCAGGGCGTAGGGCAGCTCAAAGCTGCCGGCCAGCACCGTATCCTGCATAAATACCCGGGTGCCACTGATGCGGGTGCGGGGTGGCACCTGGTTGGGCCGGGCGCCGGCGGGGTTGTAGCGCATCAGCCCGTTGATGGTGCCGGCCCACACCTGCCCATCGGGCTCAATCAGTACGGCGCCCTGGTTGGTTTCTTGTCCCAGAAAGCCTTCGGCCAATCCATAGTGCGTGGTGCGCCGGGTGGTAGGGTCGAATACTTCCAACCCTTGCTCGGTACCCAGCCAGATGCGGCCCTGAGCGTCAGCTTCAGCGAAATACGGGTTGTTGGAATGCAGCCCAACCTCGGGACCGTAGCTGCGCAGGCGCTGTCCGTCGTAGCGCAGCAGTCCGCTGCCGATGCTGCCCAGCCAGAGCTGCCCGCGGGGGTCTTCGGTAATATGCCCAATGCTGAGGCGGGCGGGCTGCCCGGGAGCCCGTTGAAACTCGTCGGCCCCGTTAGCCTGGGGCTCCACCCGAATCAGCCCCCGGTCGTCGGAGCCCAGCCAGAGCGTGCCCTGCCGGTCCTGGAAGGCGGCCCAGAACTCATTGGAGCCCAGGCCAGAAGTGGCACCGTACGTGCGCGACTCGCCCGTAGTCGGGTTCAGAATAACGGTGGCCCCGCCCCCGCCCGTTACGGCCCATACCCGCCCGAGACGGTCCTGGGCGAAGTGCCGCACGTTCTGCCGTACCAGACCGGGAACCTTATTCAATTCCTGCCACTGCCCGGTAGCCGGGTCGTAAAAGGCGGCGCCAGCCCCGCGGCTGCCAAGCCACACCCGACCTTGCTTATCCCGGAACAAGGCCCGAATAAAGTTGGCCTCGGCCCCACCCGGCCGCCGGTACCCGGGCCGCAGGCGCTGCCCGGCCGGGGCACCGGGCCGCAGTTCCCACAGGCCGTTGCGGGTAGCTACCCAGTATAGGCCCGGGCTTATCGGCACAAGGGCTTGCACATCGGTGCCGCCGCTCATGCCTTCCTCAGCTCCATACAAGGTAAACCGTTCGTCGGCAATATGTTGCAGAATCCCGTCGTCCAAAGCGGCCCAGAGGTTGCCTTCCCGGTCTTCGAGCAGGCTGTTGCCGGTTTGGTCACTGAGCAAATGGGTTTGGGGAAACGACACGGCCCGCCCGGTACGAGGCTCGTAGCGCGAGATGCCCGCCGCCGCCAGCGTCCAGACCCGGCCCCGGTGGTCGGCCAGCACCCGCAGCACCGGCCCCGGGCACAACCCCTGCGTCACGCCGATAATGCGCAACTGCCAGCCGGCCGCAGTCTGCGTCAATTCGCCCAACCCATTCGCTAGGCCTACCCAATACGCCTTAGCCGACACCCGATAGATAGAATAAAGCCGCTGCCGGGCCAGTACGGCCGGAGCCGGTACGATTTGGCCTGCCACGGTATCGAGTATGCCCAGTCCGTCGGGGGTAGCCAGCCAGAGCTGCCCGCCGGGGCCCGCCGCCACCTGGTTAAGGGTGTCGCACGGCAGGCCCTGGGCGCGGGTGAAGTGCTGTCCCGTCCCGCCCTTGGTACCCGGCAGCCGGTAGAGCCCGTCGCCGGACGTTACCGCCCATACGCCACCCTTCGCAGCGGGCAGCAACTGGTGAATCGGCGCTTTGGCCCGCCAGCCCTGGGGCCCAATTAGCCGCACCTTGCCGACCGAGTCAACTTCTGATAACGCCCCATAGTAGTGCCCTAGCCGCATGCGGTGGCCGGAGCTGGGCAGCAAGGCCGTGACGTGATTATCGGGCAGGCCCTGGTGGGTGTCGAGGCTTTGGAAACGGTGGCCGTCGAACCAGCCCACTCCGCCCTGGGTACCGGCCCAGAGCTGGCCCCGGTCGTCCTGGGCCAGAGCATACACCGTGCTCTGCGGCAGCCCGTCGGCCAGGGTATACACCCGCGTGGCCAGGGTTTGTGCCCCGGCCGCCCAGGCACCACCCAGCAGCACGAGCAGGGTCAGCAGACGGAGTAGCACAAGTGGGTAGCAGTGGCGCATAGAGCAGAAAAGCCAAGCGGCAGTCGGTGAAAAAACCAGGCTGTATTCGTCCCTTCAAGTGTAGCCTGAAAGCGTATCTACTTCAATCACATAATGATGTACACTACCAATCTACTTTCGGGGGCTGCCGCAAGCTACGCGCTGACAAGTCGGGATAAATGAGTAATATTACCTAGTTACTATATGCTCGGGTTGGTAGTTTAGCTCGTACACAATCAACCTGCCGCTTTGCATTAACGTCTCGTATTGCCGCTATTCTGATGGCTCTTTCTCCCACCTATCTGCGCCCCGCGGAACTGCAGTGCCTGCAGCAGGCTATTCTGCTGGTGTATGCCACTGAGGCCGGGCCGGTGTTTACACGACTAGCCCAGGCCACAGCCGCAGCCCTCAGTGCCGAAATTGTTAGTATCGACGGCTTCGACCAGACCAGCAGCATGGTAAACCTGGGGTATTACCCGGCCCAGCGGTTTTCCCTGCCTGACTTCGAAACCCTGCGCCAGTTGTTGCCCGAGCATCCGCTCTTCCAGAGCCTTATTATAGAGCGGCGTCCGGAAGCCTTGCGCACCAGTGACTTTCGGCCAACCCAGAAGTTTCGCAATTCAACGCTGTATCAGGAGTTTTACCAACCAACCGGCCTGCCCCTGCGGGAACTGATTGTGGGGCTGCCCGTGGTGGAATACGGCTGGATTACCTGCACCCTCAACCGGGCTGGCCGGGAGTTTAGCGAGGCCGACCGTTACCTACTCACGCTGCTGGTGCCCCACTTCCAGCAGGCCGTGCGACAGGCTCAAACTGTAGCCTCTCCTCCTGCACTACCTCCCAACAGCCCGCTTCTACTGAACCATTTAACGCCCCGCGAAGCCGAACTCCTGGGCTACCTGCGCCAGGGCCTGAGCGACAAGGAAATCAGTCGGTGCCTGAGCATCAGCCCCCGCACGGTGCAGAATCATTTGCAGAACATCTATGTTAAACTGGAGGTAGATAACCGAACGGCAGCCTTGTGTAAGGTGCTGGGCGTGGCCGGCTGAAATGCTCTTTGCAAACTTTCCAAAGCCCGTCTTTTCGGGGTATCTTTGCAGGAAGGAGTATGGAAAATTTCGTCGTTTCGGCCCGTAAATATCGTCCTGCCACGTTCAGAAGCGTGGTGGGCCAGCAGCACGTGACTACCACGCTGCAGAATGCCATTACCAGCAAGCATCTGGCCCAGGCCTTCTTGTTTTGCGGCCCCCGGGGCGTGGGCAAAACCACCTGCGCCCGGATTCTGGCCAAGACTATTAACTGCGAGTTTGTGGAGCAGCACGTGCGTCAGGGCCGGCCCGTGTCGGAGCTGCTGCGCACCCAGCCCGAGCTGGTGCCCGCCGCATTGCAGAAAGCTGCGGACCCGGACAATACCCCGTTTGAGCTCGAAGCCTGCGGGCAGTGCCCTTCCTGCCGGGCCTTCCAGGAAAACGCCTCGTTTAACGTGCACGAGCTGGATGCCGCTTCCAACAACTCGGTGGAAGACATCCGCAGCCTGGTGGAGCAAGTGCGCTATGCTCCCCAGCAGGGCCGCTTCAAGGTCTACATTATCGACGAGGTGCACATGCTGTCTAACGCGGCCTTCAACGCCTTTCTGAAGACCCTGGAAGAGCCGCCGTCCTACGCCATTTTCATTCTGGCCACCACCGAGCGCCACAAGATTATCCCCACGATTCTGTCGCGCTGCCAGATTTTCGACTTCAACCGGATTCGGGTCGAGGACATTCGCGGGCACCTGCGCCACGTAGCTACCCAGGAGAAAATTCAGGCCGAAGACGACGCTCTGCACCTGCTGGCCCAGAAAGCCGACGGCGGCCTGCGCGACGCGCTAAGCATGTTCGACCAGATGGTGACCTTCTCGGGCCACAATCTGACCTACAAGGATGTGGTGCAGAACCTGCACATCCTCGACTACGAGTACTACTTCCGCCTCATCGACGCTTTGCTGCGCGAAGACCTGTCCCAGACCCTGCTCTTGCTGGATGAGGTAGTCCAGAACGGCTTCGACCTGCACAACTTCGTGGTGGGTGCTGCCGAGCATCTGCGCGGCCTGCTCGTGTGCAAAGACCAAGTGACGGTGCAGCTGCTGGAAGTGTCGGAAGGCATCCGGGCCCGCTACGTGCAGCAGGCCCAGGCCGCGCCCCTGGCCTTTCTGCTCTCGGCTCTGAACCTGGTAAGCCAGTGCGACCGGGAATTTAAGCAGGCCAAAAACCAGCGCCTCCACGTGGAGCTCATGCTCATGAAGCTGGCCTACCTCAACGGGGCGGTGCAGTTTGCCCGCGAAATGGCTCCTTCGTCCAACGGCGAGGCTAAAAAAAAAACTAGTGTAGCGCCCGTTGCGCCGAGCCCGAATAGCTCAGCCGCGCCGGCTCCCGCCACAAACGGAGCTGCGTCGGCGGTAAACGGTACGCCTGCGCCAGCCGTGAACGGTGCGCCCCAGGCCGTAGCGGCTACTATTACCCAAACTACGCCCCCTGCCCCGGTTTCGGTTACCGTAGCCCCGCCCGTCGTGACGGCCCCCGCCGACCCGGAGCCAATTGTACCCATCGAAAGCGGCATTGAGGAGCTGCACGACACGCCCAGTATCGAGGAGCCGGAGGTGGTGGAGCCCGTGCGGCAGTTCCGTGACACCAGCCCGCACGTGGAAATCGGGGCGCCGAGCTTTGAAGGTCACGAGCCGGAGGGCCCGCGCCGCATCGCGCCCATGCTCAAGCCCCTGAGCCCCGCGGCCAAGCTTATTCCCAGCCTCAAGGACCTCAAGGCCCAGGTAGCCCAGCAGGTTTCGGCCAGTCAGGCCGGCCCGGCCGTGGTGGAGGAAGAAGTTACGGGCCCAGTCACAGGCTTACCGCCCATCGACGAGGAAAAGCTGCTCCAGGTCTGGAACGAAATCAAGGAGTCGAGAAGGGCGGAGCGCATGACGGAGTACGTGCTGCTCAACCGGCCTATTCTGGTCGACGAGCACCACGTGGTGCACCTCACCGTCGACAACCCCGTACAGCTCGACCAATTCAACGATTTCCGCGCGGAGCTGCTCACCGAACTGCGCCGCCGCACCGGCTACCGCCACCTCAACGTGCAGGTGGTGTTAGCCGAAAAAGCACCCACCGGCCGCATGCTCTACACCTCGGCCGATAAATTCGAGTACCTCTCCGAGAAATTCCCGGTGCTGCTCACCATGAAGCAACGCCTGGGCCTGGATACCGACTAATAGGTTGCTGCCAGTAATAAGTAGCGCAAACGTTGTAGTTCGCGTGCCCCGCGCCGTTTCTACGGATGTCGTTTCGGCACGCGAACTGCAACGTTCGCGCTACTAGCATTTTAGCCTGTTTCGCCCTGACTTACCGCCCTAGCCGCCGCCGCGGCCGCCGAGCCCCGCGCACGGCCAGTCATTGGCTTGCTGCTTACTACCCAAAACTAGGCGTCCTTACATACTAATTATTCCGGACTTTGCGCCCAACTTAAAAACCGCTCATAATCAATCCAATAGCGCATTGTATTTTTAATTGCAATACCGGCCGCCTATCTTTGAAACCTTGTCCTTACGCCTCGCTTTCTGCCCTGGGAATTTCGTGAAAAAACCCTTTCTGCTTCTTTTTCCAGCCATTGCGGCGCTTGGGCTCACCACCCAGTGCCAGACGAGCAAGCCGGCCGCCACCGCAGCGGCTACCACTGCTCCGACCCCAATGGCCCCGGCTCAGCAGAAAGAATATAAGTACGAAACTGTCGAAGGTGACCCGCTTAAGGCCCGCATCTACACCCTCGACAACGGCCTGACGGTCTACCTCTCGGACTACGATGATGCCCCGCGCATTCAGACCTACCTGGCCGTGCGCGCTGGCTCCAAAAATGACCCGCACACTGCCACCGGCCTGGCCCACTACCTCGAACACATGGTGTTCAAGGGCACTTCCCGCCTGGGCACCCAGAACTGGGCCGCCGAAAAGCCCGAGCTGGATAAGATTGAGGCCCTCTACGAGGTCTACCGCTCGAAAACTGACCCGGCGGAGCGCAAGAAACTCTACCACCAGATTGACTCGATTTCGAGCGTGGCGGCCAAGTACGCCGTGGCCAACGAGTACGACAAGGTGATGGGCGCCATCGGCTCGAAGGGCTCCAACGCCTATACTTCGGTGGAGCAGACGGTGTATCAGGAAGATATTCCCTCGAACCAGATTGAGAAGTGGGCCGCCATTCAAAGTGAGCGGCTGGGCGAACTGGTACCCCGCCTGTTTCACACCGAGCTGGAAGCCGTGTACGAGGAGAAAAACCGCGGGCTAGACAACGACTTCAGCAAGGAATACGAGGCGCTGAACGCCAGCCTGTACCGTAAGCACGAGTACGGCACTCAGACCACCATCGGGACCATTCAGCACCTGCAAAACCCTTCGATTACCGAAATCAAGAAGTATTTCGGCCAGTACTACGTGCCCAACAACGTGGCCCTGTGCCTGAGCGGGGATTTGGACTACGACCAGACCATCCGCATCATCGACCAGTACTTCGGCAAGCTGCAGAGCAAGCCGGTACCGGCCTTCTCGCCCGCCCAAGAGGACGCCATTACGGCTCCCGTAGTAAAAGAAGTGGTGGGCCCCGATGCCGAAAACGTGATGCTCGGCTTCCGCTTCCCCGGCGCGGCCACCCATGATGCCCTGGTGCTGCGCATGATCGACAAGATCCTGACCAACGGACAGGCCGGCCTGATTGATTTGAACCTGAACCAGCAGCAGCGCGTGTTGCAAGCCGCCTCGTTCACCGACATCAACAACGACTACTCGTCGCACGTGCTTTACGCCACCCCGCGCCAGGGCCAGACCCTGCCCCAGGTGCGCGACCTGCTGCTGAGTCAGCTGGAGCTGGTGAAGAAGGGCAACTTCCCCGACTGGCTGATTCCGGCCATCATCAACAACGAGAAGCTGCAGCGCACCCGCAGCTACGAAAGCAACGAGGCCCGCGCCGGCGCCTTCGTGGCCGCGTTTGTCTCGCGCCAGAGCTGGAAGGACGTGTTGCAGCAGTACGAGGACTTCGGCAAAATCACCAAAGCCGAGGTGCTGCGCGTAGCCAACCAGTACTACGGCCCCGGCTACGCGCTGATTTACAAGAAAACCGGCAAGGACACGAGCACGCCCAAAGTGGTGAAGCCCGCCATTACCCCGGTGCCTGTCAACCGCGAAGTAGCCTCCAGCTTCTATAAGGAAGTGGTGAGCAAGCCCAGCCCCGAGCTGCAGCCGGTATTTGTCGACTATAAAAAGGACATTCAGGAAACTAAGCTTGCCTCGGGCATTCCGGTGTACTACACCAAGAACACCGAAAACGAGCTGTTCAACCTGTACTACATCCTAGACCTGGGCACCAATAACGACCCCAAGCTGGGCCTGGCCGCCGACTACCTCCAGTACCTGGGCACCGATAAGTTCTCGGCGGCCCAACTGCAGCAGGAGTTCTACAAGCTGGGCTGCTCCTTCGGCGTGAGCAGCGGGCAGGACCGGGTCTACGTCAGCCTCGGTGGCCTCGACAGCAACTTCGAGCCGGCCCTGCAGCTCTTTGAAAGCCTGCTGGCTAACCCCAAGCCCGACGCCAAAGCCCTAAAGGATATGGTGGATGGCGTACTCAAGGCCCGCAAGGATGCCAAGCTGAATAAGCAGGTTATCCTGTCCCAGGCCATGCTGAATTACGCCAAGTACGGCCCTAAAAACCCCTTTACTAGCCAGCTGAGCGAGAAAGAGCTTAAGGCCCTGAAGCCCAATGACCTCACGGCTCTGACCAAAAAGCTGACCAGCTACCAGCACCGGGTGCTGTATTATGGCCCGCGTCGTACGGAAGGACAACAAACCGTTACTGTCAAGAGTGATGGAAGTAACGCTGGTCAGACCGAAAACTCGGCTGGTGTGGTGACTGTTCTTAACGCTTACCACCGCACCCCCACCAAGCTTACGCCTGTTCCCGCCAATAAGGACTTTGCCGAGCAGCCGCTCAAAGACCGTAAGGTGTACTGGGTCGACTACAACATGGTGCAGGCCGAAATCCTGTTCCTGACCCGCGGCGACGTCTACGATAAGGCCCTGGTGCCCACCGTGAGCCTCTACAACGAGTACTTCGGCGGGGGCATGGGCAGCATCGTGTTTCAGGAGCTGCGCGAATCCAAGGCCCTAGCTTACTCCGCCTCCTCCCGCTACGCCAGCGCCGACAAGCTGGGCCGCTCCAACTACAACCTGAGCTACATCGGCACCCAGAGCGACAAACTCGGCGAGGCCATGGCCGGCATGGAAACCCTGCTCAACGACCTGCCCGTGGCCGAAGCCAACCTGCAGATTGCCAAGCAAAGCATCCGCAACAGCATCGCCACCGAGCGCATCACCAAGTCCGACATCCTCTTCAGCTACGAGCGCGCCAAGCGCCTGGGCCTGGACTACGACCTGCGCCGCGACGTGTACGAGCAAACCCAGAACATGAGCTTCGACGATTTGAAGAAGTTTCAGCAAGCCAAAGTCAAAGGCCAAAGCCAGACCATCCTGGTAATCGGCTCCAAGGACCGTCTCAACTTCAAGGAGCTGGCCAAGTACGGCCAGGTCCAGCAACTCACGCTGAAAGAGATTTTCGGCTATTAAAAAGCATTCGTTATGCCTTTTCGTCTGTCATGCTGAGCTTGCCGAAGCATCCCTACCGCTGTGGTAAAATCTAGTCACTACTGTGGTAGAGATGCTTCGGCAAGCTCAGCATGACGGGCTAAGAAGCTAAGTCAAACGGGTTTATTACCTCTAACAACAACTTAAACACCCCAAATAACTGTCAATTCGCAACTGACAACTTTTAACAATGGCAGAGAACAAAATCACCATCAAAGGCGGCAAGCTGAATGTGCCCGACCAACCCGTAATTCCTTTCATTGAGGGCGATGGTACCGGTCCGGACATTTGGGCCGCTTCCGTGCGCGTATTCGACGCGGCGGTAGAAAAGGCGTACGGTGGCTCGCGCAAGCTGATGTGGAAAGAGGTGCTGGCGGGCGAGAAGTCGTTCAAGCAAACCGGCAACTGGCTGCCCAACGAAACCCTCGACGCTTTCCGCGAATACCTGGTGGGCATCAAAGGCCCCCTGACCACGCCCGTCGGCGGTGGTATCCGCTCCCTGAACGTGGCCCTGCGCCAGGAGCTCGACCTCTACGCTTGCCTGCGCCCCGTGCGTTGGTTTGAAGGCGTGCCTTCGCCCGTGAAGCAGCCCAACCTGACCGACATGGTGATCTTCCGCGAGAACACCGAAGACATCTACGCCGGCATCGAGTACATGAACGGCACGCCCCAGGCCCAGAAAATGCTGGAATTCCTGCAGGACGAGATGGGCGTGAAGAAAATCCGCTTCCCCGAGTCGTCCTCGTTCGGCATCAAGCCTGTTTCGAAGGAAGGCACCGAGCGCCTCGTGCGCGCCGCCATCGAGTACGCCCTGATCCACAAGAAGCCTTCGGTGACCATCGTGCACAAAGGCAACATCATGAAGTTCACCGAGGGTGCCTTCAAAACCTGGGGCTACGAGCTGGCCGAGCGCGAGTTCGGCGACCGGGTATTCACCTGGGCCCAGTACGACAAAATCGTAGCCAAGCAGGGTCAGGAAGTAGCCGATGCCCAGCAGAAGGCGGCCCTGGAAAGCGGCAAGCTGCTGATTAAGGACAGCATCGCCGATGCCTTCCTGCAGCAGATCCTGCTCCGCCCCGCCGAGTACTCGGTTATTGCGACCCTGAACCTGAACGGCGACTATATCTCCGACGCCCTGGCTGCCATCGTAGGCGGTATCGGCATTGCGCCCGGTGCCAACATCAACTACATGACCGGCCACGCCATCTTCGAAGCTACCCACGGCACGGCTCCCAAGTATGCCGGCCTCGATAAGGTAAACCCCGGCTCGGTGATTCTCTCCGGCGCCATGATGCTCGAGCACCTGGGCTGGCAGGAAGCCGCCGACCTGATCTACAAAGGTCTCGAAGCTTCCATCGCCGCCAAGCGCGTAACCTACGACTTCGAACGCCTGATGGAAGGCGCTACCCTGCTGAAATGCTCGGAGTTCGGCGACGAGATTATCGCCCGGATGTAGTAGCTTGGCAGTAGCCAAATAAGTAATAACCCCGCGTTGGCTTCGGCCGGCGCGGGGTTTTATTTTAAATATTATGTGGATGACTTACAGACTATCCTTGTTCATATTACTATTCGCATTTACTACTAGCTGCAGTACAGAACAGCATGCGCCTTCAGATTTTTCTGTTCAACTGTCAGAAGAACATAACATCATATTGATAACTCGTGAAGCACAGACTTATACTAAATCTATTCAGTTTAACGGTGATACTACTGTAAAAATTAATATTACACCTCTGCAGATAGACAGCATTTATCAAGTATTGTCTTCTATAAATTATTACGCTTACCCACTATCAATAACTGCTAAGTGTACTGAAAAAGCAATACCCTCAGGAGAAGATTATACATTAACTGTTAAGGAAAATAATACTAGTAGAACTATTCGCTATTATAGTGAATGCCACCGTTATGATTACAATGACAAAAAAGGCAGAGACTTCCGTAAAGTATTGGCAACTATTATTCATATGGCTGAAAGACAGAAATCTGTTCAAGGCTTACCTGATTCTGGCTTTATTGACTTATAAATAGTATTTCTATAGCAATTGCTCACAATACTAGATAGCAAATAGGCTATGACCAAACAAGAAGCCAAAGAGCTATTGCTCCACCATTCATTTAACCACGAAGACTTTGAGCATCCTAAGTCTGCGCGGGGCTTCCTCGGGATGCTGCGTCCATTCAATGGAACCCTAATTGAAGCCAATTACCACGAGGTAATGGCTGCCCTGCGCGTCTTAGCCGACGACTTCACTCATCCAACTGTAGACCGCGAAATCATTGCCGCCCTCTGGGGTATCTGTCATTTTGCAAGAGCCTGGGGCCTTGAACCAGAAGGAATGCTACGCAGCAATAATCTAATACGAGATGAGCAAATTCAGCAGTTGGCGGATTGGGTAGACAGTATATCCTATGCCACTTGCTGTTTGCTAGATGGAGCCGCCACAGAAGCCTTTGCCACCTATTCTGCTCCATAGCCGAGCGGCTGCGCCAGCACAACACTACCCCAAACAAAAAGGGCACCCTCACGGGTGCCCTTTTCCTTTCCACTAGCCTACTCCTTACGCCTCACTCTCCCCATCCCGCTCCGTCCTCACCCGCTTTAGCAGCTGCCGCAGCGTATAATTCGTCCGCGCCTTCACCTTATCCGAGCGGCCATAGAGGCTTTTGCCGTCGGCCATTACCTCCTGCATCAGCGCGTAGAGGTGGTTCAGGGTCGTAATATTCTCGGCCGTGAGGCCCTGGCTGCCAGTCTGGTATAAGTCCTGCAAGGTCGTGTCCTGGGTCAGGTCGGTGTAGAGGGTGCGCAGAGCCGTGGTATCCGCTTCCGGGTGGCCCTTGGCTGCCAGGGCCTCGCGGTTGGCATCCAGGTTTTGGAGCAAGGCTTTAAGCCGGGCCTCCAGGCGCTCCATGTCGCCGGAGGTGCGGGCCTGCCGCACTTCCTTGATGCCAAACGACGCGGCCGGTACCGTCAGGCCCTGGGCCCGGCGCACCCGCGCTTCGAGGTGGTCGAGCAGTTGGGGCAGCTTGGCCGACGTGCTCTTGATGCGCTGCGTAATCAGCTGGGCCTGGCCCCGACTGATGCTGGTGCTCGTCAGGGCTTCGGCCGCGGCCAGGCGGGCGGCGTAGTCGGGCAAGAACCGGGGGCCGTACTCCTCCGGCAGCAGCTGTTTGAACTCGGCCAGGTCCCGCGTGACGTGCCCTTGTAGCAGGCGGGCCAGGGGCAGCAACTCTTCCTGCCGGAAACTGAAATCAACGGTAAGCTTACGCATATAACACGAAATAAATTAGGGGTTTAACATAGCCGTAAACTACTAGGATTTCTTTCTCGGCCCCTCCCTACGGTCCCGTTTATTTTAGCCCGTCCGAAGTCACTTCCTCACCGTCCGAAACGGTATCATAGGCGTCCGAAACCGTGTCGTGAGTGTCCAAAACCCTATCATGGCCGTCCGAAATGGCTTCGTGAGTGTCCGAAACCGTACCATGGGCGTCCGAAACGGTATCATGGGCAACCGAAATGGCTTCATGAGTGTCCGAAACGGTTTCGCAGGCGTCCGAATCGACTTCGGGAGTCACCGCGGGCGGGTCAAGAGGCAATTTGCGCCTCTATTATGGCCCAGCACTGGCCCCAGCAACCTCCTGACTGGCTTTCATGCCGGGGCCCCGCCGTTTTGCCAGTTCTGTTCCGCCACCCTGTCGTGTCACATTTACACCGATAGTGACCTTTCCCCGGCCCGGCCTGGGGGCTAGGTTTGCGTATTCCTCAACCTATCCATCCTACTTCCTTCCTATGAAAAAAGCCCTGTTTTATCTTCCATTAGTTGCCCTCGCGCTCAGCGCCGGTACTGCCCAGGCTACTACTACCGCAACCCGCCCAGCCACCCTAGCCGTGCGCCCCCCGCCGATTACGCCGAAGGCTACGACCTGGGCCAATCCGTGCGGGTATCGCTGCTGAGCTACTATAACAATAACCCCCACAACCTGGATTTCCAGGCCGAGCTCCGGCTCGAAGTAGACTACGCCCGGTATGAGCAGAGCCTTACCACCTTCGGTAGCGCCGAGTACGATTATTGGGCCGGTTACATTGCCGGCCTGAACAAGCGCTAGTCCCCTCCCCACGACCTACACCCGAAAGGGCACCCGCTGAGGGTGCCCTTTTTATTGGCAATAAGCAGCGTCTTCGCCGGCAGTTTTATTCGATATTACCTATATCATTTTCAATAAATAATCTTCCTAACTGATTGCTATTGCAAACTAAAAGCGCATTATTTGTAAAATTCGCAATTCATTCAACTCTCCCTTGCCATGAAAACCACTCGTCTTTCCCTCCTCATGCTCGGCCTCAGCGTTGGCGCTACGGCCTTCTCCAGCTGCTCCAAAGAACAGGAAGCAACTGCCCCCGCTGCCTCGGCCGCCGTACAGGATGCCAAAGTAGAAGAAGCCTACCCCAGCAAAACCGGCCCGACTCAGGTTGGCAAGATGGGCGTGTACCAGCAAATCAACGGGGAGAATATCCTGGAAGGCGACATCATTCTGACGGCCAGCCAGGTAAACCCCACCGGCCCGCAGACCGAAAGCGCCGGCCGCAACACCGGCAAGTGGCCCAGCGCCGTGGTGTACTACACCATCGATGCCGCCCTGCCCAGCCAGACCCGCGTCACCGACGCCATTGCCCACTGGCAGACCTACACGCCCGTTCGCTTCGTGAAGCGCACCACCCAGGCCAACTACGTGACCTTCCGCGTGGGCTCGGGCTGCTCCTCCAACATCGGCATGATTGGCGGCCGCCAGTACATCAACCTGGCCTCGGGCTGCTCTACGGGTAACACCATCCACGAAATTGGCCACGCCCTGGGTCTGTTCCACGAGCAAACCCGCAACGACCGGGACACCTACGTGAACATCCTGACCCAGAACATTCAGGCCGGCTACGAGAACAACTTCACCAAGTACGGCGTCTCGGGCTACGCCGGCACCGACTTCGGCGCCCTCGACTTTGGCTCCATCATGATGTACGGCTCGTTCTCGTTCTCTTCGAACGGCCAGCCCACCATCACCAAGAAAGACGGCTCCACCTTCAACATCCAGCGCACCGGCCTCTCCGCCGGCGACCGGGCCGGCATCGACACGATGTACTAGGCTTTGGTCGCGTGGCTCGCAGCTGCAACTGCACCACAAAAAAAGGGCACCCGCTGTGGGTGCCCTTTTTTGTTGGATTATATATCAGGCAGCTTACTCCTGCTTGCCTTCCATGCCTTTCAGGCGGTTGTAGGTCTGCTTCGAGTGCTGATACTGGCGCTCTACGGCCTGGCGTACCGGGCCACGCAGCGTGTTGTCGCTCAGGGCGTCCTCGTAGGCTTTGATGGCCCACTCCTCGCCGTAGATGTTGGAGCCAAGAATGGCTTTTTCATCGGCGCCGGTAATGGCGGCTTTCGTATCCATCCAGGCGCGGTAGAATTTACCTTTTACCGTGGTGCTGTCTTGGCGGCTGCCGCCCTGCTGGCGCAGGAAGCCGTTGAGCTCATTGGCAAATTGCTGGCTCTGGCTCACCAGCTGCTTATAGTAACCCGTGTTCTGGGGGTCCTGGCTTTCCTCGACGGCGCGCTGATAGCCTTCAATCCGGTCATTGACGAAGTAGAGCAGCTCATTGAGCGTGTCGACCTGGGCATCGGAGCCGGCACCGGAGGCTTTACTGGCCTTGCTCTTGTTGCCGCGCAGCAGGGCGCTTACACCCACGGCCAGCAGAGCGCCGCCCACTACTTTCTGGGTGGTCGTCATGCGGCCGAGCATGTCGCCCACGCTGCCTTTGTTGAGCCACTTGCTAGCCTGGCCCAGCAAAGAGCCATCGGCGTTGGAGGAGCCCAAAGAAGCTGAATTATAGGAAGAGGCGCTGCCGCTGCGAGTAGGTTGATGTGAAGTGCTCATGGTTGGAGAGAATAGTGTTGGTGAATTCTTTGCGGGCTTACGGTTCCCGTTCTCAATGAGTTAGGTCGAGCTTGCTAATTTACCTGAAAAGGGCCGTGGGCTACCTCCGCTTTCGGCCTCGCCGGCCGCGTCGTACCTTGCCGCTTCATCAGCTGCTGATTGTATGCTTTCTTCTTGGTGGCGGACGCCCTTGGGCCGCTTGCGCGTGGTTGGATTTCTGGAAGGCGTGTCGTTCCTGGTCTTGTTGGGCATTGCCATGCCGTTAAAATATCTGGCTGGCCAGCCCGAGGCCGTAAAAGCCGTAGGAATGGCCCACGGGGTGCTGTTTGTGCTTTATGTGCTGCTGGTGCTGCAAGTGAGCATCCTGCACAGCTGGTCGTGGGGCAAGGCGCTGCTGGCGTTGGTCGTGTCGTTTCTGCCCTTTGGCACTTTCTGGGCCGAAAAGAAGCTGTTTCAAGAATAAGACGGAGCAGGATTAAGGCAATTTTGCGGACCTTGCCCGGCGGTAGGATGCGTGCCTGCCGCGTCGTTCCCCTCTCTTGCTTCTCCGGCCTGATGTCGACCAACCTTGTTGCCTTGTCCCTGCCTTTGGCCTCCGTGCGCGTCGGCCAGCCCCAATCCTTCGGCCCCACCGACTCGGAGCCAGCCGCCCGGCCCTGGACCTCGGCCATTCACAAAGCCGAAATCACCGGGCCCGTGTGGCTGGATGGCCTGAACCTGAGCGGCGACCTGCAAGCCGACCAGAAAAACCACGGCGGCCCCGACCAGGCCCTGTGCGTGTATCCCGGCGCTCACTACCCCTACTGGAGTCAGCAGCTCGGCCACCCTATGCTGCCCGGTAGCTTCGGCGAAAATCTGACCCTGGCTGGCCCCACCACCGAGCACGACGTGTGCCTGGGCGACATTTTCCGGTTGGGCGAGGCCGTCGTCCAGATTTCCCAGCCCCGTTCTCCCTGTTACAAGCTGGGCCTGCGCTGGCACACGCCCCTGCTGCCCAAGTGGCTGCAGGACTCAGGCCGCACCGGCTGGTACATGCGCGTACTGGAGCCCGGCCACGTAGCCCCCACCGACGTGCTGGAGCTGCTGGAGCGCCCCTACCCCGCCTGGCCCCTGACGCTGGTAAACAGCGTGAAGTACGAGCAGCGCGAAAACCTGACTCTGGCCGCCGAGCTGCTGGCCTGCCCGGCCCTGGGTGAGCAGTGGCGCCGCAAAATGCAGGGCCGCGTGGCCGGTACCGCCCCGCTCTACGACGACGCCAGCCGCCTGCAAGGGCCCAGCAACGGCTGAGCCTGGAACCTGGAACCTAGCTTCGCTGTATCCTTTTAGCAGCAACTACGCGGCGACTAATGTATATTTGGTAGCCGTACCGGGCCGAATGGCCCGCGGGCGCCTCTCCTGCCTTGAATCGACTTGTTTTTTCCTTTCTGCTTTGCCTGTGGCCGGCCCTGGCGCTACTGACCAGTTGTGCCCCTTCTGGTGGCAAGCAGCCAACCTACCGCATCGGGTTTTCGCAATGCAGCATGGCCGGTCCCTGGCGGGAAGCCATGCTGGCCGGCATGGAGCGGGAGCTTAGCTTCCACCCCGATGTGGAGCTGCGCATGCTCGACGCCCACGACAACAGCCAAGTGCAGCAGCAGCAAATCCGGGAACTGCTGCGCGGCGGCATCGATTTGCTTATTGTGTCGCCCTACGAGGCGGGCCCGGTAACGCCGGCCGTGGAAGAAGCCTACCGGCGCGGCGTTCCGGTAATCCTGCTCGACCGACGCACGGCCTCCGGGCAATACACAGCCTACGTGGGCGGCGACAACCTGGAAGTAGGCCAAACGGCAGCCCGCTACGCAGCCCGCTTGCTCAATCACCACGGCCGCATCATCGAAGTGCTGGGCACCCCCGGCTCCTCGGCCACTTCCGAGCGGCACCAGGGCTTTGCCCAAACCCTGACCGCCTACCCCGATATGCGGGTAGTAAGCCAGGTTACCGGCGACTGGACCGAGAAAAAGCTTCCGGAACTGGCTACGGCCCTCAAAGCCCACCCCGAGGTGTCGCTCATCTTTGCCCACAACGACGGCATGGGCCGCGGGGCCGCCGAAATCTGCCGGCAGCTGGGCCTGGACAAAAAGGTGAAAATCATCGGGGTAGATGGCCTGGCTGGCAAAAATGAGGGCCTGGACCTGGTGCAGCGGGGCGTTGAAACGGCATCGGTGCTGTACTCGCCCGGCGGGGAAGACGCCATCCGCACGGCCCTGAGCATTCTGCACAAGCAGCCTTACAAGCGCGAAAATATGCTCGGTACCATCGTCATCGACTCGACCAACGTGCGGACGATGCAGCAGCAGACCGACAAGATGATAACCCAGCAGGAGGACATTGAGCGGCAGCAAAGCCTGCTGCAACGCCTGCGCGCCACCTACGCCAGTCAGCAAACCGTTCTGTACGGCCTGCTGGTTACCCTGCTCGGTGCAACGGTGCTGGGTATGATAGCCTGGAACTCGGCCCGTAAAAACCGGCTGATAAACCACCAGCTGGCCCTACAAAACGCCGAAAACGACAAGATTAACCGCCAGTTGGTCAGCCAGAACGAGGAAATTAGCAACCAGCGCAACCAGCTCGAAGCCTTGGCCGAGCAGGCCCGGGCCGACACCGAGGCCAAGCTGCGCTTCTTCACCAACTTCAGCCACGAGTTGCGCACCCCGCTCACCCTGATTTTGGGCCCGGTGGAAGAACTGCTCACCAGCAGCCCCGACCTGAACCCGGCCCAGCGCCAGGATTTGGCCCTGGTGCGGCGCAACACCCAGCGCCTGCTGCAACTAGTAAATCAGTTACTGGATTTCCGCAAAATCGAGGTGGGCAAAATGGCGGTGCGGGCCTCGGAAAGCAACTTGGTGGCCTTTGTGCGCGAAATCGTGGATGCCTTCGAAAAGCCGGCCCGCCTGCGGGGCGTGACGCTGCGCTTCCTGGCCGCCGAGCCGGTGCTCCCGGCCTGGTTCGACGGCAACATCCTGGACAAAGTATTCTTCAATCTGCTCAGCAATGCCCTCAAATTCACCCCCGACCAGGGCCAGATTACGATTAGTTTGCAGCGGGGCGAGGGTGAAACGTTGCGCGTGAGCATCGCCGATACCGGCCGCGGCATCTCTGACCAGGACCGGGCCCACATTTTCGAGTGGTTTTACCAGGGCGACCAGGGCGCCGTGGCCAAGGGCTCGGGCATGGGCCTGGCACTAGCGCAGGGCCTGGTTCGTCTGCACCAGGGCCAGCTCACCTTTAGCAGTCAGCCGGGGCAGGGCAGCACCTTCGTCGTGACCTTGCCGCGGGAGCTGCCCGAGGAGCTGCGGTCCATTGAGCCGGCCGCGCCCACCTTGCTTACCCTCGACGAGCCCGAGGCCCTGGCTACCGACTTTGGGCCCGAAACCGAGGCCACTACCACCGACGCGCACAGCGAAACCCTAGTACTGGTCATCGAGGACAACCCCGAGGTCAACGACTTTCTGGCCCGCAAGCTGCGCCACGATTTCCGGGTCCAGACGGCTACCGACGGGCACAGCGGCTTCCGCCTGGCCACCGACCTGATTCCAGACCTGATTGTGTGCGACGTGATGATGCCCGGCCTGAGCGGTCTGGAAGTCGTGACCCAGCTGCGCAACGACTGGCGCACCTCCCACATTCCCGTGGTGATGCTGACGGCCCGCAACGCCCCCGAGCAGCAGGTGGAAGGCGTGCAGGCCGGCGCCGACCTTTACCTGACCAAGCCCTTCAACCCGACTTTCCTGCTGGAAAGCGTGAAAACCCTGCTGGCCAACCGCGCCCGGCAGCGGGAGCATTACCGCCGCGAGCTGAGCGTGGACTCGGCCACGGTAACGACCGTCAACCCCGACCAGAAATTCCTGCAGGACCTAACGGCCCTGGTAGAAGCCAACCTGACCAAGACTGACCTGAGCGTGGAAGATATTGCCCGCAGCCTGGGCATTTCGCGCATGCAGCTCTACCGCAAAGTCAAGGCTGTGCTGGGCACCGGCGTCACCGACTTCATTCAGAGCCTGCGCCTGACCAAAGCCCGGGAGCTGTTGCTCAACGAAGCGCTAACGATTTCGGAAGTTGCCTACGAGCTGGGCTTTTCCTCGCCCTCCTATTTCTCTACTTCTTTTAAAGCCCGCTACCAGATTTCCCCTTCCGAGTTCCGGAGTCTGCACATTGCCCCGCAGCACTGAAACATTCTCGAAAGTGGTGTTATAAAACTGCAACCGGCCCGTAACAGGGCCGGTTTTTTTATTTTATATCTATCAGCATAACAAGCAATTACCCCTGATTTAGCCGGTGAACGAATTTTGAAATAAATCAGCAAGCCATTGCTGGTGCAGTCATGGAATTTTGTGCAAACCGGATACTCTACCGCGCCCCGGAACTGCAAACGTTTGCACCCTTGCCTAGGCCCCGGCCGAGCCCCGGAAGCTTCCTTAACCCAACCCCATTCTTCTCAACCTGCCGGACGCCTGCGTCACCCCGCTTTCCCTGTGGGCCCGCTGCTAGCCGGCTTTTCTGCTCCCTCTCCCTTCACTTAACCCACATTACTATGCCGTTTTTACTCCAATTCCCCCACGGCTCCCGCCCGCTTCGGCTCCTGCTGACGCCGGCCCTGAGCAGCATTCTGCTCACGAGCCTGGCGGCGGCCCACCCCCTGACCAGCCCTGCTACTCCCCACGTATGGGCGGCCATTCCGGAGCGCACGGAGGCAGTGAAAGATTTGTACTCGGCCTTCCTGGTAAGTGCCCCTGTGTCGGGCCGCGTCGTTGACGCCAACGGCGAAGGCATGCCGGGCGTGACGGTGGTAGTGGCCGGCACCACGCTGGGTGGCGCCACCAACACCAACGGTGACTACCTCATCCCGGACGTACCAGCCGGCCCCCAGACGTTGGTTATTTCATCGGTGGGCTACATTACCATGCGCGTGCCAATTACGGTAGTGGATGGGCAGCCCACTGCGGCTGGCAACACCACGCTCAGCGAAGATGTGCAGGCCCTGAAGGAAGTAGTGGTAGTAGGCTACGGCACCCAGAGCCGCCAGGAACTGACCACGGCGGTATCGTCAGTCACCTCCAAAGCCATTGAGCGTCAGCCCGTAGCTGGTTTCGATCAGGCTCTGCAGGGCCAAACCCCGGGCGTACAGGTAACCTCGCCGAGCGGGGCCCCGGGTGCGGGTATCAACGTGCGGATTCGCGGCAACAACTCCATCACCATGAGCAACTCGCCGCTCTACGTGGTTGACGGGGTGCCTATTCTGCCGACCTACGACCGGGAGCTGAGCATCGGCAACCAGAAGCCTAACCCGCTGAACAGCATCAACCCCAACGACATCGAGAGCATCGACGTGCTGAAGGACGGCGCCGCAGCGGCTATTTACGGCCTGCGCGCTTCCAACGGGGTAGTCGTAATTACTACCAAGCGCGGCAAAATAGGCAAGCCCCAGCTGGGCTTCAACATGTTCTTCGGCCAGCAGCAGCTGCGCAAGAAAATTGACCTGCTCAACGCGCGCCAGTTTGCCGAGTACTACAACGAAGCCCGCGCCAACGCCAGCACCCCACTCGGGCCGGCCTACACCGATCTGAACAACCTGCCGGCCAACACCGACTGGCAGGATGAAATGTACCGCAAAGCAGCCATTCAGAGCTACCAGCTCAACGTCAGCGGCGGCACCGACAAAACCCGCTACTACGTGTCGGGCGGCTACTTCAAGCAGGACGGCATCATCCTCAACTCCGGCTTCGACCGTTTCAACTTCAAGCTGAATCTGGATCAGCAATTAGGCAACCGGTTCCGCTTCGGGACCAACCTCAACCTGAGCCGCACCAACAACAACGGGAGCGTACGCAGTGAGCAGGGCCTGGGCAACTCCGGCACCGTGCTGGGCGCCCTGGCCCAGATTCCGACCGTGCCGGTGTACAACGCCGACGGCTCTTACGCGCTGAACCCCTTCTCGCTGTCGGATAACCCCATCGGCAACCTGCTGGAAACCCGCAACAACGCCCTGATCTACCAGGGGCTGGGCAACGTGTACGGAGAGGCCGACATCCTCGACAACCTGAAGCTTCGCACTTCGTTCGGCATTGACTTCCGGACCCAGCTCGAAAACCAGTTCATTACCCGCGAATATCCCGGCACCTCGCGCTCCACGCCCGAGCAAAACCTGAAAGGCAGCGCCGCCACTGGCACCAATATTCAGAACATCTGGCTGTGGGAAAACACGCTGACCTACGACCCCAAGCTCGGTGACCGCCACCGCCTGACGCTGCTCGCCGGTCAGTCGGCGCAGGAGTCGAACCGCTTTACGTCCGGGGCCTCCTCGCAGGGCTTTGCCTCCAATGCCAGCCCTTACGTCTCGGCCGGCGCTACCCGCACCGGAACCAACAGCTACGAGGATGAGTGGGGCCTGATGAGCTACTTTGGCCGCGCCATCTACAACTTCGATGAGCGCTACCTGGCCACCGTCAGCTTGCGGGCTGACGCCTCTTCCCGTTTCGAGGGCAAAAACAAGTGGGGCTACTTTCCCGCCGTATCGGCGGCCTGGCGCGTGGCAAAAGAATCGTTCTTCCCGCAGAACGACGTGGTATCCGACCTTAAAGTCCGCGGTAGCTACGGCGAAGTTGGTAACCAGGAAATCTACACCTACTCGCGCTTCAGCACCTACGACACCGGTTCCAACTACGCCGGCGCCAGCGGCTCCAGCATCGTGGGCGGCATTCGCCCCGGCCGCATCGGCAACCTTGACCTGAAGTGGGAAACCACAAAGCAGTTCAACGTGGGCCTGGATCTGGGCTTCCTGCAGGACCGCGCCACGCTGACCTTCGACGCGTACCGCAAGCGCACTACCGACCTGCTCTACAACGTACCGATTGCCCCCAGCACCGGTGCTCAACCCGCTGGCGGGGCCCCCACTCCGGAAGTAACCCAAAACCTGGGCGAGGTTGAAAACAAAGGCATTGAAATAGGCCTGAACACAACCAACGTGCAGGGTAACGACGGCGGCTTTAGCTGGACTACGAACGTGAACTTCACGCTCAACCGCAACAAGCTCATCCAACTGGGCCAGCAGACCAACGAGCAGAACGTGTTGGTGGACCGGGAGGTAATCGGTAACAACAACATCCTGCGCAATGGCCAGCCCCTGGGCGTCTTCTACGGCTACGTAGCCAGCGGCATTTTCCAGTCGGCCGACGAGATTAAGAACTCGCCCAAGCAGGACAACGCCAAGCCCGGCGACGTGCGCTTTGCCGACATCAACGGCGACAACGTGATTAACGACAAGGACCGCACCATCATCGGCAATCCGAATCCAAAGTCCATTGCTGGTGTAACCAACACGTTCACCTTCAAGGGCCTGGAACTGTCGGTATTCTTCCAGGGCAGCTTCGGCAACGACATTCAGAACCTGAACCGTCAGGCTATTGAAAGCGCCGTGGGCCCGATAAACCAGAGCACGGCCGTGCTCAACCGCTGGACGCCAACCAACACGAACACCAACATTCCGCGCGCTTCGACCGAGGATTTGAACCAGAACAACCGGTTCTCAACCCGCTTCGTGGAAGACGGCTCCTACGTGCGTTTGAAGAACCTGACGCTGGCCTACAACATTCCCACTACGCTGCTACAGAAAGCCCACTTCAGCGGCCTGCGCCTCTACGTGACCGGCCAGAACCTGCTGACCTGGACCGACTACTCGGGCTACGACCCAGAAGTAAGCTCTGATCCTTTCTCCAGCACCCAGTTTGGCCGCGACTTCGGTACCTATCCCCAGGCGCGCACTTACACCATCGGCCTGAACGCCAGCTTCTAACCGACCCTCTCTCCCGACGACTCCCATGAAAAAGATATTCATTCCCGTTTTTGCCTTAATGCTGCTGGGTAGCTGCAACGTGCTCGATAAAGAGCCGCTGCCCACCGTGTCTCCCGTTACCTTCTTCAAAACCGGCGACGACGCCGAGGCTGCCATTACGGCCGTCTACGACGCCCTGCAGGGTACGGGCCTCTGGAGCCAGGACCTGATTGTGGCCGGCGAAATGCCTTCCGACAACTGCACCAGCGCCAACGGCGACGTGGGGCCCATGGAGCGCCTTGCCTGGACACCCACGACCAGCCAGGTTACCAACATCTTCCGCGACTGCTATATCGGCATCAACCGCGCCAACGCCGTTATTAAGTACGTTGGCGGCATCTCGATGCCCGGCCAGCGCCGCGACGAGATTCTGGGCGAGGCCTACTTCGTTCGGGGCCTGCTCTACTTCAACCTGGTGAAGCTCTACGGCGGCGTACCGCTGCGCCTGGAGCCCACCGAAAGCGGCACGCCGGAAGCCGTTTCGCTGCCCCGGGCTTCGGCTGAGGCCGTGTACGCCCAGGTGGTCTCCGACCTGACCCAGGCCGCTGAAAAAGCGCCGGCCGCCAAAAACAACCGCGCCAGCCGGGCTGCTGCCAGCGCCATTCTGGCCCGCGTGCAGCTAACCCAGCGCCAGTGGGGTCAGGCCCTGGCCGCCGCCAACGCGGTGCTCGCTAACAAAACCTACTCGCTGAACAGCAGCTTCAAGTCGCTGTTCCCCGCCGACAACAAGGGCGAGTCCATCTTCGAAATTCAGAACTCGGGCGCTACGGATGGCAACAACATCCTGCCCGACCTGCTGCTACCCAACCCGCCCGCTACCTACTCCTTCCCCAAGTTCAACATCCCGACTCAGGAGGTGGTACAGCTGGGCTTGTCGGACAAGGACGATAAGCGCTGGGCGGCCATCGGGCCCGTGCCCGGCGGCATCGACCACGCCAGCTACGTAGACGGCGGCGCCGGCAGCGGCAACGACAACGGCCCCTTCGTGTACAAGTGGCCCGGCAACCCCAACGCCTTCAACAGCCCCGACAACACGTATGTCATCCGGCTGGCAGAAGTGTACCTGACCTACGCCGAAGCCGCCAACGAGCTGGGCAACCCCGCCACCGACGTGCTGGAGAAGCTCAACGCCGTGCGTCGCCGCGCGGGCCTGGCCGACTTCCCCGCCGCGGGTGCCACCAAGGAAAGCCTGCGGGCCGAAATCGACAAGCAGCGCCGCCTGGAGCTGGCCTTCGAGGGCGAGCGGTGGTACGATTTGTTGCGCTACGCCCGTCACACCCAGGCCGACCCCTCGGTTAAGCACGCCAAAACGGCTCTGGATATAATTGAGCAGATCCGCGGCTCCCGCGACGCGAACTACCTGCTGTTCCCGATTCCGCAGAACGAAATCAACAACAACGCCCAGATGTCGCAAAACCCTGGGTTCTAAGCGTCGGGGGCGCTGCAACGCCCCCGACAGTGTTTTGCGCGACTGTGGGGAGGCCTGGTCGCGCGAAGCCGGGGCCGGTTTCGGTGTGGGAGAGAAACGAAACCGGCCCGCAGGCTTCTCTTAAATACGCTCAGTTTACTACAGGCTCCGCGCCTGCCTTTCCCTCTTCCGCCTTTTCTACTTCGCATGTTCCGCACCTCCGCCCTTTCTACTTCCGCTTTTTCCCTGTTGCTGCTGCTGGGCCTAACCACCGGCTGCCAGCGTGCCCCCCAAGCCAGTTCGGCTAGCGGACGCGGTGCCGCTTTCTGGCTGACGACAACGGACAAGACCTCTCTGTTTCAGAGCCAGGCGCCCCAAGCGTGGAGCACGGCCCAGCCCACCGGCGCCGTTATTGAAATTGACGAAAAACAGACCTTCCAGCCCATCGACGGCTTTGGCTACTGCCTCACTGGGGGCTCAGCCGAGCTGCTGCACCGCATGGGCGCCGCCGAGCGCAAAGCCTTGCTGCAAGAGCTCTTCGGTACCGACGGCAACCATATCGGCGTGAGCTACCTCCGCCTGAGCATCGGGGCTTCCGACCTCGATGCCCAGGTTTTCAGCTACGACGACCTGCCCGCCGGCCAGACCGACCCCCAGCTTGCCAAGTTTAGCCTGGCCCCCGACGAGCCCCACCTGATTCCGGTGCTCAAGGAAATTCTGGCCATCAACCCCAAGATCAAAATTCTGGGCTCGCCCTGGTCGCCGCCGACGTGGATGAAAACCAACGGCGAATCCAAGGGCGGCTCTTTGAAGCCCGAGTTCTACGACGCCTACGCCCGCTACTTCGTGAAGTACGTGCAAGGCATGAAAACCCACGGCGTGCGCATCGACGCCATTACGGTACAGAATGAGCCCCTGCACCCGGGCAACAACCCCAGCCTGCTTATGCTGGCCGAACAGCAGGCCGAGTTCGTGAAAAAGAACCTCGGTCCGGCCTTTCAGCAGGCCAAGCTCGACACGAAAATCATCGTCTACGACCACAACTGCGACAAGCCCGAATACCCACTCACCATTCTCAACGACCCCGAAGCCAAAAAATACGTGGACGGCTCGGCCTTCCACATGTACGCCGGGCAGATTGACGCCCTAAGCAAAGTGCACGATGCCCATCCCGACAAGAACGTGTACTTCACCGAGCAGTGGGTGGGCTCGAAAAGCAAGTTTGCCGAAAACCTGCCCTGGCACGTGCGCACCCTCATCATCGGGGCTACCCGCAACTGGAGCCGCACCGTGCTGGAGTGGAACCTGGCCGCCGACCCCCAGCAAAACCCGCACACGCCCGGTGGCTGCACGGAGTGCCGCGGCGCCCTGACCCTGGATGGCAACAACGTGACCCGCGAAGATGCCTACTACATCATTGCCCACGCCAGCAAGTTTGCCCGCCCCGGCTCGGTTCGCATCGGCTCCTCGCTGCCCGACAAGCTGCCCAACGTGGCCTTCAAGGCTCCCAACGGCGACAAGGTGCTGGTGGTGCAGAACGACAGTCCCACGGCCCAAACCTTCAGCGTGCGCCACCAGGGCAAAGCCTTTGCCACCACGCTGCCGGCTGGCGGCGTCGGAACCTACGTGTGGTAACAACCTGAATTCTTTCAACCCAGCTTCTCACACCTACTTCAAAATTCCCATGAAAAAACTTTTTACTCTTTCTGCTCTGGCGGCTCTGACGGCCGCTTCCCTGTCGGCTCAGGCCCAGATTACCGTCGACGGCACGCTGGCTCCCGCCGAACTCGGGACGGGCACGGGCAAATACCAGCTCGTGGGCACCTACACCGGTGCGCACTCGGCCGCCGACCGGGGCCTGAAAGCTCTGTACATGGGCACGACAGCGACGACGCTGAACATTATGGTAGTGGCCTCGCCCGAGAAAGGCGACTTCAACGCCCTGCTGCTGTACCTGGACGCTCCCCAGAAAACCGGCGTGGGTCCTAACACCCGCCTGCCCCTCGGGTCCGATAATACGTCCCAGTTTAACAGCCAGCCTACGCTGGATATGCCCGTCGACTACGGCTTCCGCCTGACCGTGTCGCCCTTCGCCACCAACGGCAGCGGCGACGTGTACCACAGTAAAATCGACTACACAGCCAACCTCAACAGCGCTGGCAAAGCTCCCGACGTGTACCTGGGCTCGACCAACAAGACCGGCGCAGCCTTCACCATTACGGATGCCAACAGCGGCGTAGTGGGCGGCAAAGTGTCCTACAAAACCAGCGCCACGGGCAGTGTGGCGGCCAACACCACCACGGGCTGGGAAATCGAGTACCCGCTGGCGGCTCTGGGTGGGGCTTCGGCCAACGACATTTTCCGGGTGATGGTGGCCTACGTGGCCGATAAGGGTGAGTTCTACTCCGACGTGCTGCCCCAGATTCCGGGCCAGACTGCGGCGCTGGGCCTTGACCCGAACTTCTCCAACATTGCTGGCAACCAGAGCTATGCCTACCAGGTGGGTGTGGGCGTACTGGCCAGCCGCTCGGCCTCCGAGGCTCTGCAGGCCGCGGCCTACCCCAACCCTGTGGCTGCCGACAGCCGCCTGAGCTACACCGTACCCGCCGCCTCGGCCGTAGCCGTGGACGTGTACAACAGCCTGGGCCAGAAAGTACTGAACCTGCTGAACACCACCCAGCCAACCGGCACGCACACGCTGACCCTGGCTTCGCTGCGCCAACTTCCGGCCGGCTCTTACTTGGTCACCCTACGCGTGGGCGCTGAGCTGAGCACCCGCCGCGTGGTGGTGGAATAACCTCTCATTTTCAGCCGGCCGCTCTACCAGGGCGGCCGGCACTATTTTCTTCTGCTACTGCTATGCGTTTTTCCTCTTCTGCTTCCCGCCGTTTTGTTCTGGCTCTGAGCTACCTGCTGCTGCCGGCGGCTCTGCTTACGCAGTGTACTTCGAAGGAAGATGACACGCCGGCTCCCGGCGGCACCACGGGTGGTACTACCGGTGGCACGGGCGGCGGAGGCGGTACCCCCACGGGTCCGTCGCAGGTGGCCCTGTGGCTGACCACGCCCGACCAGGCCTCGCTGTTCCAGAAAAGTACTGCGGTCCTGAACTTCCAGGCGCCCAGCAGCTCCAACCCGACCATCGTAGTGGATACTACCCGGACTTACCAGTCCATCGACGGGTTTGGCTACACGCTTACCGGGGGCAGCGCCATGCTGATCAACCAGCTGAGCGCGGCCACCAAAACGGCCCTGCTGCAGGAATTGTTTGCTACCGACAACAGCAATATTGGCACCAGCTACCTACGCATCAGTATCGGGGCTTCTGACCTGGATGCCAAGCCCTTTACCTACGACGATCTGCCCGCCGGTCAGACCGACCCTCAGCTGGAAAAATTCAGCATCGCGCCCGACAAAACCGACCTGATTCCGGTACTTAAGAGCATTCTGGCCATTAATCCCAAGATCCAGATTCTGGGCTCACCGTGGTCGGCACCGGCCTGGATGAAAACCAATAACAGTCTGAAAGGCGGCTCTTTGAAGCCCGAGTACTACGGTGTTTACGCCCAGTATTTCGTGAAATACCTCAAGGCCATGCAGGCCGAGGGCATCACGCTCGACGCGGTGACGCTGCAAAACGAGCCCTTGAACGAGTACAACAATCCCAGCCTGGTCATGACGGCCACCGAGCAGGGCGACTTCATCAAAAACCACGTGGGTCCGGCGCTGCGGGCCGCGGGGCTCAATACCAAGATTATTCTCTACGACCACAACACTGACCGCACCGATTACCCGCTGACGATTCTGGCCGACCCGGCCGCCAGCCAGTACGTGGACGGCTCGGCATTTCACCTCTACTCGGGCAGCATTTCAGCCCTCAATGGCGTGCATAACGCCTACCCCAACAAGAACGTGTACTTCACCGAACAGTGGGTGGGCGGCCCCGGCAACTTCGCCGGCGACTTTGGCTGGCACATCAACAACCTGATTATTGGGGCCACGCGCAACTGGAGCAAGAACGTGCTGGAGTGGAACTTGGCCGCCGACCAGAACTACGGCCCCCACACCGACGGTGGCTGCTCGACCTGCCTGGGCGCGCTGACCATCAATGGCAACAGCGTGGCGCGCAACGTGGCTTACTACATCATTGCCCACGCCAGCAAGTTCGTGCGCCCCGGCTCGGTGCGCATCGATACCAACGTGCCTAGCAGCCTGTCGAACGTGGCCTTCAAGAACCCCGACGGCAAGAAGGTACTCATCGTGCAAAATGGCAGCAGCCAGTCCCAGAGCTTCGATATTCAGTACCGGGGCAAGGTGGCAACCAGCACCTTGAGCGCCGGCGCCGTGGGCACCTACGTCTGGTAGCTCCGGCCTATTTCTAACGCCTTTTTTCCGCTTTTCAACTTACCCGCTCCCTCCGCCCCCTCCGCTCGCCCTGCACACACCTGTTCTTCGCTCTGTCTCTCTTTTTTTTCCACAACCAAAATTCCCACAGAACATGAACAAAACTACCTTTTTAGCGGGTGCGGCTCGGCAGCTGCGCACGGCCCTGGTCTTGGCCGCCGGTCTGGCCCTGGGCCAGCAGGCTACGGCCCAAAGCTTTCTGCGCGCCGATGGGCAGCGCATCGTCAATGCCAGCAACCAGGAAGTAATCCTGAACGGCATGAACCTGGGCAACTGGGCCGTGCAGGAAGGCTACATGATGAAGTATAACTGGGGCGGCATCCGCATCGGCGACAAAGACTTCAAAACCCAGGGCATGGTCAAGCGGACGCTCTACAACCAGGGCATGAGCGAGGCGGCCATCGAGACCTTTTACCAGAACTACCGCAACAACTTCATTACCAAGCCCGACATCGACTACATTGCCTCGAAGGGCTTTAACTGCGTGCGCCTGCCGCTGCACTACGAGCTGTTCCTGACGCCAGCTCAGCGGGCCGTGCGCACCAAGGTAATGCTGGGCACGGTGAGCTACGATTCCTACGTGAGCCAGCTTACGAGCTGGTACAACAACAATCAGCTCTTCACCGACCCCAACAGCATGGAGGCGCTGCGCATGATTGACAACACCCTGGCTTGGGCCCAGGCCAACAACATGTACGTGGTGCTCGACATGCACGCCGTGCCCGGCTCCCAGGGCACCGACGCCAACATCGCCGACCAGATTGTGCCTAACGACCTCTGGAACCGCCAGATCAACCAGGATGTGCTCGACCGGCTGTGGCGCTTTGTGTCGAACCGCTACAAGAACGACTCGCGGGTGGCCATGTACGACCTCATCAACGAGCCCAACAACTACCCCAGCAACCAGAAGATTCACGACGTGTACCAGCGTCTGATTACGTCCATCCGGGGCCAGGGCGACAACCACCTGATTCTGCTCGAAGGCAACGGCTGGGGCAACGACTACAACTATATGGAGCCGTTTACCTTCCCCAACCGCTCCAACCTGGTGTATAACTCGCACCGCTACAGCGGCGACACCTACCTGATGGACAACGGTGTGAACTCGACCGGGGGCAATGCCAACAACATCCGCTTCATCGGCGACCTGCGCAACTTCCGCTCGACCCACAACGTGCCGATCTGGATTGGCGAAACCGGCGAAAACACCGACACCTGGATGCGCGACGCGGCCAAGAACCTTAACTCGGTGGGCATCGGCTGGTGCCACTGGACCTACAAGCGCTTCGAGGACCGCAGCAATCCGGCCTTCATGCACATCAACCCGCCCTACGTGGTAGACGGCCCTGCCGGCCTGAATCAGGTGCTGACCAACATTCAGTGGGCCAACTGCGTGCCCAACACCACCGTGGCGGCCGTATCGCCGAACCAGAACGGCATCGTGAACTACCCTGGTGGCGGCAACTACAACGGCACCGGCGGCAACACCAGCGGGGGCCCGGTTGTCGGGCGCATCTACGAAATCAGCTCCAAAAACGGCGGCAAAGCCCTGGAAGTATCGGCTAACTCGACGGCCAACGGCGGCCGGGTGCAGCAGTGGACCTGGGCTAACACGGCCAGCCAGAAGTGGAAGCTCGTGGACGCCGGCGGCGGCTACGTGCGCATCGTGAACATCAACAGCAACAAGAGCCTCGACATTGCCGGCCCCAGCACCGCCGACGGCGCCCTGACCCACCAGTGGGACTGGCTGAGCCAGGATAGCCAGTACTGGCAGATTATTGCCAACGGCGACGGCACGTACCGCATCATCAGCAAGTACAGCGGCAAGGCCCTCGACGTCTCGAACAACTCGACTGCCGACGGCGCAGCCGTGCACATGTGGACCTACGGCGGCGGCGACAACCAGCGCTGGTGGTTTTCGGACCAGGGCGCGGCCCGCACTACGCTGGCCGCGGCCGGCTCTGTAGCCGATGCCCGTTTGCAGCTCTACCCCACTACCGTAACCACCGAAATAGCCTTCGACTACACCGCCGACCAGGCCCAGCCCCTGCAGATGTCACTGGTAGACATGCTCGGCAAAACTGTTCTTCAGCGCCCTGCTGCCTTGGCTAAAACCGGCCTTAACTCGTTCACGCTGAACGTAGCCACCCTTCCCAGCGGTGTATACGTACTGCGCGTAGGCACTGCTGACGGTCAGCTGCAGCGGCGCCTGGTTATTAGCCGCTAGCTTGATTTTTTTACCTGCGGCCCGTCGGCATCCCGGAGCCGGCGGGCCGCATATGCGGTCCTCCCCGCGCATACTTTCCTTATCATGTTCAACAAGCTTCTACCTTCCTTGCTGCTGACCGCCCTGAGCGTAAGCAGTGCCCTGGCGCAAAACGCCACCAACCCCGCCCGCAACTTCAAGGCGTACTCCGTGGCCGGCAAAAAGGCCCAGGTGTACGCCACCGTAGCCGGCACCGACCAGCGCCTGGCCGCAGGATCCAGCCTGAGTTTCCAGCCCTCTCCCCAGCCGCTGGAAACCCAGATTTGCGTGTTTGTGGACCCCACCAAGACTTTCCAGACGGTGCTCGGCATCGGCGGAGCCCTGACCGACGCGGCGGCCGAAACCTACGCCAAGCTCAGCAAGGACCAGCAGCAGGAATTCATGCAGGCCTACTACAGCCCCACCAAGGGCATCGGCTACACCCTGGGCCGCACCACCATTGCCAGCTCCGACTTCTCGACGGCACCCTACGACTACATCGCCGATAAGGACGAGAGCCTCAAAACCTTCAGCGTCAAGCACGACGAGCAGTACCGCATTCCTTTCATCAAGCAGGCCATTGCCGCTGCCGGCGGTAAGCTCACGATGTACGTGGCCCCCTGGAGCCCGCCGGCCTGGATGAAGGACAACAGCAACCGCCTCAAGGGTGGCAAGCTGCTGCCCCAGTACCGCCAGACCTGGGCCGACCACTACGTCAAGTTCATCAAGGAGTATGAGCGCCAGGGCATCCCAATCTGGGGCCTGAGCACTCAGAACGAGCCCATGGCCGTGCAAACCTGGGAATCCTGCGTGTTTTCGGCCACCGAGGAGCGCGACTTTATCAAGGAATACCTGGGCCCCACGCTGAAGAAAAGCGGCCTGGGCGACCGGAAGCTCATTGCCTGGGACCACAACCGGGACCAGGTGTACCAGCGCGCCAGCACCATCCTCGACGACCCCAAGGCGGCCCAGTACGTGTGGGGCGTAGGCTACCACTGGTACGAAACCTGGACCGGCAGCAAAATGATGTTCGACAACGTGCAGCGCGTGCGCGAAACCTACCCCGACAAGAACCTGCTGCTCACCGAGGCCTGCATCGAGAAGTTTGACTTCAATAAAGTCAATGACTGGGCCCTGGGCGAGAAGTACGGCATGTCGATGATTAACGACTTCAACAACGGCAACGTGGGCTGGACCGACTGGAACATCCTGCTCGATGAAAAAGGCGGCCCCAACCACGTCAAGAACTACTGCTACGCCCCGCTTATCGGCGACACGCGTACCGGCAAGCTGATTTACACCAACATTTACTACTACATCGGCCACTTCTCCAAGTTCATCCGCCCCGGCGCCAAGCGCATCGTGAGTTCCTCGAACCGCGACCATCTGAGCTCCACGGCCTTTATCAATACCGATGGCAAAGTAGCCGTAGTGGTGATGAACGACGGCGACAAGGCCCAGGACTTCCAGCTCTGGATGCAGGGCCAAGCGGCCATGGCCAGCAGCCAGCCCCACTCTATTATGACCTTCGTTATCAACTAGCCATAAAGCTCGGGCAAGCCCAAGCAAGGCCCGGGTATGCAGCAATGCCTCAGCAAGCCCTGGAAGTAGCTCTCACTGCTGCTTTCAGGGCTTTGAGCAAACCAAACGACAGGTTGTCAAACGACGCTCGTTGGTACGGCACCACTGATGAGACATAAGTAGACGTTTCTACCTCGTTCTTGGTCCACCCGTTCCGCGTACTATTATGAAAACACGCTCTTTTACATTGGCTGGCCTGCTGCTAACCACGGCCCTGCTGGCCCCCGTGGCAGCCCAGGCCCAGCAGCCCGTGGCCGACTACGCCAAGCTGCAACGCTACGCCGCGGCCAATGAGCGGCTGCCGGCCCCGCCGGCCAGTCCGGCCCGGGTGGTACTTATCGGCAACTCCATTACTGAGGGCTGGGTCAAAGAGGACTCGGCCTTCTTCCAGGGCAAACCCTACGGCTACATCGGGCGCGGCATCAGCGGGCAGCACACGGGCCAGACCCTGCTGCGCTTCCGCCAGGACGTTATTAATCTGCGCCCCGCCGTGGTGGTCATTATCGTGGGCACCAACGACGTAGCTGAGAATGGCGGCCCCTACGTGCCCCAAAACACGATGAGCAACATCATGAGCATGGTGGAGCTGGCCCAGGCCCACCGCATCCGGGTGGTGCTGGCCTCGGTGCTGCCCGCCACCGACTTCTGGTGGCGCAAGGGCCTGAACCCGGCGCCCAAAATCGTGGCCCTGAACAAGCAGCTCAAAGCCTACGCCGACCAACAGCGCCTCGTCTACCTCGATTTCCACTCGGCTATGGCCGATGAGCAGCAGGGCCTGCGCAAGGCGTACGGCGAAGACGGTGTGCATCCCAACCTGGCCGGCTACCGCGTGATGGAGCCCCTGCTCAACCAGGCCGTAGCCCAGGCCCTCAAACGCAAATAACCGCCCGGCTGTGGCGGCCTCCTTTCTTTTCTCTCCCTTTCCCTTCTTTGCTCATGGCCTTAGTTGCCCCTACCACTACCAGCCCTCCCGCCGCCGACAACGACCAGAACACGCCGAGCTACACCTCGGCCTTGTCGTCGCTGACGGTGCTATTTTTCATGATGGGCTTTATCACCTGCCTCAACGACATTCTGATTCCCTACCTCAAGTCGATTTTCCAGCTCAACTATACTCAGGCCAACCTGATTAACTTCTGCTTTTTCGGGGCCTACTTCGTGATGGGGGTGCCGGCTGGGGCGCTGGTCAAGAGCCTGGGCTATAAGGGCGGCATGCTCACGGGTTTCGTAGTGGCGGCCCTGGGCTGCTTTCTGTTTTACCCTGCAGCCGACAGCCGCAGCTACGGCCTGTTTCTGGCGGCGCTGTTTGTGCTGGCTACCGGCGTGGTGCTGCTGCAAGTGGCCGGCAACCCCTACGTAGCTATTCTGGGTCCGGCCCGCTCGGCCCCGGCCCGGCTCACGCTCACCCAGGCCTTCAACTCGCTAGGCACTACCGTGGCTCCGCTGCTGGGCACCTGGCTGATTTTGTCCCACCTGCCCGCCCTGGATACGCCCCAGGCCGCCGCGGCCATCGATGTGAAAGCCGTGCAGGTGCCCTACCTCGGTATCGGGGCCGTGCTGCTGGTGATTAGCGGCCTGCTGGCCTTGCTCAAGCTCCCGACTATCACCCACGCTCCGGCCGCGGCCGGCACCACGGAAAGTATCTTTCAATTCCGGCATTTGCTGTTGGGCATGGTGGGAATCTTTGCTTACGTGGGCGGGGAAGTTGCCATTGGCTCTCACATCGTGAGCTACCTGCACCTGCCCGAGGTGATGGACATGGCACCGGCTGCGGCCGGTAAGCAGGTGTCGTACTATTGGGGCGGGGCCATGGTAGGCCGCTTTATCGGGGCCTACCTGCTCAACAAGTTTAACCCCGGCCGCCTGCTGGCCTTCAACGCCATTGGGGCCGTGCTGCTGCTCATCGTTTCGGCCCTCACCCGGGGCGAACTAGCCATGTGGAGCCTGCTGGCCGTGGGCCTGATGAACTCCATTATGTTTGCCACCATCTTCACGCTGGCCGTGGCCGGCCTGGGCCGCCACACCGAGCAGGCCTCGGGCTTGCTCAACGTGGCCATCGTGGGCGGGGCCATTGTACCGCTGCTCTTCGCCCTGGTAGCCGATGCCAGCTCCCTGCGCTGGGCTTTCGTGCTGCCGGTGCTGTGCTATGTCTACATCTTCTGGTACGGCCTCAAAGGGCACATCATCCGGCAGCCCGCCGCCTAAGCCCGGGCTAGTCGCTTTATTAACCATATCCACTATTCTAGCATGGGGCGCCAGCGGCAGACTCTTGACTTAACCACCCGGCAGCGGCAGCAACTCGACGACTACCTGCGGCAGGACGGCCTGCTCCCGCTGCAGCAGAATCGGGCTCAGGTGCTGCTGTACTGGGCCGCGGGCCACTCGGCAGCGGTCTGCGCCCAGCACCTGGGCACCACCGAAGACCGGGTGTACGCCATGCGCCGGGCCTACCGCCGCCTGGGCCTCACGGCCTATTTGGCTGCCTCGGTGCAGGGTGGCGCGCCCACCAAGCTCACACCCGCCGCCGAAGCCGTACTCACCCACCTGGTGGCCGACGAGCCGCACGCGTCCTGGAGCCTGCGCCAGCTGGCGGAGTTTCTGGTGGGTGCCGGCTACGCGCCTTCTATCAGCTACGTGACGGTAAGCAAGGCCCTCAAGCGGATTCGGCAGGCAGCCCCGGCTGCCGGGGCTCGTCCCTAGGGGGCCGACACCCAACGAAGCATTTCACAAAAAAAGGCACCCGATTGGGTGCCTTTTTTTAGTTCTCTTCCAAACCAATTGTATCCCTTCTCCACCATATGTACCGGGGCGGAAACCTGTACCAAGCAGCATGGCCCGGCCCCGACAAGTACTCTGGAGTTCAATTGATGATGGAAAGGTAGCGGGCCTTGTGGGCCTTGTGAAGTTTATTACACCAACCGCCGCTTGCCCGGTACCAACCGGCCACAGAGCGGACAAGCTCGACTTGAGCAGCCCCCTAAAGTACCCCGCGGCCCGTTCCGACGGCTCCTACACTCGTTTTTATTCGGAAACGGCGGCCGCCTGTGCCAGCAGGACTCGGGCCGTGACGAGCAGCTGCCCCAGATGGCGCATGGTGTGCTCGGCGGCGTGCACCAGCAACCCCAGTACCGTAGAAGGCAATTGGGCCCGCCCCACAGTCCGGACTTCGGTCAGCGTAGCCTCCGGCGTGGCTATCAGCTGGGCCATGGCCTTGTCTACCTGCTCGTTGAAGGCCGCTACCAGACTGGCCGCTGTATCAGCGGCGGAGGCGGGCTGGCCTTCCTGCCGCAGGGCCTCCAACTGCTCCGGGCTCAGGGCCGCACCGCGGGCGTAGGTTAGCAGCCGGTCGAGGACGCCGCGCAGGTGCTGCAGGTGAAAGCCCACCGAAGCCACCCCGCCGGGCTGCTGCCACAGCAAGTCGGCGGGGAAATTAAGGAGCAGCGCAGTAAGCTCTTCGCGGGCCTGCAACAGAGCATGAGCAACGGGCTGGAGCAGCGGGGGTACCTCGGGCAGGGGGCCGCGGAGCCAGACTTCTAAGGGGTTGTTGGGGTGCATAGCGTGCTAACCGACAACTGATATTCTTGTTAGAACGCGTATTTGTTTGCTCTTTGCTGATTCGGAACGCTTTTCTTTACCGTCCAGCCCCCGCTTCTCAGGTTGGCGCTACCCTTTTGCTCATGTTGGAAGTCTCGCAGCGTGGCCACGCTATGCCGTTGTCGCCGTACCGCCGGCTCACTCCCTTCGCCGATGCCGCCAAACAGCGCGGCATACGCGTGCATCATCTCAACATCGGCCAGCCCGACATCGAAACGCCGCCCACGATGCTGGCGGCCGTACAGCAGGCCAATATCCGGGTGCTGGAATACAGCCCCACGGCCGGCTACCTCAGCTACCGCCGCAAGCTGGTTGAGTACTACCAGCGCGTGGGCATCCAGGTTGACACCGAGGATATTATAGTAACATCGGGCGGCAGCGAGGCCATTTTCTTTGCCCTGATGAGCTGCCTCAACCCCGGCGACGAGCTTATCGTGCCCGAGCCATTTTACGGCGCCTACACCGCCTTTGCCGTAGCCACCGACGTACGCATTGTACCCGTTACTTCCCACATGGCCGACGGCTTCGCCCTGCCGCCTATCGAGGAGTTTGAGCGCCGCATCACGCCCCGGACCAAGGCCCTGCTACTATGCACGCCCAACAATCCGACCGGCTACGTGTACAGCCGCCAGGAATTGGAGCAACTCAAGGATCTGTGCGTGCGCCACGACCTGTACCTGCTGTCGGACGAGGCCTACCGCGAGTTTTGCTACGACCAGGAGTACGTCAGCGCCCTGCACCTGACGGGTGCCGACGACCACATCGTGCTGCTCGACACCATTTCCAAGCGCTACAGTGCCTGCGGGGCCCGCATCGGGGCTTTTGTCACCAAAAATAAGGCGTTGCAGCAAGCGGCTTTCAAGTTTGCCCAGATGCGGATAAGTCCGCCCGGCCTGGCGCAGGTGATGGCCGAAGCCGCCTCTGAGCTGCCCGACACATATTTCGACCACACCAAGGCCGAATACCTGGCCCGGCGCGACGTACTCGTTAGCCGCCTGCGGGCCATGCCCGGCGTGGAATGCCCCGTGCCCGGCGGGGCCTTCTACGTCATGGCCCACCTGCCCGTCGACGACTGCGACACGTTCTGCCAGTGGCTGCTCGAATCGTTTTCCTATGAAAATGAAACGGTGATGTTGTCGCCGGCCAGCGGCTTTTATGCCACTCCAAACCTGGGCCGGCAGCAGGTACGCATGGCCTACGTGCTCAACTGCGACGACCTGAACCGGGCCATGACCTGCCTGGAGCAAGCCCTGCTGGTGTATCCGGGCCGGGAAATAGCCGTACCCGAAGCCGCCCTGGACCTCGGCCGCTAAGCCCCACAACTAAAATAAAACCGCTTCTATCCCCGAATAGAAGCGGTTTTATCGTTTTATAATGACAATTTCAGGGCTGGTACTGGCCTGGCCGCTTTTCCCGTTTCTGATTCTCCTTTGTATGCCGACGCTTCTCTCCTGCCTGACCACCCTTTCCGCCCTGACCCTGAGCCTGCTCACCGGCGCCGCCCCGGCGGCCCAGGCCCAATCCAAAGCTCCCAGCCGCTTCATGACCGACAGCCTGGACCGCTACATCGAGCGGGGCATGCGGCAGTGGCAGATTCCGGGCTTGGCGGTAGTAGTCGTCAAGAATGGCCAGGTGGTCGTCAGCAAGGGCTACGGCGTGCGGGCCGTGGGCCGGCCCGAGCCCGTGGACGCCAACACGCTGTTCATGATTGCCTCTAATACCAAGCTCTTCACCGGCACGGCCCTGGCCAAGCTCGAAGACGACAAGAAACTTTCCCTCAACGACCGGGCCGACAAGTATTTGCCTTACTTCCGGCTTTACGACTCGCTCACGACCCCGCTGGTAACGGTGCGCGACCTGATGGGCCACCACTTCGGCACCAAGACCTTTCAGGGTGACTTTACTTTCTGGGACTCCGACCTGAGCCGGGAGGAAGTCGTGAAACGCATGCGCCTGCTCAAGCCTAACGGGCAGTTTCGCAAAGACTACGGCTACTGCAACGCCGGCTTCGTGGCGGCGGGCCTGGTGATTCCGGCCGCTACCGGCGGCACCAGCTGGGACGACTACGTGCGGCAGAATTTCCTGCAGCCGCTGGGCATGACCAATACCTACACCGGCACGACTGGCTACGGGCAGCGGCCCAACATTGCCCTGCCCTATTCTAACACCTTCGGTCCACTGGCCCTGATGCCCTTCGACAACATCGACAACATCGGGCCCTGCGGCAGCATGGTTTCCAACGTCACGGACCTGGCCAAGTGGTTGCGGTTTCAACTCGACAGTGGCCGCTACGAGGGCAAGCAGCTGCTGAGCTGGGCCGCCCTGCGCAAAACCCGGGACCCCAACACCCTGCTTTCCACCCGCAAGTCGACGCTGCTGCCCACCCACTACATGACCTATGGGCTAGGCGTTTTCTCCGCCGATTACGCCGGCAGCCAGGTGTTCTGGCACACCGGCGGGGCCACCGGCCATGTGAGCAACGTGTGCTTTGTGCCCGAGGAGCAGCTGGGCATTGCCATTCTGACCAACAACGATAACCAAAGCTTTTTCGAGGCCCTGCGCTACCAGATTCTGGACAGTTATCTGGGCGTGCCCTACACCAACCGCAGCGCGGCGTTCCTGAAAGACGCCAAGGCCGGCGACAAGGAAACTTACGCCACAGTGGCCAAGCTGCAGGCCCGCGTCGAGAAGAAAAAGAAGCTGCCGCTGGCGCTGGAGGCCTACACCGGGCAGTTTACCCACCCGCTGTTCGGTCCCATCAGTATTGCGAAGAAGGGCAAGCAGTTGGTCGTGAGCTTCTCGAACCACCCCAACCTGACGGCTACCCTGGACTACATGGACGGGCAGGAATTCCGGGCCACCTATTCCAACCCGAGCTACGGCATCTTCCCCGCCGTGTTCAAGATTGAAGGGCAGCGGGCCGCCAGCGTCGAAATGCGTATCAATCCCTTCATCGAGTACGATTCTTACCTGTTCAGCCGTTTGTAGGGCGACGCGCGGCCGTTTAAGCTGCCCGCGGTGCTTTCGGTCTTCAACTTTAGTGCGCGTGCTATGATGCGGTGGCGTTTGTTTTTCCTGACTTTCGGCCTGAGCAGCGGCCTTGCCCTGGCGCAAGTGCCGACCACAGCCCCACTCCCATCAGCAAACCGCACGAGCCTGACGCTCAAGTTTAACGGTCAGCCCGTGGCCGTGGATACGGCCTTCTCCCGCCTGGAAGTCAGCACCGGCGTCAATAAAGTACTGAGCCTGAACCTGGTGCGCACCGACAGTCCCGACGACCAGGGCCTGACCATCCTCATCGACCGGTTTCCGCTGACTACGGGTGAATACCGGTTCAAGGAAATTCTGAGCGGCCAAGTGCGCGACGCCTCCTACCGGCAGGGCACGACGACGGCCTATTCCAACGCCTGTGGCCTCAACGACGGCGTGGTGCAGGTACTAGCCCTCGACACCCAGCGCCACCTGATTCGGGGCACGTACCGGGCCGTGCTGTGCGAGGCCGAAGCCCGCGCCGGCAAGCGTCGCCGCTTCACAGTGGAAGGCACCTTTCAGGGCCGCTATTTTATCCAGTAAGCCATGCAACCTGGGCCCGGATTTTCGGGTCATGCCGGTGGTTTAGCGAGCATAGCCGGGCTTTGTGCCCTCATTATGCGCCTAGCTTGGCTGATGCCCGTCGGCAAATTCGCCGACTGTATTCGTATTTCTTTTTAGGATAACTCGCACAGCTGTTTTGCATTATCAGCAAGTAGCAAGTAGCGCAGGATATTCATTTCTCATTAGCAGCGGTGAGATAATATGCGTGGCATGATTTTTATACACGCCGTTTCCTTTTTTAATTAACCAGTACATTTTTCGCTTACTTTTTTCTAGTACATGAGTACAGTCTTTACTTCTAAAACTTGCCTTCTTTTATTTTTTTCTTCGCTTTTTTTCGCACAACAAGCAGCCGCTGGTGATACGCTTGCCATAGCAAAGCCTTATTACCATATTGATTATTCTAAAAACCTTATTCTGGTCAATCAGAAGACGGCCGATAGTAATCCACTGGACTCGGATGCCAAAAGCTTTTTACAGCTCGACCGCACCTACACATTTCTCAATCCGTTGGGGACTCCCCAAACGAACTCGGCGTACCAGGTAACAGCGCAAGGACAACGCTTCACGCTGTATTTCACCCAGCTTCCGGTCGTGCATCTGGACGCCCGCAACCCCATCGTCGATAGCCCGAGCACTTACGCCAAATTCACGCTGGCCGAGCCCAATGGCACAGTTACCGAGCTGTCGGCGGGGGTCGAAATCCGCGGGGCGTACTCCCAGACCTATCCTAAGAAATCCTACGAGCTCAGCCTGTGGAATGACACGACCGGCGCCACCAGCCGCGACGCGCGCCTGCTGCAGATGCGGACCGATAACAAGTGGAACCTGCAGGCTTTGTACAATGAGCCCCTGCGCCTGCGCAGCAAAGTAGCCAATGAGGTATGGCTGGACATGCACCAGATTTATTATAAAGCCAGTGAACCAGATGCCAAAAATGGTATTGCTACGGCTTACGTGGAAGTATTTGTTAATAACGAATACAAGGGCATTTATTCGCTGACGGAGCGCGTTGACCGTAAACAACTGAAATTAAAAAAATACGACAAAGGAATTAAGGGAGAGCTTTACAAAGGCAGCAGCTGGGATGGAGCCGTAACGTTTACGGCGCTGCCGCCCTACGATAATACCAGTGAAACCTGGGGCGGGTTTGAGTATAAACATCCCGAGGAAGAAATTAACTGGTCCAATCTGTATGCCTTCGTAGGCTTTGTTAAAAGTAGCTCAGACCAGGAATTTTACAGCCGTTATCAGGAGCAATTGAAGCTTGATAACGCCGTAGATTATTATATTTTTTTAAACCTGTTACGAGCCACGGATAACACGGGTAAAAACCTGTATATCGCCAAGTACAAGACCGGAGAGCCCTACTTTTTCGTGCCCTGGGACCTGGACGGCGTGTTTGGCACCGACTGGCAGGGCCTCAACTCTCCCACGACGGATGATTTGCTTAGCAACGGCCTGTTCGACCGTCTCAGCCAGGATTGCGCCGCCAACGGGTTCCGGTCGGCGCTGAGCCGGCGCTGGACCCAGCTACGCACCACCGTCCTGACCGAAGACCGGCTTCGGGCGAAGTTTGCCGCCGCTCACAACTACCTGCAAGCCAACAATGTGTATGCGCGGGAGCGGCACGCCTGGCGCGACTTCACGTACAGCCCCGACCAGCTTACGTATATGAATACCTGGCTCCATGACCGCCTCGCCTACCTCGACGTGGCCTTTACCCAGCCCTGCAGCAGCCCGACGCTGGCTACCGCTACAAGCCAGAAAACGGATGCGCTTACGCTGTACCCAAACCCGGCCAATGACTACATAATAGTAACGGCCACCGAACCGTATGAGCTTTGTGTTCGGGACTTGCGGGGCCAGATGCTGCTCCGGGTCCAAGGCCGAGGCCGCCAGGAAAAGATAACCCTAGGAACGCTGGCCAAGGGCCTGTACGTAGCTACCATCACGGGGGCCGGTTCGGTCAGGACACAAAAGCTGGTTATCAACTAGTCCTCCACGCGTAGAGCCGCTGCTGTTTTTGATTCCCGCCTTTTGTCCGCCTGACGTGCTGGCAAAAGGCGGGAATTGTTTTATAGCCTGGGGTTAATTCGACGGAATTAGCCATGAAAATGGGGGCAGGTTGCCAGGCAGTTTTCTGTGTAGCAAAAAGCAGAGCTGTGGCTAAGCTGGCAACATGAATATTTTAGCATTATTCTCTTTATTTCTTGCATAATATTACTTATACTGCATGATCCCCACGGCGCTTTACCGTTCAGCTGCCCCAGTCCTGAAAACTGGACGCTGACTTCTTGCTGCCAGTGCTGCTCTGTGCCTCTCCCCGCCACGCATTTTTACTCTACGCTTATGAACCAGACGCTACGGAAACTGATGCTGGGGCTGCTGTTGCTGGCCTGCAAGCCGGTTGCGGCTGCCAGCCTTGCTATTTATGTCAGCGGCCACCCCGACGACTGGCAGCTTTTTATGAGTCCTGATGCCTACCAGGACCTGACCGGTCCCGATACCCGGGTAGTGTTCATCTACCTGACTTCCGGCGACCAAGACCTGCGGGGTGGCGGGCAGGGCGCTATTCCGCTGTACTTGGCCCGGGAAAACGGGGCGTTGCGCTCCAGCAGCTTTGCTTCCAGTCTGGCCCAGGCTCCCAAACTGAACTCCCTGCATCCGAGCGAGTCGGTGCTTCTCAACCGGCACCGCGTGACGCGGTATAGTTACCCGAACGCAGTGCACTACTTCCTGCGCATGCCCGACGTAGCCGATTGGCAAAGTATCACGCATATTGACCTGTTTCACCAGCGCCCCCTGCCCCTGCGCACCATCGACGGGGCTACTACGTACGCCAACTGGGCCGACCTGGCGGCAACGCTGCGGGCTATTATATTGACTGAAAGCCGGGGAGCAGCGGCCTTTCGCCTCAACGCCCTCGACCCGGACGTGCGCTACAATCCCGAAGACCACCCCGACCATCGCAACGCTGGTGCGCTGGCCTTGGAAGCCTGTCACGGCCTGAAAGCCCGCATCAAGCTATTTCAGGGCTATGCCACGGGTTTGTACCCCGAAAACCTGACGGATGAGGAAAAGCTCAACGAGTCGGCCTTGTTTGCCCTGGCGGCCAGCGCCACCACCGAGGCCGGCTACGACAACACCTGGGAATACTGGCACAAAGGCTTCATCGGCAAAAACTACTACCGCCTGTACTACGACCCGGGTAGCCTGCAGACCGGCGTACTACCTTCCTTTGACGGGGTGCCGGTAGCCCTGAACACGGCCAGCACTTTTTCGCTCGAATATATTTCGCCGCCGGGCCACTCCGATGCCGACCAGAATATGGTAATGCAGGCGTTTGACCGGGCCAGCGAGCTTATATCCTACCACAAGCGCCATTTCAACAACATGCACTTACTCGTGTATGCGGCCCTACTGATGGGAGGGTTTTGCCTCGGCCTGCTGGTGATGAAACGGCGGCCCGTGGCCGAGCCCACACCGCAGGTGCTGCACCACGCCACGGCATAGCCCGTCCTTATATTCAGGGCGGCTACTATAGCGGCACCCTGTATCTTGGTGGGCATCCGGCACCATAGTCCGGACCTTGCCTACTCTCTTGCCTATGGTAACCACCCAACAACCAGCCACCAAGCAGTATCTGGGCTGGCTCCTGGTTTTTGTACTCGTCAAGATGGGACTGCAGTACCTGGTGGTACACCCCATCTACGAGTTGCACCGGGACGAATTTCTGCACCTTGACCAGGGCAACCACCTGGCGGCCGGCTACGTGTCGGTGCCACCGCTTTCGGCCTGGGTTGCGGCCCTGATTCAGCTGCTGGGCAACTCCGAGTTCTGGGTGCACTTTTTCCCGGCCTTGTTTGGTGCCCTGACCATGGCCGTGGTGTGGGCCGCGGTACATGAGCTGGGCGGCGGGCTTTACGCCAAAATCCTGGCGGCCACAGCTGTGCTGCTGTCGGCCATTCTGCGCCTGAATCAGCTGTTCCAGCCCAACTCCTTCGACGTGCTGGCCTGGACGACGGCCTACTACTGCCTCATCCGGATGGTGCGCGACGACGACGCGGGGCAGTGGCGCTGGCCGGTGGCCCTGGGCGCAGCGGTAGGCCTGGGCATGCTTAATAAGTACAACCTGGTGTTCTGGGCCGCCGGCGTGGTGCCAGCCTTGCTGCTCACGCCCCAGCGCCGCCTGCTGCTTCAGCCCCAAACGTACTGGGCCGTGCTGGTGGCCCTGCTGGTGTTCTTGCCCAACCTGCTCTGGCAGTACCAGCACGCCTGGCCGGTGCTCTGGCACATGCAGGAGCTACGGCGCAGCCAGCTGGTACACGTTGAGCGGGCCGACTTTATCAAGGAGCAGCTGCTCTTTTTCTTCAATAGTCTGGCGGTGCTGGTGGCGGCCGTCGTAGGACTGGTGCGTTACCGGCCGCTGCGGCCCTACCGGTTTGTGGGCCTGGCGGTGCTTTTCACACTCCTGTTGTTTATAGCCACGCGGGCCAAAGGGTACTATGCTATTGGCCTCTACCCGATCCTGCTGGCCATAGGCAGCGTGTACCTGGAACAACTACTGCAGCACGACTGGCGGCGCTACCTACGCCCCGCCTTGCTGGTAGTGCTGGTGCTGCTGTTTGTGCCGCTGCTGCGGGTGGCGTTTCCGCTGCAGACGCCCGAAGAAATTCACCGTAACCCTGGCACGTACGAGAAGCTCGGGATGCTGCGCTGGGAAGATGGTCAAAACCACGCGCTGCCCCAGGACTTTGCCGACATGATTAGCTGGCGCGAAATGGCCGGCCTGGCCCTGCAAGGCTATCAGCAGCTCACGCCCGCGCAGCAGCAGCACCTGATTATCATCACCGACAACTACGGCGAGGCTGGGGCCCTGAACTTCTACAACCACGGCCGGATGCCCGCTGCCGTGTCGTACAACGCCGACTACGCGTACTGGTTTCCGCCGCTGGAAGGGCTGCAAACGGTGATACTGGTAACCGAAGACCCACTGGAGGCCGACGACGCCATTCACTTCAAAAGCTCTACGCTGGTCGGGCGGGTGCAAAACCCACTGGCCCGCGAAAAAGGCACCGCCGTGTACATGCTGCACGGACCCGATTCGGCCATTATTGCGGAAGTGCGGCAGCAGGTACGGGACGAGCAGCGTCGGATGCGCGGTTGGCCGTAGCACCGGTCTCGAGCATTTCCACCACCTGCTCCCGTAGCCGCCTGAGCGACTCGTGGGAAAAGCGGCGCTGCAACATCCGGCCAAATAGCTTGAAACCCAGCCAATAGAACGGGTTGCGGATGCGGCCCACCTGTGAAAAGGCGTGAATGTGGAACACGACCCGCCCGGTCGCTAGGTTTTTGTGGATGGTAAACTCGATCTGGCCCCGCTCGAAGTGGCCTTCCAAGGTGTAGTAATTATAGCCCCACACCTGCTCCTGGGTGCCGTCGGGCAGGGTGCGGGTTTCGTCGGTTACGCCGCCGATGCGCACCCCAAACCAGAAGGTAAAAAATAAAAACCGGCCCCGTAGTACCATCGTGCGCTCTTCCAGGGGCGTGTCGGGCACGAAGATGCCTGTTATCAAATCGGACGGCGGGAAGGTATAGTTGCGCAGAATCGTTTGACCGGCCTGCCACGAGCCGTGCTGCTCGGGTGGGCCGGGCTGCTCGGCGGGCAGCTCGGTTTCGTAGTCGTCGATACGCCAGCCGTTGTCGGCGGTGTATTCGGCGGTGCGCTCTAGGTCGAAGTTAACTTTGGCGTTGCGGTAGGCTTCGAGCCGGGCCCGCTGCACTTCCCAGAGCGGCGGCGCGGTGGTGGCAGTAGGCTTAGAAGACATGGGCTTGGGCTTCGGCCGAATCGGCTGCGTGTTCAATGGTTTCGACCCGGACTGGGCCGCGGGCGTGCCCGCCGCTGGCCTGGGCTACTTTCTCACAAAACAACTCCCAGGTTTGCTGCTGCACCTTTTTGCCCATGCCCAGCGTGTCGTAGGTAAAGGCCACGAGCCCGTCGCGGGAGCGGGCCCAGGAATGAATTTCGAAGCGCAACGCGTCTTTACCCAGCGGCTCGACCGAAAACTTGATGCGGCCCGCCTCGGGGTGGTCTTCCAGGGTCAGAAACTCGAAGCAGTTCTCGGTGACTTCCGTGACGCGAACCGAGCCGTTCCAGGGACCCAGGATTTTGATGGAAAACTCGTCGCCCTTACGCAGGCCCTGGTCATGACCTTTGACCTTCTCAAACTGCGCCAGCAAGTCGGGCGAGTAGTGGGCCACGTTGTTTTGGATGGCCTCCATGAGCTGCCCGGGTGTGAGGGCGGGCTTGTCGATATCGATATAGTAGCGGCGCTCAAACAGGGGGCCGGAGCCGGTGCTGGCGGGTTGCTCGGGTTTTTTCATACCTAAAACGGGCCGGCCGAATAAGTAAAGCTGGCCCTCTAGCCCCTAACGCGGGCGGTCCGGTGCGGGTTGGCTTTTCGAAGCTTCCCACCGTTGCCCCGGCATTTCCCCCTACTTTTGCAGTCCCTCACCAGCTTCGCTCTGCCGCATGCGCACTTCCCGGCTTACTCAGTTTTTGCTCACGACCCGCTTTGTGGTGGCCCTCTACGCGGTCCTGACGGTGCTCATCAGCTTTCAGCACTACTTCAAGGGCACGATTAACAACTACCTGATCTTCGTCAAGCCGTTTTTCAATCTGGTGGCGGGCAAAAACCTCTACCTCGAATACCCCGAGTACTACTACGACACCTACAAGTACAGCCCGGTGTTTGCCCTGTTTATGGGCCTCTTTGCCTGGATGCCCAACTGGCTGGGGCTGCTGCTCTGGAACGTGCTCAACAACACAATGCTTTACACCGCCGGCCGCCGCCTGTTTCCCGAGGTGCGCCGGCAACTTCTGTTTCTGCTCCTGGTATTCATCGACGTGATGACGGCCCTGCACAACAGCCAGGCCAACTGCCTGCTGGTGGGCCTGATGCTGTGGACCTACCTCAACCTGGAAAACAAGAAGCCCGTGTGGGCCGGGCTGTGCCTGGCTCTGGCCTTCCTGATTAAAGTGTACGGCATCGGTATTGGGCTGCTGTTCTTGTTTTACCCGGGCTTTTTCCGCAACAGCTTCTGGGCTGGGCTCTGGCTGGTGGTGCTGGGCTTTACGCCGCTGCTGGTGGTGAACTGGACCGAGTTTCAGATGATTTACCAGGGCTGGTACGACATTGTGCGGGCCTCGGCCACGGGCGTACAGTTGTCGTTGATGGGCGTGCTCGACACCTGGTTTGGCCTGCACGTGTCGAAGGGCGCCGTGCAGCTCACGGGCCTGGTGGCGCTGCTGCTGCCCCTGGGCTACTGGCACCGCTGGAGCGAAACGCACTACCGCCGCCTCTACGTGTCGTCCATCCTGATTTTCGTGGTTATCTTCAACCAAATGGCCGAGTCGCCCACCTTTATTATTCCGGTGGTGGGCTTCGTGCTGTGGTTTATGCACTACCGCCGCAGCACGCCCCTGGCCTGGCCGCTATTCATCCTGGTAGCGCTGTTTACCAGCCTGTCGGCCACCGATATTTACCCCCACTTCATCCGCGACGGATTCTTCGACGCCTACAAAATCAAGGCCGTCCCGATGATTCTGGCCTGGGTCGTTATTCAGGGCAAGCTGCTGTTTTACCCGCGCTGGCGTGAACGGCTGGCCGCCGCAGCCGAAACGGCCGAGCAGGAAAATCTTGTATTGCAACCAAACGCCTAGCCACCGCCCCTGAGTTGGGCTTCTAAGCTAGCCATCAGCTCCGTATTGCCAAAAGCCCCGCCCCTGCCGTATAGCAGCTGGCGGGGCTTCTTCGTGCAAAAGCCCCGCGCCCCCGGATCCAGACGACAACTTACCACCTCACCATTTCACCTTCTCGCCTTGTACCGCCCCTACCACCCGCCCGCCGACCCGCAGCTTGTGCGCGAGCTGACCCAGACCCAGCAGGAACTGCGCACCCACGTGCGCCTGTTGCCCCTCACCCACGAGCCCCGGTTCATAGCCGGCTGCGACTCGTCGTTTCCCACTCCCGAAACCATCCTATCGGTGTTCGTGGTACTGCGGTTCCCGTCGCTGGAGCTGGTAGAGAAGGTGTACCACACCGGGCCGGTGGAAGTGCCCTACGTACCGGGCTTCCTCTCGTTTCGGGAGGCGCCCAACGTGCTGCGGGCCTACGACAAGCTCCAGCAGAAGCCCGACATCATCATGGTCGATGGGCACGGTATTGCCCACCCGCGCCGTATGGGAATTGCGGCCCATATCGGCGTTATGCTAGATATGCCCAGCTTTGGGGTGGCCAAGCAAAAGCTGACCGGCAATTTCACGGAGCCCGCCGCTACCAAGGGCAGCATCAGCCCGCTCACCGACAAAAGCGGCGAGCTGCTGGGCGAGGTTATCCGCTCCAAAGACAAGGTACTGCCGCTGTTCGTGAGTCCCGGCCACCGCTGCGACCAGGCCACGGCTACGCGCCTGACGCTGGCCTGCCTGCGCGGCTACAAACTGCCCGAGCCCACCCGCCTGGCCGACCACTGGGCCGAAGAGTTTAAAAAGGAGCTGCGCTAAATCTGGGCGGCCACCAACGAAGCCCCGGGCCACCTACGTTATTGCCGGCGGTGATAAGCAGCCGGTGCCGGCTCATCTGGCACGGGTAAAAGCCAGGCCCCGGCGGAGCGGCGAAATCAGGGGGATGGGCAATTAGCAAAAGGCCCGGTTGGCAGCTTGCCAACCGGGCCTTATTCGCCTCATTAGTCACGTATTTACCTTATCTATTTACACCGAAACAGGTCACCTAAGGATAGAATTAGCAGGACTTATAAGCCGGTTACCAGCTCCCGCCACGCGTCCTGTTCAGGAATGCCTGGCTTGCGCTTGCCAAAAAACAGCAGCAGGTTGCGGCCCTGGGCGTCGTAGAGCTCCAGGGAATGCACTAGGCCTTCGGTGGTGGGCTTCTTGACTAGCCAGGTTTCGGCCACGTCGCCTAGCTTGAGGTGGAGGTTGAACTCGGGGTCCAGCACATTGAACCAGGGCCCGGCCGTCACCAGGCGCTGCACCGGGCCGGTGTGAATCTGGATGCAGCCGCGGCTGGCTACAAACAGCATAATGTTCAGCCCACTAGCCGCCGCCGCTTCGAGGCCCCGCACGATGGCCGTGTTGTCGAGGCGCTGCACCAGTTCCGGCGGGCCCAGGCGCAGGGCCTGGGTACGACTCACGCTGAACTGGCGCAGCATTCCGAAAAAGTCGTGGGTGTCGGTCAGGGCGCGCCAGGCGTCGCGGAAGCCGGCCACGTCGATGTCGGCGTCGGGGGTTTCGGCGGCCGGCTCCGGAGCGGGCAGGGTCGTTAGCTCGGGGGCTTGCTCCGGGGCCCGGAAGTGGCTGACCAGCTCGTTGTAGGCCGCCGCGTTGCTGTCCTCGGTCAGGTAGATTTTGTGGACGGCCTCCCCATCCTGGGTGAAAAACTGCAGGCTGCGGCGGTCGTTTTCAGTCACGGCAAAGCCGAACTGCCAGTGGCTCATAAACAGGCGCAGGTCGATATCCTCGCCTAGCACCAGGCCCATCGGCCCCTTCACCGACACCTTTTCGTAAGCGCCCTTGCGCTCGTGCACTACGCTGTCGTTGCGGGTAAGGGCCATCACCCGACCCAGCGCGGGCACCTGGCCCAGCAGGTTGGCAAAGTCGGTGGTCAGGCGCACTACTGCCGCGTCGGGCTGGCCCGAGCACTGGGTGGCTAGCAACTCGGCTTCACTGGTTCCCAGCTGCTGGGCCGCGTCGCGGATGCGGCTTTTGGGATTATCGAGCTTGAACTGGGCCCACCGCTCGGCGAGGGAAGCCACATGGGTAGGCAGATCGGTAACGGACATACGCAAAGGGAAAAGTGGTTTTACAAAGAAAAAGCCGCCCCAACGCCGGCCCGGGGCCGGGGCACGATGAGCGGACAATCCAGACTTGGATGCGGGAGCAGCTCCACGGCAATGTCGAAGGCATGCTCAATATGAGCAGCGGTAAGCACGGCGGCCGGCACGCCGCTGGCAACTACAGCCCCTTGGCGCAGCACCAGCACCTGGTCGGCGTACTGGGCGGCCAGGTTCAGATCGTGCAGCACAGCCACCACGCCGAACCCGCGCTGAACCAGCGCCCGGGCCACGTCGAGGGTGTGGTGCTGGTGGTTGAGGTCGAGGCCGGTTAGGGGTTCATCGAGCAGCAAAAAACCCAGCTCCGCCTCCCACACCTGGGCCAGCACCCGCGCCAACTGGGCCCGCTGCTGTTCCCCGCCCGAGAGCGTGGGGTAGCTGCGCTCGGCCAGCGCACTCAAGCCCACAGTAGCCAAGGCATCGGCCACGACGGCATAGTCGTGGGCACTGGGTTGGCCGCGGAAATACGGATAGCGGCCCATCAGTACCAGCTCTTGCACCCGGAAGGCCAACGACAACGTGTGCTGCTGGGTCAGCACGGCCCGGCGCCGGGCCAGCATGGCAGCCGGAATTGAAGCCAGCGGCTGCCCGTCAAACTGCACCAGCCCGTCGCTGGGCGCTACGTCGCCGCTGAGCAGGCGCAGCAGCGTGGATTTACCGGCTCCATTGGCGCCCACAATAGCCAGCAACTCGCCCGGCCGGGCCTGCAATGACACGTCGCGCAGCAGCGGCTTGCGGCCAGCCTGGTAGCTCAGATGTTGAACGTCGAACATGTGGTGAGTTGGTTGTTCGTTGCTAGTTGTTCGTTGTTGGTTGTTCGTTGTCAGGGAAGGTGTTCGTTGTTTGTTGTCAGGAACCGTTGAGCCTAACAACTGCCAACGAACAACTGACAACTAACCAACTCGCTGGCGCTTTTCGCGGAGTAGAATCCAGAGGAAGACCGGGGTGCCAAGCAAAGCGGTGAGGATACCGATGGGTAGCTCGGCCGGGGCAACTACCGTGCGGGCCAGCGTGTCGGCCAGGGTGAGAACCAAGGCTCCACCCAGGGCTGCACCGGGCAGCACTACACGGTGGTCGGGCCCGGCGGCGAGGCGGATGAGGTGGGGCACCACCAGACCCAGAAAGCCGATGGTGCCCGCCACGGCTACCGACGTGCCCACGGCCAGCGTGGCTAGCACGATGAGCTGCCGCTTCAGGCGCGTAACGGGCAGGCCGAGGTGAGCCGCCTGCTCTTCGCCCAGGGCCAGCAGGTTGAGCGACTTGCCCAGGCGGGGCAGCAGCAGAATGGGCAAAGCCAGCAGCGGCAGCACGCCCAGCACCGTAGGCCAGGAAGCACCGCCCAGGCTGCCCAACCCCAGAAGGTGATGCTGCGCAGCTGCTCATCGGTAGCGGCGTAGGTGAGCAGGCCGGTCAGGGCGCCGGCCAGGGCGTTGATGGCAATACCGGCCAGCAGCATCGTGGCCACTACCGCCCGGCCGCCTTCTTTGGAAAGGTTGTAGACCAGCACCGTCGTGCCGCAGGCCCCCACGAAAGCCGCCACAGCCAGGGCGTAAAAACCCAGCCACTGCCGGACGGCGGCCAACAGGGTTATTTCCAACACAATGGTCGTCACGGCGGCCAACGAGGCGCCGGCCGAAATGCCAATCAGACCCGGGTCGGCCAGCGGGTTGCGAAACAGGCCCTGCATGGCTGCGCCGGCCACCCCCAGCGCCGCCCCGATAAGCACGCTCAAGCATACCCGCGGCAACCGAATAATCCAGAGCACAGCCTCCTGCTGGGGCTCGAAAGTCAGGGCGCTAACTGCCCAGCCGGCTTTGTGCAGCAGAATACCCAGCACTGCCGGCACCGGCACGCGCATGGCCCCCGCCCCAGCACTGACCAGCACCGCGCCTACGAGCAGCAGCGTCAGCACTGGCAGCAGCAGGCGTTGGCGCAGCGCGGCGCGGTTGGGGGCTGGCGTAGTGGTAGTAGGCGCAGGAAGTTCGGCTACGGCAGGCATAGGCAGCTACGTTTGTAGGGTTAGGATGGATGAGCCAAGCCGTTACTTGCTCAGCTTGCTGGCTAGTTCGGCGGTGGCCTGGCCCAGGCGCGGGCCGAAACCCGAGAGCAGCTGCCCGTCCATTTCGACCACGCGGCCGGTGCGGCCGGCGTTGGTTTGGGCCACGCCTGGCACTTGTAGCAGGCCTGCCTTACCGCCCAGGCTTTCCAGGCCGCTGTCGAAGAGCAGGAGCACGTCGGGGTTGGCAGCTACCAGGGCTTCGGCGGTCAGGGGTTTGAAGTCGGTGAAGCCGGTAGCCGCGTTTTGCCCGCCGGCCAGCCCGATAACCTTTTCCAGGGGCGTGTTCTGGCCCGCTACCATCATCGTACCGCTGCCCCGGGCGTAAATGAACAGCACCTTAGGCGCCTTGGCGGGCTTGCGGATTTTGACCAAATCGGCGTCCAGCTTTTGCAGCAGGGCCGGGGCTTTGGCCGAGGCATTAAACGTGGCGGCCACTTGCTGAATCAGTTTTTTGGTGCCCGCTACCGAGTATTCCTGGGTAAACAGCTGCACCGTAATGCCGGCCGACTTCAGCTGGCTCACCACTTCGGGCTTCAACGATTCGGTGGTACCCACCACGATGGTCGGGCTCAGGGCCAGCACGCCCTCGGCCGAGATGTTGCGGTTGTGGCCTACCTTGGGCAGCTTGGTCAGGGCCGCCGGAAACGTACTGGTTACGTCTACACCCACCAGCTGGCTTTGCAGGCCCAGGTCACAGATAATTTCGCTTACCGTGCCGCTGAGCGACACGATGCGCACCGGCGCAGCGGCCCGACTGGCTACGCTCAGCAGTAACAGGCCCAGCAGCAGGCCGGCTTTGAGGAAAGTGGAAAAACGAAGAAGCATACGTTTGACTGAAGAAATAGTGCCGGCAACGGACCGCCCGATGAAACCGCCTCACCGATAGCCACCCAACAGCCCGCGCCGGACTTAATGGGAATTATTGCAGGTTGCGGCTGCCGTCGGGCTGGTACACGTAGCGGAACGAGTAGTAGCCGCTGGGTTCGGTACCGGCAGGCGTAGCTGGGGCGTCCTTGTAGTAGTTGGTCACTTCCAGCTTGGCGTATTTGCCGGCAGCCGTCCGGATGACCAGCACCTTGCCGGCAATGGGCGACACCACGTGGGTGGTAGAATTGTAGTTGTACCAGCCCTTGCCCGAGCCCGTGGGAATAGCTTTGGCCGCGGCGGCATCCACGGCATAGCCGGTTTCTGGGGCCGTGGTCAGCTCCGCAAACAGTCCGTCTTTCACCTGGGCCCCACCCTGCCCAGGGCCGCTGCTGCCGCTGTTGGTCAGGATGGTCGTGCCCCGGAAAGCCAGGTCCCACTTGGTGCTGGTCGAGTCGGTGTAGGGCACTTCCTTGCCGTCGGCGAGACTGTAGAACGTGAAGTGCCGGGGTGTGCCGGGCTGGCCGGTGCTGGTTGGGACAGCCGACTGCGGAGCCAGGCTAGTCACGGTTTTGGCCTGCAGAGCGGGCTTCACGGCCGTTTCAGTCTGGTCGTCGTCTTGGTCGCAGGAAGTCAGGCTGAGCGTGGAAGCAGCGGCTACGGCCAGCAGGGCAGTGCGGAAAAACAGGTAATGCATAGAAGTAGAGAAAGGGTTGCGGAAAGTGAAGCAGAATCAGGGGCGCTTACCCAGCTCCAGTGCCAGGCTGGCGTAATACAGGCGGCCAGGCAAAGTGCTGATGTAGGTCGGGTTGGTGTAGTTCAACACGTTGTCGATGCCGGCCTGCAGGCTCAGGCGCTGCCGGAAGGTTTTGGCCGCCGCCACGTTTAGCAGCCAGTAGCCGGGCACGTACTCGGCGGCGGCGTCCAGGATGGTGTTGCCGTTCAGGTCGCCGAAGCCGTAGCGGCCCCGGTAGATGCCCCGCGCACTAGCCGACCAGCCCGCCCGGGTGTTTTCGTAAAAGGCCTTGACGTTGAGGGAGTGGCGGGAGCGGTTGTACAGGCCGCCGTAGTCCTCGGGCGTCACGCGCTGGGTTTCCTGGGTTTGTGGGTCTTTGCGGTACACCGTGCCGGCCGCCAGCTTATCGACCACGCTCTTATCTTTAGCAAACAGCAGTTGGTAGCCTCCGCTGAGCGTGAGCTGGGGCGTAAGGCGGTAGCGCCCGTCGGCTTCCAGGCCCTGGGTGTAGGCCCGCGTCACGTTGCGGTAGGAGTACACGGCCTGCCCATTGGTTTTCAAAGCCACCGTGGCGGTTTCAATCAAGTTGCGCAGGTCGTTGCGGAAAGCATTGAGGGTCAGCCGGGTTTTCTCGTTGGAGTCGAGCTGCAAGCCCAGGTTGTAGGCCACCGAGCTTTCGGCCGTCAGGCCGCTGGCCTGGGCCAGTACCGCCTCGTACACTACCGGCCGGCCGGTTTCGCCGTCAATAGCCAATTGGCCCTGCTCAGCCAGCTGGGCTACTTTAGCCCGCACCTGATTGGTGCCAAACACGCTGTAGCCTACCACGGGGTTGGAGAAATTCAGGTAGAGCTGGCGAAAATCGGGGGCCCGGTAGCCCCGGCCGGCCGAGCCCCGCACCGCCAGCCAGGGCCGCACCTGGTAGCGCCCCGACACCTTGGGGCTAAACTGCCCGGCGTACTGACTGTGTCCGTCGTAGCGCGCCCCGAGCACCAGGTTCAGGCGCTCCGTCAGCAGCCAGTCGTGCTGGGCGTACAGAAAGTGAGCCCGCAGCTGCTGGCGCTGCTCGTAGCGGGTGGCTTCCACCGTTTCGAGCAGGTAGCCCACTCCCGTAGTCAGGGTTTGGTTGGGCCGCAGCTGCCAATCAGCTTGCAGCTCGGGCCGGGTAAACGTCTGGTGGAAATACGATTCGTCGTAGAGCTGGCCGTCGGTGTGGTAGGTGTATTTTTCCCGGGTGCGGTAGCCGCTGTGGTAAAGCCGGACCGTCGTGAGGAGCTGATCAGTAAAGCGGTGCGTGAGTACCGGCGTCAGGTTGTAATCGTACTGCCGGGAAGTGGCCCGTACGGCCGCCGGGCCACCGGTTTCGCCACTCACGGTCAGGTCACTGGTCTGGCTTTCGGTGAAGTAGCGGCCGCCCAGGCTCACATTGGTGCGGGCACCGAGCTGGTACGTCAGGCGGCTCTGGGCGGTGTAGCTGGCAAAGGGTGGCACGGTGGGCCCATTGCTGGTGGCACCCAGCGTGTAGCCCTGCGAACTATAACGGTTCCCGAATACACTCAGGCCCAGCCGCTCGCCCTTGGTGCTGAAAGTGCCGCCCGCGTCCAGGGTGCCGTTGGTGCCGTAGCGCAGGCGCAGGTCGCCGCGAGTGCCGGGTTGGGGCTTGTCGGTAATAATGTTGACTACGCCGGCCAATGCCTCCGAGCCCCACAGGGCCGAAGCCGGGCCTTTCACCACTTCCACCCGCTGAATGTTGCCCACGGCCACCCGCGAGAGTTCAAGGGTGCCCGCCGTGCGCCCAATCAGCGGCTCGCCATCCACCAGTATCAGGGTGTATTCGGGGTTGAGGCCCTGCATCTGAATACCCTGACCGTGGTCATTGACGGTCGTCAGGCCGGTTTGCTCCCGCAGCACGTCGCCGAGCCGGAGCGCGCCCATGGCCCTGATTTGCTGCTGACTCACCACCGTCACCGGAATCGGCACGTCGGTCAGGGCGCGCTCGGTGCGCGTGGCCGTCACTACTACTTCCCGCAGACTCAGGTGGCGCATAGTACTGTCGGCCGCGCCGGGTACCAGCTGCTGAGCCCACACCCGGGCCGGGCAAGCCAGCAGAAAGCAGAAAGTAGCAGCGTAACGCATAAATGATGGAGCACACCAGGGGCAAGCAGCGGCCGGATTTTATGGGTTCTGGCCAGCGGCTTGGAGCATCTGAGAAGTTTTTTGTTTAGACATATTCTAAACAGCGCTCAAATGTATGGCGTTACGAATAGCCCGCAAGGCTTATTTAGAATAATTTTAAATAAAGTTGCTTTTGCTGGATTCCCTCCCCTACCTTCGCCTTACTGACCGCCCGCCACCGCCGGTTCGCAGTTTGCGAATCGCGAATTCTGACCTTCTAGCCCGTTTTTACGATGCGCAAGCACAACGGTATGCGGCCCCAGGATGTGGTAGTGCTCCTGCGGATTCTGACCTTCTCGACTACCACGTGGCAGGGTAAAGACCTGGCAACAGCCCTGCTCATCAGCCCGGCCGAAATTTCGGACGCGCTGCGTCGGTGCCAGTATGCCCGCCTGCTTCAGGCCGATGGTCGTACCGTGCAGCAGCAGGCCTTGCTATGGTTTTTGCTCCACGGCCTGCCCTACGCCTTTCCGGCCCACCCCCACGATTTCGTGCAGGGCCTGCCTACGGCCTGGAGCGCCCTACCCGAACTGAGCCGGCTGCGCAGCCCCGCCGAGCCGGCCTATGTGTGGCCCGACCCCGAAGGCACGGCCTGGGGCTTGTCGGTGAGCCCGCTCTACCCTACTACCCCGGCCGCTGCCCGCCTCGACGCCGCCTGGCACGAGCTGCTGGCCCTGGTCGATGTGCTGCGCCTGGGCACAGTTCCGCAGCGCGAAGCGGCCTACGAGCTGCTCAGCCAACGGCTATTAAGCCACTCCGTACAGTAAAGCAAGAGGCGGGCTACGGCTTGGCCAGCTCAGCTAATGGTCGCATTTTCAAACGCCGCGCGCAGGGCAGCCAGGGAGCGGCCGGCTTCCGGGGGAAGATTCAGCAGCCTGGCTACGGCTTCGAAAACCGGCCGGGGCGACGCGGATTCCTGCATAATGCCCCGGTCCAGGGGCTGTTGCTGCGACTTGGACAGCTTACTGCCATCAGGAGCGGGCAGCAGACTGTGATGCACCATTCGGGTTTGCAGGAAGCGGCTGGTTTCGGGGGTTTGGGCAGCCAGCCAGCGTTGGGCCGCTGTGCTGGGCAGCAAATCCAGGCCCCGCACGACGAGCGTCACGCCCAGCCGCACGTCGTCCACGATGGAGCCTACCTGGTACGCCGGCAGGCCGTCCTTTTTGCGCACCACGAAGTCGCCCAATTCCCGGGCCAGGTCCATAGCCACTGGCCCCAGCCACAAATCGGTAAAGGAAACAATGGCGGAAGCGCCCACATGGGCCCGCCACGCCGATTCCGGGGCCTCAAAATCTAAGTTTTGGGAGTGACAGGCACCGGAATAGATACCATCAGCCGACTGGCCCAGGATCTGGGTGCGGGAGCAGCGGCAGGCGTACAGCAGGTCCGGCTGCTGCCGCAGGGCCTGCAAGAAGTCCTCGTATTCGCCCAGGTGATGCAGCTGGGAGAAGTTACGCTCAAAATCCTCGGGGCTGCTGGGGCCGTGGTCGTAGTCGATGCCCAGCCACTCGATGGTGCGGAAGATATTTTCCACGTAGGCCGGCCGCAGCCGGGCGCGGTCCAAATCGTCGATGCGCAGGTGCAGCACGCCGTAGCCCCGGCGTACAATCAGCCAGGTTAAGAGAAAGTTGACGGCATTTCCCAGGTGCAGATACCCACTGGGGGTGGGCGCCAAACGTGACACCACAGGAGCTGAATACGGCATGAGCAAAAAGACAACGACCTAGTGGAAAGTGGCAGAAGCCAAGAATAGAACTTATTATATATTATTTACCATTCTTTATACCTGGCCTCTGCTGAATTAAACGCAGCAGTACCACGGGTGTTTAACGGCCTTACACTGCTGCCCATGAAATACCTGCTACTCCTGCTTCTGTTCGTAATGCTGCTTGCCCCACCACCGGCTACGGCTCAGCAGCTTTACTTTCCCCCTGCGACGGGCACTACCTGGGCCACGGTAGCGCCGTCAACGCTGGGCTGGTGCCCGGCGGCCCAGGATTCGCTGCTGGGTTTTCTGGGGCGTAAGAATACAAAGTCGTTTCTGATTCTCAAGGACGGTCGCCTGGCCCTGGAACAGTATTTCGGTACCTACACCCAGGATTCGGTGTGGTACTGGGCCTCGGCTGGCAAGTCGCTGACGGCGGTGCTGGTGGGCCTGGCCCAGCAGGAAGGCCTGCTGAGCATCGACGACACGACGTCGCGCTTTCTGGGCCGGGGTTGGACCTCGGCTCCCGCTGCCAAGGAACGGCTGATACAGCTGCGCCACCAGCTCACTATGACCGCCGGCCTCGACGACACCCCGCCCGCACCCTGCGACACTGAAAGCTCCGCGGCCGCCTGCCTGCGCTACCGCGCCGACGCGGGCACCCGCTGGGCCTACCATACCGGCGCTTACCGTTTGCTGCAGGACGAAATTGCGAGGGCCAGCAACCTAACCATCAACCAATACACCACCCAACGCCTGGGCAGCCGCATCGGTATGGCAGGCTTGTGGCGCAACTACGTGTTCTACAGCCGGGCCCGCGACATGGCTCGTTTTGGCCTGCTCATCCTGGCCCGCGGCTCCTGGAACGGCACGGCCGTGCTGCGCGACACGGCCTACTTCCGCCGCATGACGTGCCCTTCCCAGCCGTTCAACCGCTCCTACGGCTATTTGTGGTGGCTCAACGGGCAACCCTCCTACATGCTGCCCCAGAGCCAGCTGACCTTCAGCGGCCCGCTCGTGCCCACGGCCCCGCCCGACATGATTGCAGCCCTGGGCAAAAACGACCAGAAAATCTACGTGGTGCCTAGCCTGGGACTGGTAGTCGTGCGCCAGGGCCACTCGGCGGAGGCGCCCAAACTGGCCGTGTCCTCGTTTGATACCGAGCTTTGGCGCTACATTATGCAGCTGTATTGCCGGCCGCTGGCAACGACACCACCCCAACCAGCCGCCCGTTTGCAGCTGTACCCCAACCCGACCAGCCAATACCTGGAGCTACGGCCCAGCGCGGCCGTAGCTGCGGGCCAGCAGGTGCGGTACCTGGATGGGCAGGGGCGCGAAATCGGGCGGCAACCGCTACGGCCGGAGGGTCTTACGGTGGCGGTAGCGGCGTGGCCGGCCGGGCTGTATCTGGTGCAGGTCCTGGACGCCCAAGGAGTAGTGCTGAGCTCCCAGCGCGTAGTCAGGCAGTAGGCAGCATCAGGCCTTACGTGCGGCGGCCGGCGTTTTGCGGGCAGTGCTGATTTTGCTTTGAGTGATGACTGCCTGGTTTTGAATTCCCCAGGCCTGAATAGCCTGAATAATCGGCTCCAGCGACTGTCCACACTCGGTGAGGCTGTATTCCACGGTTGGCGGCACGGTAGCGTAGGCCCGCCGATGCACGATGCCATGGGCTTCGAGCAGCTTGAGCTCCTTGATAAGCATGCGGGCCGTAATGCCTTCCACGTCCCGCTCCAGGGCTTTAAAACGCATGGTACCGTGGAGCAGCAAGCTGTGAATGATGGCAAACTTCCACTTGCCTTCCAGCACGTCGAGGGTTTGCCGGAACGGACAATTCAAAATTATTTTCTCCTGACTAAGTGCCATAACTGGTTGTTTTTCTGCATTAGTTACAGATTGTATATTGATATACAACCGTGTAACTACTAGCAAAAGTATAGTGAAAGAGTGAACTTTCGGCCCTGATATATGTATGTACATAAGTCAGCCACTGGCTAATATTCTAAACTCCGACTTCACTTCCCCTTTTGATCATGCAAACTGTTCTGCACACCGCCGAATCCCGCGGCCACGCTAGCCACGGCTGGCTCAACTCCTACCATACCTTCAGCTTCGCCGGCTACTCCAACCCTAGCCGGGTACATTTCGGGGTGTTACGCGTGCTCAACGACGACACCGTAGCCGGCGGCATGGGTTTCGGCACCCACCCCCACGACAACATGGAAATCATCAGCATTCCGCTGTCGGGCGACCTGGAGCACAAGGACAACATGGGCAACCACGGCATCATCCGGCGCGGCGACGTGCAGGTGATGAGCGCCGGTACGGGCGTGGCCCACAGCGAGAAAAACCACAATAAGGACCAGGAAGTAAAGTTTCTGCAAATCTGGGTGTTCCCCAACAAGCGCGGCGTGCAGCCCCGCTACGCCCAGCAGAGCTTCCGGGCCGAAGACCGCCACAACCAGTTTCAGCAGGTGATTTCGCCCTCGGCCGACGACGCCGGCGTCTGGATTCACCAGGATGCCTGGTTTAGCCTCGGCGACTTTGACCCTGGTTTCAGCACTGAATATCAAGTTAAGAAAGCCGGCAACGGGGTTTACGCCTTCGTCCTGGAAGGCGACGTGACTATCAACGGGCAGAAGCTGCACCGCCGCGACGGGTTCGGTATCTGGGACACCGACACGCTCAGCATTGAGGCCGACAGCCAGGCCCAGCTCCTGCTCATGGATGTGCCCATGTCGCTATAACTAGTTAGTAGTTGTTGGCTGTTCGTTGTTAGTTTGTTGCCCGGCCGTTTTCACCGGCGGGCGGCTTTACCAGAAACCCGGTCCGCTTCAGCTCACATGAGCTGATGTCAACACCAAACAACGAACAGCCACAACCTGACAACTGATAACAAGCAACGAATAACTAGAAATGAAAACTGCCCCCACCACCTATCCCGTGCACGAGCTAATTAAGAACCGCTGGAGCCCCCGCTCCTTCTCGGCCCAGCCCGTAGCGCCCGAAACTGTCGGCCAGCTGTTTGAAGCTGCTTCCTGGGCCGCCAGCGCCATGAACGAACAGCCCTGGCGCTACATCTACGCCCACCGCGCCGACACGGAGGCCTTCCAGAAAATGGTCGACCTGCTGATGCCCGGCAACCAGCCCTGGGCCAAAAACGCCGCCGTGCTCATCCTTTCCCTGGCCAAAACCCACTACGACAACGGCACGCCCAACGGCGCCGCTCTTCACGACCTGGGCCTGGCCAACGGCAACCTGATTCTGGAAGCTACAGCCCTGGGGTTGCACGGCCACTTCATGGGCGGCTTCGAGCGGGAGAAGGCTAAAGAAGTGTTTCAGCTACCCGAAAACCTGCAGCCCGCCGTCATGATTGCGCTGGGCTACCAGGGCGAGGCTGAGCTATTGGAAGAGCCTTTCCTGAGCCGGGAAAAAGCCCCGCGCCAGCGTAAGAGCGTCGCCGAAATTTCCTTTGAAGCCCACCTGCCCCAATAGTTTTTAGTTGTTAGTTGTTCGTTGTCCGTTGGCAGAGTTCAACTGGCAATCAGGATAAGACTAACAACTGACAACTGATAACGAACAACTAACATGAATCACCGCATCATCCGGGCCGCCGAGCGGGGCCTCAAGGACATTGGCTGGCTGCAAAGCAACTTCTCGCTAAGCTTCAGCTCTTACTACAACCCTGAGCGAACGGGCTTCGGCCTGCTGCGGGTGTTCAACGACGACTTCGTCAAGCCCGGCAACGGCTTTGGGCTGCACGCCCACGCCAATATGGAAATCATTTCGGTGATGCTGGCCGGGCGCATGAACCACATCGACTCGATGGGCTACCGCGAGGAAGTCGCCACCGACTCGGTCCAGATCATGAGTGCCGGCAGCGGCCTGCGCCACGAGGAGCACAACATCGGCGACGACGAGGTGAACTTCCTGCAAATCTGGATTGAGCCTAAGCTGCAAAACGTGACGCCGCGCTACCAGAAACGCAGCTTTCCGGCCGAAAAGCGCAAAAACCAACTCACCACCATCGTCAGCAACGAGGAAGGCACGGCCCACGTCTGGATCAACCAGAACGCCAAGCTCTCGTTGGGCTACTTCGACGCCGGCCAGATGGTAGACTACGCCCTGAAGCCCCTAAACAAGTGCGTATTCGTGTTCCTGATGGAAGGCGAAATCACGGTAAACGGCCAGCTGCTGAACAAGCGCGACAGTATTGGACTCTGGGACACGGATATCGTTAGCATTGCCTGCGCTCAGGAAAGCAAGTTTATCGTCATCGAAACACCCATCAACCACTAGCTATGCCCACGCTAACCGGCCGTAGCGGCCCTGAGCCCTACCTTACGCGTATCACCTCCGACAGCGGCCACGAGCTCCTAGCCGACGAGCCGCTCGACAAGGGCGGGCAAAACCAGGGGCTAACGCCCGGCGAGTTGCTGGCCGCTTCGCTTAGCGCCTGCGTCTGCATCACGGTGCGCATGTACGCCGAGCGCAAGCAGTGGCCCTTGGCGAACGTGGAGGCCCAGGTGACGTTTGAGCGCAACGAGCAGCACGTCGTAACCCAACTTAGCTGCTCGCTCCAGCTCGCCGGTGAGCTTACCGATGAGCAGCGCCAACGCCTGCTGAAAGTGGCCGGCCTGTGCCCGATTCATAAGACGCTAATGGGCGCAGTTCCTATTACTACCCAGTTGGCCTAACTGCTATACCAAGCTAAACAGTCAGCTTCCGAACCCGCTCTCATCACCTGATGGGAGCGGGTTTTTTAGTTGTTGAAGGAAGTATGCTCTCCCACGAAAGGTGGGCTTGGGATGGTAAAAAAAGCAGGCTCCTGATCTTTTTTTTGAATGCCACCAGAGGATTGCAAGCAAGCTCAACCGTAGTTACCTACCCCGTACCGGTAAGGGACTCTAACAGTACTGCTTACCATTCCATTGCATAAATCTAATATTCGCCTCATCAGCCCAGTGAATACATTTTAAATGCAAGATGTTTATAATCAAAATATTAGCCCCATTAAACCTAGCTTGCCGGCCTTCCTACACAAGACATAAGCCCTTCACTAATAAGACAAAAGCTTAGGCTAGGCTTCAAACCTCAACACTAGGCTAGACAAACCGAATTCATACGGCGTAATTTCTGATAGGATACAACTTAGAACGGATAGCAACAGCAGCAACAACCTTATCTGGCGGCGTCAGGTATATAGCGACACCACCATAAAGGGTAACCACACTTTCTTCCACATCTGTTCTATTATATGAGACTACATCTTACCACCCCGAAAGCCTTGGTGCTGGGGTTAACGCTGCTGGCCTTGGCGCCGCGCGATGGACACAGCCAAAACTCCGAGAAGAAAATCGGCCTAAGCCTTTACGGCTCCACCTTGCAGTACCACGGCGACCATGGCTCCGAGTGGTTCAAGAATGACAAGATTGAGTTCGGTGCCGGTCTGAAGCTGAGCCGCTACCTCACGCCCGGCCTCGACCTGGGCCTGGACCTGAGCTACGGCGACATGGCCTTCTCGGCTGATCCGCCTAAGAATACCATTCAGCCCTTCAGCGGCTTCCGCGCCAACGTCGTGAACATCGGCATTCCCGTGACGCTGAAGCTCAACAACGGCTGGGCTTTTAAGGAAGATGCCTTCTTCGCACCTTACCTGAGCCTGGCTCCCGGTATTTTCTTCGCCAGCACCGACCGGTTTAAGGTAACCGGTGGTACGCCCGACAACCGCGACCTGTACGCCTTCGATATTCACGGGGCCGCTGGTATCCGCCTGAATTTCTCTTCCAGCGTGTCGGCTTTCGTACAAACCGGCCAGCACTATATCCTGACCGACCAGGTTGACGGTATCACGCTGAAAGGCAACATCAACGACCGTTATCTGCAGCACACTGCCGGCCTGACCTTCAACTTCGGCAAAACCATCGACACCGACGGTGATGGTGTAAGCGACAAAAAGGACAAGTGCCCCGGCACGCCCACCGGCGTGGCCGTGGACGCCAACGGCTGCCCACTTGACGGCGACGGCGACGGTGTTCCGGATTACCAGGATAAGTGCCCCACCGAGAAAGGTCTGGCCGCTCTGGAAGGCTGCCCCGACCGTGACGGTGATGGTGTGCGCGACAGCGACGACGCCTGCCCCGATACCCCCGGCAAAGCCGAACTCCGCGGCTGCCCTGACGCTGACAATGACGGCGTAATCGACTCGGCCGATAAGTGCCCCAACACGCCGGCTGGTGTGAAAGTAGATGCTGCCGGTTGCCCAATTGATACCGACGGTGACGGTGTTCCGGATTATCAGGACCGCTGCCCACAACGTCCCGGCCCGGCCTCGAACAAAGGCTGCCCAGAAATGAAGGTTGAGGAGAAGAAAAAGCTCCAGGAAGCCACCAAGTACATCCAGTTCGAATTCGACAAGGCTACCCTGAAGCCGATTTCGTTCCCGACCCTGAATGGCCTGGTTGACATCCTGAATGCTTACCCCGACTACTCACTGGGTATTTCGGCCCACGCCGATAACAAAGGCGACGATGCCTACAACCTGCGTCTGTCGGATGCCCGCGCCGCCTCGGCCCGCACCTACATGCTCAGCAAGGGTATCCCTGCCGACCGGATTGTGTCGCACGGCTACGGCGAGACCAAGCCGATTGCCGACAACGCCACCGAAGCTGGCCGCGCCATTAACCGCCGCGTAGAGTTCGACGTGTACCTGCCAGGTGACCCGAACCCTGCCGAGACGAAGTATGGTCCTGCCCCCGAGATTCCCGCCGCGCCAGTGAAAGCTGCGCCCGTGAAGAAAGCTCCGGTGAAAAAGGCTCCGGTACGGAAAGCCGCCCCGGCTCGTCGTAAGTAACCTCCGGTATCTGCCTCGCGCAGACTGAATATCCCAAAGTGGCCAGCTCCCGTAGCTGGCCACTTTTTTTATGCCCGCTTACCGGCTGCCGCCACCACCAAGGAATTGCACTTTTAGCCGCCCCCCTCTCTTAGCAACTAATTCATCGATTGGTAAAATCCACTTCTAAATAATATGTAATTTTGTAGCATCGGTAAAAATTGACCTGGTTAGCTGTCTGTCTTATCGTATCTTACATAGCTTTTTTCATTTCTCCTCTGGAAACTCCTTCTAGTTCTCTATGAAAATATTGTACTTTTTTAGTGCCGTCATGTTTTGTAGTCTGACTAGCTCGGCCCAGGACGTGATGTACCAGACTCCGCCTAAGTCTATTGTGGCCCTGGCGGAGGCCCCAAGCACGCCCCGGGTAAGCGTGTCATCGAATGGGCAATGGATGCTGTTGCTGGATAATCAGGACATGCCCACCATTGCCGAGTTGTCGCAGCCGGAGTTGCGTATTGGCGGGCTGCGGATCAATCCCAAAACCAACGGGCCGAGCCGGGTAATCTACACGACCAAGCTCCGGCTCAAGCACCTGCCCGACGGCAAGGAACTGCTGGTGCAGGGCTTGCCGGCCAAGGCGCGCATCAGTGAGGTGACCTGGTCGCCGGACAATACCAAGGTAGCTTTCACCCATACCTCCGACCGGCACGTGGAGCTCTGGCTGCTAGACGTGGCCTCGGCTTCGGCCCGCCTGATGCCCAACCTGTTTTTGAACAGCGTATTTGGCAAGTCCTACGAGTGGGTATCGGACAGCCAGACGCTGTTGGCCCGCGCCATTGTGGGTGGTCGGGGCGACACGCCCATTCTCAACCCGGTGCCTATGGGCCCTACGGTGCAGGAAAACATTGGCCGCAAAGCCCCCGCCCGCACCTACCAGGACTTGCTGAAAAACCCCACCGACGAGAAGCTGTTCGAGTTCTATGCCACGGCTCAGGTAGTGAAAGTAACTGTGACGGGGCGTATGCAGCCGCTGGGCCAGCCCGGCATTGTGCAGCAGGCCTCGCCCTCGCCCAACGGCCGCTACGCCCTGGTCAAGTACCGGCACCGGCCATATTCCTACACTCTGCCCTACACCGATTTTCCGTTGCAGGTTGATATTCTGAGCATGGAAGGCCTGGTGGTGAAAACCATGGCCGACCTGCCCCTGGCCGACAACGTGCCCAGCAGCTTCGACGCGGTGCCCACTGGGCAGCGTGGCCACAACTGGCGCGCCGACGTGCCCTCGACCGTGTACTGGGTAGAAGCCCAGGACGGCGGCGACCCAAAAGCCACGGCCTCGGTGCGCGACAAAATCTTTACCCTGGCAGCGCCGTTCGAAACCGAGCCTCAGGAGCTGGCGGCTCTCCCCCTGCGTTTTCGCGACGTAATCTGGGGCAACGCCAACGTGGCGTTGGTGGAAGGCTACCGCTGGGCCGACCGTAAAGAAATGACCTGGGCCCTAAACCCCACTACCAAGGCAGCGCCGGTAGTGCTGTTTGATCGGTCGTCGCAGGATACGTACACGGCCCCGGGCACACCCTACACGGTGCATAATCTGACCGGTAACGAGGTGCTAGCCACCGATACGAAAGGCGAAACCCTGTATTTCGTGGGCACCGGTGCCTCGCCGGAAGGCGACCGGCCTTTCGTGGATGAGCTGGACGTAGCCACCAAAAAAGCAACCCGGTGGTGGCGCTCCGAAGCACCATTCTACGAGGTGCCAGTTGCCATTCTGGATTTGAATAAGCGCCTGCTGATTACGCGCCGCGAGTCGCAGCAGGACGCCCCCAACTACTACCTGCGGGAAGCAAAAAGCGCTAAGCTGACGCCACTGACCAAGTTTGACAATCCTTACGCGGCCGTGGGCAACCTGACCAAGCAGGTGCTCAAGTACAAGCGCGCCGACGGCGTAGATCTGACGGCCAACCTGTATTTGCCCTACGGCTACAAAAAAGAGAGCGGCCCCCTGCCCACCCTGATGGAGGCCTACCCCGTCGAATTTAAGAACAAGGCCAACGCTGGGCAGGTGAAAGGCTCTCCCTACGCCTTTACCCGCCTGAGCTGGGGTTCGCCTATTTACTGGGTAACGCAGGGCTACGCCGTATTGCAGGGCACTAGTATTCCAATTGTGGGCGAAGGCTCGAAGGAACCCAACGATACCTATGTAGAGCAGCTGACGGCCAGTGCCAAAGCGGCCATCGACGAAGGAGCCCGCCTGGGTGTTGTGGACCGGAACCGGGTGGCAGTGATGGGCCACTCCTACGGAGCATTTATGACGGCCAACCTACTGGCGCACACCGACCTGTTTAAGGCCGGCATTGCCCGTAGCGGCGCCTACAACCGGACGCTGACGCCCTTTGGCTTCCAGGCCGAGGAACGCACCTACTGGGAAGCCCCGGAGGTGTACAACAGCATGTCGCCCTTCACCCACGCCGACAAGATCAAGACGCCCCTGCTGCTGATTCACGGCGAGGCGGATAACAACTCGGGCACGTTTCCGCTGCAGAGTGAGCGGTTTTATAATGCTCTGAAAGGCCATGGGGCCACGGTGCGCTACGTAGTGCTACCCTTCGAAGCCCACGGCTACGCGGCCCGGGAATCTATTATGCACACGCTTTGGGAGATGAACAGCTGGCTGGATAAGTACGTGAAGCAGCCGGCCGCCCCAGCAGCGGCACCGGCTACCCCCGACCAAAGCGCGGTTGGCGCCAAAACTGAAGGCAACTAACCAGCCGATTCTCTTACGCACAAAGCCCCGATCTGCACAGATCGGGGCTTTTTTCATGTGGCTTGTTACCGCTCTATAAGGCTGCGGCAGTAGTCGCGCATATACTGGCCGTTGCGAATGGCGGAGGCGTCGATGTCGTTGTTGAAGTACACAAAGGCCTGCTGTACTCCCGGCTCCCGCTGAATCTGGTCGGCTATCTGGTGCAGCTCGGCCTCGGTATAGGGCGACTTGTACAACTCCGGAATACCGTGCAGGCGGTAGTACAGAACGGGCGTATTGGCCACCACGTCGGTGGGCAGGGCCGGGTGGCTCTGGCCCACAAAGGAAATATTGTGGCGACTCAGTTCCTGAAATACCTGCCCGTCCCACCAGCTGGGGTGCCGAAACTCCACCACGTTGGTAAAAGCCGGGTCGAGGCTTTCGACGAGGCGGAGCAGACGCTCTTGGGAGTACACCGTGCGGGGCGGCAATTGAAACAGCACTGGCCCCAGCTTCTCACGCAGTCCTTCCTGCATGGTGCCATAGAAATCGGCCAGCAGCTGGGCACAGTCGTGAAACTGCTTGTAGTGGGTAATGAGCCGCGGTGCCTTGACGGAAAAAACAAACTCGGGCGGGCTGATCTGGTACCAGTTCTCGACGAAGGACAGCTGGGGAAACCGGTAGAAGGTCACGTTCAGCTCCAGGGTGTTGAAATGCTGGCTGTAAAATTCGAACCAACGGCGCTGGGGTAGCTTTTCGGGGTAAAAGGCCCCGCGCCAATGGCGGTAATGAAAGCCTGAGCAACCAATAAACCAGGTATTCATGGGCAGAGTATGTCAGTGGAAGTAGGCGCCCTATACGTATTTCACTTTCCCAGCAGCCATGCACAACCCTGGATTGACCAGCTACGTTTTAAAGGCGTAATTCTATTTAATCAACTTTAAATTCAAACGTCATGAAAACGTTCAAGATATATCTGACCATGGTACTGGCCTTCTTCATGCTCAGCACCAGCTTCACCGAAGCCCAGGCTCAAAATGAACCGAAGAAGGGCTGGAGTAAAAAAGCCAAAGGCGCAGCTATTGGTGGCGGGGCCGGGGTGGTCGGTGGCGCCGTAGTCGGTGGTACCAAGGGTGCCCTAATTGGCGGGGTAGCCGGGGCCGCGGCCGGGGGACTGATTGGCCGTAAAAAGGACAAGAAAAAAGACCCGGTGCGCCACGCCGAATACACGCGTAAAGACTAGTTTGGACTAGCCCGGCGACACCAGCCAGAACGAGAGCCCGCAGCATCTGCTGCGGGCTCTTTTTTTGCTCTTACAGTTCAGCTACATCCTAAGTTACAGTGCTTACAGCCGGCTTCGAGTACCCATTGCCATCCCAATAGCGAATTCACAAATCATTGTTATTCATATATATTATAGGATAATATCTGCTTCGCGCGATATAAAAAATATTTTCATGTTTTCCAAACCAAAAATTTAGTCGATCGTTAAATCCATTATAGTTCAAAAAAACATTCAAACAATACAATTCTTTGACCATGAAAAACGCATCTATTGCTCTGCCTTTCTTCGCTCTCTGTGCTTCTTTGTCTTTGTCGAGCTGCTCAAAAGAGTCGGAAGAAATTGTTCCCGCCGGCGTCACCACCGAAAGCGCCAGCAACTCCACAAAGTCCAGACCTCTACCCTGTGACGACTTCGATTATCACATGGACGTGACCGGTAATGGCAACCGCTGCTGGCGCCAAGATGTAGTCCGGACTGATTACATGACCCGAACCCTTCTTGACCTTAACTACGAAGTTTATATGACGCAAACGAAATACACTATTACCCCGTCGGGAATCGAAACCTCGGTGTGGGAGGGCGTAATCCCCAACAACAATGACATTCCGAAATCGAAAAAGGTCTTCAAGACCAACATCTGGAATGAGTGCGGCAAATACTACGACTCGGAATGTGAGAAATTTGCTAATGGCAAAATGGTGCTGACGCTGGTGCACAAACAGAACGACAGCCGCGACAAACAGCACTAACTGGCTTCTCTGGCCAACAAAAAAGCCGCCTGCAGTTATGCAGCGCGGCTTTTTTGTTGGCCATAATTCTTCACATCAGGTGTAAGGGTCAGCCTTCCTCAGCTTACTCAGCTTTACTGTTTCGTTAGGCGGTGATAGGAAACGCCATATTTGTGCACCACGCGTAATTGGTAGACCCCAGCCGGCCAGGAATCGATACGCACCTCAACAACACCGGGCTCTATTAGCCGGGCGGTCAGGGCCTGCGAGCGTCCTAGCAGGTCCGTTGCGGCTACTTGGGAGGAGCTTAACAGCTCGGCTGAACATACGGCAACAATGTTCTGAGCCGGATTGGGATAAATATTCACCTGGGACTGAACCCCAGTGCCCGGCCTAGTGGACAGCGCAACACTGAGCTGGCTAAGGCGGTAGCGGCGCAAAAAGCGCCACACCTCCCGGCTGGCGTTGATGTCGCGGTTGGTAACACCGATGCTGACCGGAGCACCCGGCCAGGTGTGGCCGCCGTCGAGGATCTTGTAGTGCTCGACTACGCTACCGTTGCGTCCCCCACTATACACGTAGCGCTCGGCTGTGCTGCCGTCGGTGGTGTTGGTATTGGGCACGGCCGTCACGACTGGTGTAGGAGAGCAGCCGTTGAAACGGACCCAGTAGTCGAGGACCGACGGAATGGGCACAAACAGGATATTGCCATTGTAAGGCACCGTGTTGTCGGCCGTGCCGTGGATTTCCATTACGGGCACCGGATGCTGGGGCGTGCAGGCATTAAGCCGGCTTTGCACCATGCTGCCCGTAACCGAGCCAATAGCGGCCACGCGGTTGCTGAGCTTGCAGGCCAGCTCGTAGCTCATAAAGCCGCCGTTGCTCATACCGGTGCTGTACACCCGGTCCGCGTCGATGGAGTAGCGGGCTTGCAGGCTGGTAAGCAAGTCGGAGAGAAACGCTACATCATCGACGCCCCCGGCGGTAGGTGCCGTGAAGGTGTTCCAGTTGCGGTTGCCAGCAGCATCAACGGTACCGTTGGGGTGCACGATAAGAAAATTGGCCGTGTCGGCAATGGGCCGGAAGTCGCCGTATGCTTCTTGCTCCAGATTATTAGAGCCGTAGCCATGCAGATTGAAGAGCAGCGGCACGGCCTTGCCGGGCGAGTAGGCGGCTGGCACGTACAGCCGGTATTCGCGCGTGATACCGCCGCTGACGATGGTGCCCGTCACAGTGCTTTGGGCCCGCACGGCCGCTGGCAGCAGCAGTAGCAGTAGCAATACCAAGGATCGGAGTAGAGTTTTCATAGGATACCAGGAGTAGACAGGAGTAAAAAGAACAACAGACTAAGAGTAGTACGCAGTAACTGCCGCTGGTGGCACTCCAAAGCCTTTGTGTTTACTCCCTTACCCTACCGGCCTACCCTCCCGCTCTATTCCATAAGCTCGGCGGCAGATATCAAGTACGTCAGCAAAAACCGCGGCGGCCAAGGCGCTCTACCCAGCAGTTTGCCAGTGCGGGGCTGTTGACAGATGTGCCTATTTCCCCAAACGGCGGCCACCCACTACTCGCTCCCGTCCAGCAGTTGCTGCATCTTCTTGGCGTCGCCGACGCCCACGCCCCCAATGCCGTTGTTGAAAAACAGATACACCTGCTCCAGCTTAGGAATGGCGGCTATTTCATCGGCAATGCGCTGCAAGAACTCCCGACTGTACTCCGATTTGTACAACTCGGGCACGCCGTGGAAGCGGTAGTAGAGCAGGTTGGTGGTGGCCACGGCCTCGTCGGGCAGGGGCAGCGGGTGGCTCTGGCTCACGAAGGAAACCTTGTGCCGGCTTAGCTGCTGAAACACCTCCCCTTCCCACCAGCTCGGGTGGCGAAACTCCACTACGTTCTCAAAACCGGGGTCCAGATTATCAATCAGGCGATGAAAGAGCTCCTCGGTATACGCAGCTTTGGGCGGCAGCTGAAACAAGACGGGCCCGAGCTTGTCCTGCAGCCCTTCCCGGATGGTGGCGTAGAACTCGGCCAGAATCGGCTCGGCTTCGGCGTTGAATTTCTTGTAGTGCGTCACCTGCCGCGGGGCTTTCACGGCAAACCGAAATCCGGGCGGGCTCTGCTGGTAGAGCTTCTCGAAGAAACTCAGCTCCGGCATCCGGTAGAAAGTCACGTTCAATTCCAGGGTATTGAAATGGGTGCAGTAGTACTCAAACCACTTGCGCGGGGGTACGTCGGGCGGGTAGAACATGCCTTTCCAGTCACGGAAGGAAAAGCCGGAGCAGCCAATGTAGGTAGTAGGCATGGAGTAGAGTTGGGGTAGAACTGGATTCTACGGAGCTGTCGGGGCTTTCTGCGGCTTGAGCGGGAAAAATACGCGGGGCGTGCAAGCTGCCATTGGGCAACCACTGCGTTACTTGGCGCAAAACTGTACAAGTATTTTCCAACAGTGGATAATACTTGCACACTACTCCCGGCCGAGGAGCTTCGAGCAGAGGCACTTAGGTGGGCAGCGGCGGCAAGGCTTACCGAAGTTGCCTTGGCAGAATTTCCTGGCTGATATTCAGTATATTAGATATACCAAACCTGGCCCGGCCAAGATCGGGTCAAACTATGCTGCCCATGAAACCCGTCCTGCTGCTTTTGCTGGCTCTGAGTGGTTTGCTTAGTGCGGCCTGCCGCCAAACCAGCTCTTCTACGCCCTCTCAAGCCGAAATCAACGCCATTGGCCTTAAGCGGGGGAGCATCACCATGTGCGGCCCAGCTACCGGCCCGCAGCTGGGCACGGCGGCTTTCGGCACGTCCTGCCCGTCCGCTGTGCAGCCCGATTTCAACCTGGCCCTGAGCCTGCTTCACTCCTTCGAGTACGACGAGGCCGAGAAAGTCTTTGCCCGCGTCATTGCCCAAGAGCCAGCCTGCGCCATGGCCTACTGGGGCGTAGCTATGAGCTGCTACCACCCGCTCTGGACCCCGCCCAGCCCCGCGGAGCTGACGAAAGGCGCCAAAGCCATAGCCCTGGCCCAGCGCCTACCGGGCAAATCGGCCCGCGAAACCGCCTACATTCAGGCTCTGGCCACCTTTTACCAAGACTGGGAACGAGTAGAGCACAAAACCCGGGCGCTACGGTTTGAGCAGGCTATGGCCACCGTTTACGCCGAGTATCCGCAGGACCACGAGGCCACCATTTTCTACGCCCTGGCCCTGGACGCCGCGGCCGACCCAACCGACAAGTCCTTTGTGAAGCAGAAGAAAGCCGGGGCCCTGCTACAGGGTCTGTACCCCGGGCAGCCCAATCACCCCGGCATTCTGCACTATCTTATCCACACGTATGATTACCCCGAGCTGGCCCGGCTGGCTTTGCCAGCGGCCCGACAGTATGCGTCGGTGGCGCCTTCCTCGGCCCACGCCTTGCACATGCCTTCCCATATTTTCACCCGCCTGGGCCTCTGGGATGAGTGTATAGCCTCCAACCTGGCCGCAACGGAGTCGGCCAGGTGCTACGCGGCCAGCGCGGGCCTGCCCGGACACTGGGACGAAGAACTCCACGGCCTCGACTACCTGATGTACGCCTACCTGCAGCAAGGCAAAACCCAGTTGGCCCGGGCCCAGTGGCACTATCTGGACACAATTCGGCAGGTGTCGCCGGTGAATTTTAAGGTGGCCTACGCCTACGCTGCCATTCCGGCCCGCTACGTGCTCGAAAACCGCCTGTGGAAGGAAGCGGCCCGCCTGCCCCCACGCCCGGGCCACCTCAACTGGGAGCAGTATCCCTGGCAGGCCGGCATCATCCACTTTGCCCGGGCCCTAGGTCAGGCCCACCTCGGGCAGCCTGATTCGGCCCGCCGGGAAGTAGCCACTCTGCGCGGTCTGCAAGAAGCGCTGCTGCAGCAAAAAGACCCCTACAAAGCCACCCAGGTTCAGATTCAGCTGCTGGCAGCCGAAGCCTGGACCCTGCTGGCCCAAGGGAAAGCGGAGGCGGCCGAGCAGCGCATGCGCCAAGCCGCCAACCTGGAGGACCGCACCGAAAAGCATCCCGTGACGCCCGGCGAGGTGCTGCCTGCCCGGGAGCTGCTGGCCGATATGCTGCTACAGCTTCACCGCCCCCAGGAAGCCCTGGGCGCTTACGAAGCCAACCTGACCCGGCACCCCAACCGCCTCAATGGACTGCGGGGCGCCGCTAAGGCCGCGGCACAGAGTGGAGAAACAGTAGAGGCGGCGCGCTACCAACAGCAGCTGCGCAAGTTGGCTACTGTGGCCCTCAATCCCGAAGCGGCAGTGGCGCACCTTTCTTTGTATCGCAGGCCCTAACCGAAGGGGCAGTTCTATTCACCGCGCCAAGACACTACATTCGCCACGCAACCGTGCTACTCTATCCAACGGCGCTGAATTTGATGCTGTATAGCACCTTATCAGTAGCGGAGAAGTCCTAGCGTGGTGACTCATTATACTATGGCTAACGCAGACGTTGGCTGAACTTCCACAACCATGACCCAAACTAGTACCCCAAAGTGCCTGCTGGTATTCTTCCTTTTTCTTCTTCTAAGCAGCTTCTCAGCGAAGGCACAAATCAGCCATCCTAAAATCGACAGCCTGATAAATGCTTACGTTTCTATTAACAAATTCAATGGCTCGGCGCTGGTCGTAAAGGATGGCAAAAAGATTTACGAAAAAAGCTTCGGTTATCGGAATGCAGCCACCAAAAGTCTGAATAGCGCTAATAGCATATTCCCAATTGGCTCATTATCCAAATCCTTTACCGCCTTAGTTGTCTTAAAGCTTGTCGAAGAGAAAAAACTAGCTATTGATGACCCGATCAGCAACTATATTCCGGCCTACCCCCGGGGAAGTGAAATTCTAATCCGGCACCTTCTCTCCAACAGTTCCGGCATCTACGAAATATTCAGGGACCCGGAATACGTTAAACAACTAAACACCAACAATACGTTTAGTCGTGAAGAGTTAATGGCTTTTTTCAAAAACAAGCCGTTAGACTTCGAGCCCGGCAGTCAGTTTAGCTACTCTAACTCGGGCTTTGATTTATTAGGCATCATTATCGAAAAAGTCACGGGGTCTTCCTACTCAGACGCGGTAAGCAAGTATATATTTAAGCCCCTGAGAATGAACAACAGCGGCTTCGACTTTAAGAGTTTAAAAAACGCTAATAAAGTGGTGCAATACTCCTTTATATCGAAAACAAGACAAGCTGAAACCAAGCCCTGGAACCCGAGTCTAAACTTTTCATCCGGGGGCCTGTATAGCACCACGGATGATCTGCTTAAGTTCTACCAAGGACTAAGCAGCTTCAAAATAGTTTCCAGAGAAACATTCAGTCAGGCTACCACACCCTTCCGGGGGCACTATGGCTACGGTTGGTTTATCGACGACATACACGGTAACAGGGTAATCAATCATGGCGGAAATGTAGAAGGCGCCACCAGCTATTTTCTGCTGATGCCCGAGCATAAGATAGGCATCATCCTATTGAATAATATTACGTCAACCTCGTTGGAAAAAATAGGCAATTCGATGTATGCGGCTTTGCAAAATATGCCCTACAGCCTCCCTAAGCCCAAGAAAGGAATTGAGTTAACCGAAACCACCTTGCTAAGGTACACGGGCACCTTCGAAGTATCGGAAAGCTACAAAGTGAAAATCTACGAGGACGCGCACCGGCTTTTTCTACAAGTTAATGATGCTAGCGGAGTACCGCTGTCGGCTGAAAAAGAAGGCATTTTCTTCGTTAACGACGACGATATTGTGCTCGAGTTTATTTCCAAAGATGACAAAGTCATTCAATTGAAGATTAAACAAGGGTTATCAACAAAAGTAGCTGACAAAATAGGGTAAAGACTGCTCGGACTGTGCTCTAAATATCCTAACTTCTCTGCTCTGATGGTAGCGCAATTCAGCCCTCCAGGCACGCCCTACTCTCCTTACCCTAACTGCCCTCCTATGACCGATACGTGGACGAACCGGTGGAATGAGCGCTACAGCGCCGAAGCCTTTGCTTACGGTGAACAGCCCAACCAGTATTTCCAACAGCAACTTGATACGCTACCCGCGGGGCAGCTTCTGTTGCCGGCTGAGGGCGAGGGCCGCAATGCCGTGTATGCCGCTACCCGGGGCTGGCAGGTTTCGGCCTTCGATATCAGTAGCGCCGGACAGAAAAAAGCCCTCCATCTGGCTGGCACCCGGGGAGTAACCATTGACTATCAGGTTGGGGAGCTAGAGGCCCTGCAGTTTACTCCCGGCCAGTTTGATGCTCTTGCCCTTATTTACGCTCATTTCCCGGCCAGCATCAAATCCGCTTACCATCGGCAGCTGAGCGGCTATTTGCGCACCGGGGGCCTGCTTATTTTCGAGGCGTTCAGCAAAAACCACCTGGCCTACCTGGCCCGCAATGAGAAAGTCGGCGGACCGAAGGATGTTGAGTCGCTATTCTCCCTGGAAGAAATACGCACCGACTTTGCCGAATACGACTTTATCGAGCTGGCCGAAACCGAAATCGAGCTGACGGAAGGCCTGTACCATAACGGCCTGGGGTCCGTTATCCGCTGCGTGGCCCGGAAGAAATAACCAGATTCAGCCCAGCCGGTACTCCTGACAGTCCGGCAACCTGCCCTGCACAGCCGCAACCATGTGCTGGAACTGCGCTAGGTGTTAACTTATCCTAAACTTGCACATTCAAAAGAAGATCAATAATGGGGATGATAACGTGTCCGATTCATGGATTATCAGGTTTTTATGAAGTATGCGAGCATCTTCGCAGAGATTTCAATAAGGAGATTATACCGGAGAGAAGATATTTACCAGTGTATGCCGCCCAATTATGCATCGAGTGCTATAGCAAAAATAATGTCAAAGGAATTCCAGACTTAACTATTGATGAAGCCTTATCACTTCCCGAAGCAGAGCAGCTTATACTAGAAGATAGAATATATGCCGTATATAATGCTATAAACAGAAAGAGTATATGCGCAAAATGTTTTAGTCAAGTTCAAGTAATTGACGCAAAAAGAACCGGGAAAAATCTACCTTTTGAGCCATTTGAAAACACCTTAATGTATAAAGACAGTAATATACTAAATGAGTTAAAAACTCAACTGAACGAAAATTTTCATTTCACCAAAATCACAAATCCCGCAACAGGACAATCCGAGAGTACTTGGGGCGTCTTTAGTGGAGACATTACCAAGCCACTTTCAATATATTTTTATTATATAGCAAAAAGAGAAGAGCAAGACAGGATACTCAACTTCATAGATAGGTTCTTTGAGAACATAACTCAAAAACAGCGTAAGGTTACATTTTACGAAGCAAAAAACTGGATCGTTGAAGAGAGACCTAATGGAACAAGTGTAACTAAAGGCGAGGAAAAAGTGCTTTTAGAAGTACTAGTCAAATAAAATTATTGACGGTGCTGATAACTCCTCCCCCTGCTTAAAACAAAAACGCCCCGAAGCCACTCAGGCTCCGGGGCATTTTTGGTACCACTTCAGCTGCTTACAACAGTAGCTTATCAATCGAAACGGGCAGGTTGCGGATGCGCTTACCGGTGGCGTGGTAAGCGGCGTTGGCTACAGCGGCGGCCACGCCCAGCAGGCCTACTTCGCCCAGGCCTTTGATGCCCAGCGGGTTCACCTTGTCGTCTTCCTCCTCCACGAAAATCACGTCGATGTCGTGAATGTCAGCGTGCACGGGAATGTGGTATTCGGAGTAGTTATGGTTCATGTAGCGGCCAAAGCCGTGGTCCATCACGCTTTCCTCCATCAGGGCCATGCTGATGCCCCACACCACCGAGCCCAGGACCTGACTGCGGGCCGTTTTGGGGTTCAGGATGCGGCCGGCGGCCACGGCGTTTACCACGCGCGTCACGTGCAAAGTGCCCAGCTCAGGATCAACTTTCACTTCCACAAACACCGCGTTGTGAGCGTGCAGCGAGTTTTTGAGCTGATTGATGGGGTTCGGCAGCATCGTGTTTTCGGCTTCCAGCTTGTCCTTGCCATTAGCGGGCAGAATGTCGCGGATAACGACGGCCTGGGTGATGTCGGCGTTGAGGCGAATCTGGCCGTTGACAAACTCCACGTCTTCGTAGCTGGCACCTTTCAGCGGGCTGTCTTCCATCTTCTGAGCTAGCTTGAGCAGCTGTTCACCCAGTTTGTCGCACACCTGCTTCACGGCGTTGCCGACGGAGGCGGCTGTCCAGGAACCGCCTTGCAGCGGGGCCTCGGGCTGGTTGGTGTCGCCGAGCTTGAAGGTCACGGCCTCCAGAGGCAAGCCCAGGGTTTGGGCCGCAATCTGGGTCATGATGGTGTAGGTGCCCGTACCGATGTCGTTCGAGCCGCTGAGCACAGTCAGGTGGCCATCGGCGGAGAGAGAGGCACTAGCGGCGCACTTCTGGATGCTGGCATCCCAAACGCCGGTAGCCACGCCCCAGCCCACGAGCAGGTCACCGTCGCGCATGGAGCGGGGCTCCGGGTTGCGCTTTTCCCAGCCGAATTTGGCGGCACCCTCGTGGTAGCACTCGCGCAGCTTCTTGCTCGAAAATTCCCGCTTCAGGTTCTGGTCTATTTCAGCATAGTTGCGCAGGCGGAATTCCAGCGGGTCGAGGCCAGCCTCGTAGGCCATTTCGTCCATGGCGCATTCCAGGGCAAACGAGCCGGTGGCGGCGCCCGGGGCCCGCATATCCTGGGGCGTAGCCACGTCGATTTTGGCCAGCTGGTAGGTCAGCTTCACGTTGTCGCACTGGTAGAGCATGCCCGACCAGTTCACCACGTTTTCGGTGTAGTCCTCATACTGCGACGTCTCATGCAGGGCGTGGTGGTGCAGGGCCGCCAGCGAGCCGTCGGGGTTGGTACCCAGCTCGACATACTGCAGCGTGTGGGGGCGGTGGCCCATGCTGAACATCTGCTGCCGCGTCATCGATACGCGCACCGAGCGTTTGAGCTCCAAAGCGGCCAGTACGGCCATAAACAGCTGGTACTGGGGCCGCAGGCCCGAGCCAAAGCCGCCGCCGGTGTATTGCGACACTACGTGGGCTTCGTCCTTGTTGAGCCCAAACACCTTCATGACGTACTGCTGGGAGTTGAAGGCACCCTGGGTTTTGTCGTAGATGTTGAGCTTTTTGTCACCGAGAAATTCTACCGTGGAGGCAAACATTTCCATCGGGTTGTGGTGCTGGGCCAAATGGATATACTCGCCCTCGATGCGGTGAGCCGCGTTTTTGAGCTCCGAGTCGGGGTTGCCGCGGGGTTTGGGTGGGGGCACCCAGCCCGTTTTGCCCCGGCCGGGCTCAAAGCCGTCGTCGCGCTTGGTTTCCAGGTCAGTGTCGTGCTTTTCCACGTCGTAGTCGACGCGGAGCAGGCTGGCGGCGTAGCGGGCTACTTCGAAGGTTTCGGCTACGACCAGGGCCACGGGCTGCTGGCTGTATTTCACCTCATTGCCCTGCAGGGGCCGGAACGGCGAGCCGCCGGGGGCCACGTCGTCTTTGTAGCTGCGGTCAAACCAAGCCAGCGTAGGCACGTTTTCGTGGGAGAAAACGTGCAGCACACCCGGAATAGCCAAAACCTCGTCGGCGTATATCTTGGTAATTTTGCCTTTGGCAATTGAGCTGCTCACGATGTGGCCGTAGGCCAGGTTGGGCACGTTGAACTCAGCGGCGTACTTGGCCGCGCCCGTTACTTTAGCCGGCCCATCGACGCGGTTGACGGGTTTGCCGATATAGTTGGTCGTGCTCATGGATTCGAGTTGGTAAAGATGTCGGACGCTTGCTGGGTGCCTTCGGCGGCCTGCTTCAGAGCCCGCACAATGGCGCGCTTGGCTAGCTCAATCTTAAACGTGTTGTGGCCGTAGCCCTGGGCGGTTGCAACCATGGCCGCGGCAGCCCGGCGGAACGTGTCTTCCGTGGCGGGCTGACCTTGGAGCATGGCTTCGACCTGCTGGTCGCGCCAGGGCTTGTGGGCCACACCGCCCAGGGCCAGGCGGGCTTCCTTGATGGTATTGCCGTCGAGCTGTAAAGCCGCTGCCACCGATACCAGCGCAAAGGCGTAGGATTGCCGGTCGCGCAGCTTGAGGTAGCTGAAATGCTGGCTAAAGTCCTCGTTGGGCAAATCAATGGCCGTCACGATTTCGTCGGGGGCCAGGGTAGTATCCAGCTCAGGTTTATCCTCGGGCAGGCGGTGAAAGTCCTCGAACTTCACCGTCCGCTCGCCGTTGGGGCCGGTTACCTGCACCGTGGCATTCAGCGCGGCTAGGCCGATGCACATATCCGACGGGTGCGTAGCAATGCAGCTTTCCGAGGTACCCAGAATGGCGTGAATCCGGTTGTAGCCGCCGATGGCCGAGCAGCCCGAGCCGGGCTCCCGCTTGTTGCAGGGCGTGGCCAGGTCGTAGAAATAGTAGCAGCGGGTGCGCTGAAACAGGTTGCCCCCGTTGGTGGCCATGTTGCGCAGCTGGGGCGAGGCTCCGGCCAGAATAGCTTGGTTCAGCAAAGGGTAGCGCTGCTTGACCTGCTCGTCCCAGGCTGTTTCGGCGTTGGTTGCCAAAGCGCCCAGACGCAAGCCGCCGTCGGGAGCGGCTTCAATGGACTTTAGCGGCAAATGGTTGAGGTCGAGAAGGCGCGAGGGCCGCTCGACGTTTTCCTTCATCAAGTCCAGCAGGTTGGTGCCGCCGGCAATGAATTTGACGCCCTCGTCAGCCGCCTTTTCCCGGACGGCCGCTTCCACGCCGGTGGCGCGGGTATAAGTGAAACTGTTCATCAGGTGAGATGGTGAAATAGTGAAATGGTGAGTTATTGTTCTGCTGGTGCGGAATGGTGAGGCCTAAACAGCAACTCACCATTCCGCACCAGCTCACTATTTCACCGTGGCTGATTCAGCACTTCTTCAATGGCCGACACGATGTTGGTATAGGCCCCGCAGCGGCAGAGGTTGCCGCTCATCAGCTCCCGGATTTCAGCCGTGGTTTTAGCCTTGCCCTCGGTGAGCATGCCTACGGCTGAACAGATCTGGCCGGGCGTGCAGTAGCCGCACTGGAAGGCGTCATGGTCGACGAAGGCCTGCTGCAACGGATGCAGGTTTTCCTCGGTGCCCAGGCCCTCAATGGTGGTTATTTCGGCGCCTTCCTTCATCACGGCCAGGGTCAGGCAGGAATTGATACGCTTACCGTCGACGAGTACGGTGCAGGCCCCGCACTGGCCATGGTCACAGCCTTTTTTGGTGCCAGTCAGGTCGAGATACTCGCGCAGGGCGTCGAGCAGGCTGGTCCAGGGCGCAATTTCCAGCTGCCGTTCCACACCGTTGATTTTTAGCGTGACGGTACCCGTTGGTGGTAGGGCAATAGCCGGATTGCCCAAGGGTGCTTGGGTGGTGGTAGTACTCATAAAGTGGCGCGGATAAATGAGGTGAAAGAATAGAGCCAAACGGGGGCGTGCGAACCGGCCGCCTGAAGGCAGCTGATACCATTCGCAAAAGCAAAACCCTGGTGTGCTTACGCCCGGAGCTCAACCAGTGTTTGGGCTACCGAGCTTCTTTTTAAGGCTTTTATCTTATTTATAATGATTATAGTTAAAAGTTGCCTACCCGGATTTCCTTTATAAAAAGTAGTGGGTGCGGGCTTACAACCCGGGGCAAGACCAAGCGCGGCCGTGGCTTCTTCCCGATGACGGGAATGCAACTAAGCCGGCGGCGGCCAGTAAACGGGAAGCAGTGCCCGCCCATCGGCAGGGTGCTTTCCACGCAACCTGGGCTTCTTATGTCTACCATTGTTACGCTTACTTTGAACCCGGCCGTCGACAAAAGCACGACAGCCGACCAGATTATTCCCGACCAGAAAATCCGCTGTGCCGCGCCCAAGTTTGAGCCCGGAGGTGGCGGCATCAACGTTTCAAGAGCCCTGAAGCGGCTGGATACCGACTCGCTGGCCGTCTTTCCGGTGGGCGGCCCCAGTGGCACGGTGCTGCGCGAGCTGCTCACCCAGGAGCAAATCCGGCAGGCCCCGGTGGAAATGGCCAGCCGCACCCGCGAGAATTTTATTGTGGTGGATGCAGCCAGCGGGCAGCAATACCGCTTTGGTATGCCGGGCACGGCTCTCACTGCCGAGGAGCAGCACCAGATCCTGCAAACCCTGAAGCACATCAACCAGATTCCGGAGTTTCTGGTCATCAGCGGCAGCCTGCCGCCGGGTGTCGAGCCTGAGTTTGTGGTCAAAGTAGTGCGGGCGGCCAAGGAGCGCGGGGTGAAAGTGGTAATCGACACCTCCGGGCCGGCCCTGCACCGCGTGCTGGAGGAAGGCGTGTACCTGGCCAAGCCCAACGTGGGAGAGCTCAGCAAAATGGCCGGCGTCGATGAGCTCGACAACGAAGCCGTAGCCGAAGCCGCTCACCGGCTCGTGCGCGAGGGCAAGTGCGAAATCGTGGTGGTGTCGCTGGGGGCGCAGGGCGCCTGCGTGGTGACCAAGGACTTGATCGACCATGTGCCGGCCCCGGCCGTGAAGCGGCGCAGCACCGTGGGCGCCGGCGACAGTATGGTAGCCGGCCTGGTATACGGGCTGAGCACCGGCCTCTCGGTGCGCGAAGTGGTGCGGCTGGGCGTGGCCTGCGGTTCAGCAGCCACTATGAACCCCGGCACCGAGCTGTTTCGCCGCGAAGACGTGGACAAGCTCTACCGGTGGCTGCTGCAGACCATGCCCGCCGCCGCGGCCTAGCGTGGTCGGGTTTTTCTCTTTCCTTTTCGACTATAGGCCCTTGCTAAGGTCGAGCCTTTCGCCAGGGCCTATTCGCGTATTCTCTACTAATACCTATGCACTCTGTCAAGTCAAAATTCCACGACATTGAGCTGATTCACTACGGCTGTGTTGAGCCTAACAATGGGCGCATGCTCTGGGAAGTAGATCTAAAAATCAATGGGGAGCTGGTAACTAAAAAGTATTTCGGGGGCTGGAACTACACGGATATGGCCGAAAAGTACGAGCCTGATTCTCCGGACGGCCGCTTTTTCTTTATTCCCGAAGAAGGCGGGGGCTTCGTGTTAGATACTCTCCATAATTTCCAGCCCATCGGTATTTCGTGTCAAGGGCCCAGCGCGGCCACGTTTCGGGGCAACGTCTACTCGGAAAAATACCTGTTCCTGGTGCATACCCGCGAGGTTATCCTCTTCGACCTGACCACGCTGACCCAGAGAAGGCTGGCTTTTCCGGAGCTGAGCATCCGTTGGATCAGGCCGCTCGACGCCACCCGGTTTGAGCTGCTCTACCGCGACTCCGACACCCGGCAGGAAACCACCCGGTTGGTAGTGCTCTAACCGAACTGCGGCGCGTTTTTGCGCGTTAGTTCCTAACTTACCGTAGTCTTAAGAACTTTTTCCGCATGCCTTCCGCCTTGTCGACGCCGACCGAAACCCGAATGCTCACCCGCAAAGACATAGAAGCGCGGGCCCAGGCCGTGTTGCAGCAGGTCAATGGCGCCGGCACCTTGCCCATCGACCCGGTAAACCTGGCCCAGCAGCACGGCATTACTGTGCACAACGCCGAGTTTGCCCAGGACAACCTCTCGGGCATGATAACCAAACAAAGTAGCGGCACGATCATCCTGGTGAAAGGCTCCGACCCAGCTAGCCGTAAGCGTTTCACCATTGCCCACGAACTGGCCCACCACTTCCTACACCTTACCCAGGCCGACGGTTCCTTCGTCGATAACACCATCAACCTGTTTCGGGAGCAGTTTACGGACCACGCCCCGGACGCCGACCGGGCCCGCGAAATTGAGGCTAACCGCTTTGCCGCTGCCCTGCTTATGCCCGAACCGCTGATGCGCCGCGAGTTTGCCCACAACCCCGACATCGACTATCTGGCCTGGCGCTTTGGCGTGTCGGAGCAGGCCATGGGCTACCGCATTGCGGAATTAGGTCTGCGCTAACGATGCAGGATCTGCTGCAAGCCCTCCCCCCGAACTGCGCAACCAGGTAGCCGCCGTGGGTGAGCAGGTAAATCCCGGCGAGTTAGAATCCTTTGAGCGCGTAACCCGGGCCCGCGACCAGAGCTACAAGCTCCAGACCCTGGTTACGGCCTGGAAACAGCAACACGAGGCTGAGCGCAGTCTGCGCCAGAAAGTAGCTTGGTGCATCTTGGGCGCTCTGGCTTTTCAGATTCTGCTGGTTAATACCTGCTTCTTCCTTATCGGCTTCAACGTGCTGCACGTCGACGCGGATTTGTCGAAGATCTTCGTGCTGGCCGTTTTTGCCGAAATCGTTTCCATGGTGCTCATCGTGCTGCGCTACCTGTTTCCGCAAGTAGGCACTGAGTTTCTTCAGCTTATCAAAGAATTGTAGGGCTAGTAGGGCTTTGGCTTAATTTAGGATAATTCTTATCCTTGCTATAATACCCACTGGCAAATCATCCAGTATTATATATAAAAAACAACATTATTTATTAAATTTTAACACCATCGTAAACCTATGGTAATCAAAATTTTACTTAATTGCTAAAACCATTAATCTAACTAAAATTAAATTTATTGTTTACCTATATAATGAAGATTTACTATTAGGTTTGTCGGATATAAGCCTTTTCATTTTTCCGATAAGGCGTTGCCATTCTACTGCTTACCTAATGAAAACATCTTCTCTACTCAAATCAGGGCTTCTGCTTACGGTTCTGCTTGATGCCAAAGCCAGCCAGGCACTTGAGCTGCCCGCGCCCCGTACTGTGGCCGCACCGGCCAAGGCTAGCTTACGCGCTGCTAGCGTGGATGTAACGACCACCCTGACCGGCCCCACCACCTTGGGTGCCGGTGTATCGTCGGGCACGTACACGGTCACGTTCAGCAACAGCGGCCCCGGGGATGCTTTCGACGTAACGCAGCGAGTGGCTCTGCCGGCTGGCTCCAGCCTGACGGCGGCCCAACGAGCCGCCCTGCCCGGCACTGCCACCTACGACGCCACCACCAACATCATCGACTTTGGCTCGACGGTACTGGCCAATAACGGCTCCAAAACGTACACGTTCAGCTTCACAGTCCCGACTACTCAGGGCAGCAGCTTTCTGACCAGCACGGTCGGCACCAGCTCCAACCAGGCTTCCAACAAGGATGCCGACCAGGACCGGCTAAACGTGACCATCACGGCCGGCAACTTCTTTGTAACCAACGAGGACAGCAACGAAGTACCTGCCAACGGCACCAAGACGGGCAATATTATTCTGAACGACCCGAACCCGGCCAACCTACCCAACAGCAGCTTCAACGTGCAGCTGGTCACCGGCCCGGCGCACGGCGCTCTGACGCTGAACTCCGACGGCAGCTACAGCTATACTCCCGTGGCCGGCTACCTGGGGCCCGACAGCTTTACCTACCTGGTCAACGTGCCCTCGACGACGCCCCCCAATTCGAACGTGTCGTTGGTGTCGCTGAACGTGTATGACGCCAGCCTGGTGTGCCTGAGCGGCACGGGCACGAACCTGCTGAAAAACCCGAGCTTCACGGACGGCAACACCGGCTTTACCTCGGCCTACGGCTACGCTGGTACGGGCGCTACCAGCCTGCAGCCCGAGGGCAAGTATATGGTGGGTACGGAAGCCGCCAACTACCACAACAACTTTTCGGGCCACGGCCGCACCGGGGCCGGCGACAATTTCATGATGGTAAACGGCTCGGCCGACTTGAGCATCGTGTACTCGCAGACCGTGACAGTGCAGCCCAACCGTTACTACACCTTCTCGGCGTATGCTTCGAGCGTAAATACCGGCAACCCGGCCCAGCTTGGCTTCGTGATTAATGGCAAGTCTACGTCGTCGGTGACCACGCTGACAACCGAAGCCAACGTCTTCACCCGCATTTCCGACCTGTGGTTTTCGGGCAGCAACACTTCGGCCGTTATTGAAATCCGGGATGTAAACAAGGTAGCCAGCGGCAACGACTTCGGCCTAGACGACATCTACATCGGCACCTGCGCCGTGTCGCTGGTGGTGAACAACGTGCGCAACGCCAAAATGTATAATAAGTCCGAAGCCCTTAGCATTTCTCCCATGAGTGCGACGGTGTCGAGTGGACCGGCGGTGGGCAGCTTCACCATTCAAACCCTGCCTAACCCCGCCAGCGGCGTTTTGTACCTCAACGGCGACGCCGTGCTGCCGGGTCAGGTTATTCCGCTCGACCAGGCCGACAAGCTGAGCTTTGACCCAGCCGACGGCTACGTGGGCAACGCCACGTTCACCTACAGTGGCACCGACACCAGCGGCTCGGGCAGCAACAACACGGCCACGTTCACCATCCCGGTCGAAAGTGCCCCGCTGCCCGTAGAGCTCACCGCATTTGCTGCTCGCCGCGTCGGCAACTTCGACGCCCAGCTTACCTGGCGCACCGCTCAGGAGCTGCACAACGACCATTTCGAGGTGGAGCGCAGCTTTGATAAGGAAGGCTTCACGGTGGTGGCTTCCGTTGCCGGCCAAGGCACCACGACCAGCCCCACCAGCTACACCCATACCGACCGGAACGCGGCCAACCTGGGCCGGACCGTATACTACCGCCTGCGCCAGGTCGACGAGGATGGCAGCACGTCTTACTCGCCTGTACGTACGGTAATCTTCGAAGGCCCGCAAACACTGAACGTGTACCCCAACCCTACCAGCGGCTCGTCTACGCTTGATCTGCGGGTGCTACCAGCGGGCAGCTACCAGGTAACGCTAATCGACGCCACGGGTCGGCAGGTGCTGAGCACCGCTCTGCTGGGCGGTCAGCAGCATCCGTTGCTGCTCGAAGGCCTCGCACATGGCACCTACGTGCTGGTGGTGCGCGGTAATGGGGTCAAACTTAGCCAGCACCTGGTGCGGGAATAGGCCTCACGTAGTCCTTCCAGCCATAAAAAAAGCCTTTACCACCTGGTAAAGGCTTTTTTTATGGCTGCTATACATCCAGCAGGCTGGTGTTGGCTAGGGCTGCTTGGCCGCTACGGCGGTAGCCGTATAGTCGGTAAATACGCCATCCAGGCCCAGCTGGTAGAAGTTCTTGTACTCGGCCTTGGGGTCGTTGTTGTACTCCTTGAGCAAGTAGCGGCTCTCATCCCGGAACGTATAGGCGTGCACCAGCAGGCCGCGCTGGTGGGCCCGCTCGATGAGCGAGGTAGCGGGCAGCTTTTTCTCGGGCGTGTAGGGCTGCACGTAGGGTTTCCAGGGGCCGATGCCTACGGCGTAGGTTTTCACGAAGTCGAGGCCGGCATCGGTGGTCAGGTCCAGGAAGGTGCGCGCGTCGCCGGCCACCACGAAGTCGTAGGGCTGGGCGTAGGGTGCCTTCATCACCAGGTTGCCGCTGGCATCCACGTCGTCGGCATCGAGGAGCTGCACCAGCTTCAGGGGCGACTTCTGGTGCAGGGCGCGCAGGTTGCTGACCTCAAACGACTGCACGTACACCGGGGCGTCCTTGCTGTTCCAGCCTGCGGCCGTCAAGGCTTCCAGCAGCTTGTCGGTCAGGGGCAGGCCCAGGTTTTTTTCGTGAAACGTAGGGTGCTTGGTTTCCGGATATACCCCAATAACCCGCCCTTTGGCCGTGCTTTGCGCCTTGGCCAAGTCAATTACTTCCTGAAACGTCGGAATCAGAAACTGCCCGTTGTACTGCTGGCCCCGGTCGGCCATGGCCTGCTTAGCCCGCAGCGTCTTGATTTCGGCCAAGGTAAAGTCGCTGGCAAACCAGTCGTCGTAGGCTACGCCATCCACCGTTTTGGTGGTTTTGCGGCTGGCAAACTGCGGCAGCTCGGCCACATTGGTCGTGCCCGAAAGCATGGGCTCATGCCGGCACACCAGCACCTGATCCTTGGTCAGCACCACATCCGACTCGATAAAGTCGGCTCCCTGGTCGATGGCCAGCTGGTAGGCTTCCAGGGTGTGCTCGGGCCGCAGCCCCGACGCCCCGCGGTGGGCAATTATCAGCGGGGCTTTGCCATCGAGGGTGCGGTAGGCGGGGGTCGTCGGCTCGTCGGAGTCGGTATCCTGGCAGGCCGTCAGGCCTCCCCAGCTAAGTACCGTCAGTAAGAACAGGGTTTTTTTCATCGGGCGACAGTAGTAAATGGTACGCCGCAAAGCTGTTGCGCCAGTATCACCCCTGAATTATCCCCGGTTATCAAATCAGGAAGCCGCCTTACATCCGCCAGTGACGCTCTACCGCCACCCGGGCCGTACCATAAATAGCACGGGGCTCATCCACAAAACGTGAATGAGCCCCATGATAGATAAAGCAGGTAACTGACCGAAAAGTAGTATTGCGAATTGCGTTGAGTAGTTGGGTAATTGATGTCCCAAAGTAGCGTCGCCAACTTTTGGCAATCAATCCAGCTTTTCGATTTATTAGACTTTATAAAACGCCCTATTCCGCTGAGCATCGGCTACCCTAGCTTGCTTACATAAGCCTAATCAAATATTCATTACTCAACAGCCACGACCAATCAAGGACTTTTCACCAAGGAGCTCAAAGTGTATTTTTCAAGTAAATAGTTGCCAATCCCCTGGCTCGGCGGTGAAAGTCCGTTCCCTAGGCCTCGGCTTCTACCGTCAGCTCTGTGGTAATAGCAATGCGGTTCCAGCCATTGATAGCAACAATTGCCATCAGGGCCTGGGCCACATACTGCTCGCCGCAAACCGCTACGGCCTGTTGGTAGGTGGCATCCGAAACTCCGCCCTGACTAATCAGCGTGACTTCTTCGCAGAGGGCCAGCAGGGCTTTTTCCTCGGGCGTAAAGAGCTTGGTTTCGCGCCAGGCCGAGAGCAGGTAAAGCCGCTGCTCGGTTTCGCCGTCTTTGCGGGCTTCCTTGCTGTGCATGTTGAGGCAGTAGGCACAGCCGTTGAGCTGGGAGGCGCGCATTTTGAGCAGGTGCTTGTGAGTAGCACTCAGGCCAGTGGCAGCCAGGTACTTTTCGAGGCCGAACATAGCTTTGTAGGAATCGGGCTCCAGGGCTTGCAAATTGAAACGCATGGTTAACAGTTGGTTAGGTTGAAGTATGCACCAAAGGTCCGCTTCCGCCCACCGATTCTCCTTAATCTAAATTAAGAAACGCCAGACCGCTACGAATGCTCCACCTTCGCCCGGATCTTACTCAGGAATTCGGGCGTAAACCCTAGGAACGACGCCAGCATGTACTGCGGCACCCGCTGCACAAACCCCGGCCAGGCGTGGCTGAAATGGCGGTAACGCTCCTCCCCCGACATACTGTACAGAAACTTGATCCGGAACAAAGCCGCCGCGGCCGCCCGCTGCAGCACCAGCCGGAAGTACCGCTCCAGTTGCGGCAACTGCCGGAATACCTCCTCTTGCACGTCCTGACCAAACACGACCACCTCCGTAGCCTCCACCGCCTGAATGTGGAACTGCGAAGGCTGCCCGGTATCGAGGCTGGCGTAGTCAGTCAGCCACCAGTTTTCGATGCCGAACAGAATGGTTTGCTCCGTGCCCTTCTCGCTCACCAAGTAAGTACGCAGGCAGCCGCGTAGCACGAAGTAGTTGGCCCCACACACTTGCCCTTCCCGCAGCAGATGTTGTTTGCGGCTTAGGGTCTGCACCCGCAGATACGAGCACAGCAGCGTCGCTTCGGCTTCGGTCAGGGTTACATAGCGGGCAAGGTGTGCAAGCAGGGATTCGTACATAGCGGAGCCGACGGTAGTCGTAGCAAAAGGAAGTACCCCCGAAGATACACGTTAGCAGGCACTGCGCCCCAGGTGCCTACTGCCTACCGGCCCGACAGTTTTCCTCACTGGGTTCACCGCCCCAGCTGCTTTTGCCAGCAGCTCACTGCTCCGCCAGCAGCGGGGCCTTGCCCACGTACGCGTCGTCCCGCAGGCTGTCGACCATGAACCGGGCCAGCTGCCGCCGGCTAATGCTGAACGGCGCGGGCCTCTCGTGGTAGCGCACCACCAGCTGCCCGAGTTCCTCCTGGTCATTCAGCGCCACTGGCCTAGCAATAACCCACTCCAGCCCCGACTGCCGCACCAGCTCCTCCTGGGCCGCGTGGTCGGCGAAGACGTGCCGGAAGTTTGTCAGCCGGATCATCAGCCGCATGTACCAGGGCGCGTATGGCCACGAATCACCGGCCCCAATCGAGGACAGCGTCACGATGCGCTTCACCCCCAGCTCCCGCATGGCGGCCACCGTGTGCTGCATCACCGTAGCCAGGGTATGCGGCGGCGTAATCTTCTGTACCGAAAACGACTCCGTTTCGCTCAGCGCGCTCAGAGCACTTACTACGGCCTGACACCCCGCCATAGCCCGGCGCACAATATCCGGGTCGGTGGGTGAGCCGGCTACCACCGTCAGGTGGGGCGAGGTACGGGTAAGCTTCTGCGGGTTGCGGACCAGCGCCGTAACGGCGTAGCCCTGGGCCAGGGCATAGTCCAGGATGAGGCCACCCGTGCGGCCGGTGGCTCCGTAGAGCAGGATACGTTGCATTGCGAAAAGTCAAATCGGTGATACGAGCCGCAAACCTATCGGCCGCTTGTGCTAGGTTTGCTACCAGTTCCTTTTTGAATACCGGTTCCCTCCACACAACCATCCCATGCAATCCTGCCCCGGCAACGGCCCCAAAAGTCAGTACCAGGCCGTGCGCGACACGCTCGACGTCGTCAGTGGCCGCTGGAAGCTTGTTATCCTGGCGGCCCTCTTCGTGCGCCCTTTCCGCTTCCGGGAGCTAAGCCGCGAAATCGGCATCACGCCCCGCATCCTGACCAAGGAGCTCCAGGATCTGGAGCAGCACCAGCTCGTCACGCGCACCGTCCTCGATACCCGCCCCATCACCGTCGAATACGCCTGCACGGCCCACAGCCGCACCCTGCTGCCCGTCGTGCAGGCCATGAGCGACTGGGGCTACTTTCACCACGAAGTCATTGTGGGTCACAAGCGCCCCGACGACCCGGCCCGCGCTTCCGAACCGGCGGCTCCGTAGCAAATAGCCGCTCCACCCCGGCAGTTACCGGCTGCGCCCGTATAAGGCGGCAGGGCCCGTTCGCGCAACGGCTATAACTTGCGTCCAGGTTGAGCTGCGCAAAAACGCATCAGCCTCCCCAAAACGAAAATCGAGTAACGAACACAACGAGTATGGCTTCAGGTTTTTTTGCGCTCTTAGATGACATTTCCGCTCTGGTCAAAGTAAGCGCGGCCAGCCTGGACGACGTACCGGCTCAGGTCGCCAAAACCACCGGCAAGGTTTCCGGCATCGTCATCGACGACACGGCCGTGACTCCCAAGTACGTCGTCGGCCTCGACCCTTCCCGGGAGCTGTCCATCATCTACCGGATTGCCAAAAAGTCCCTGGTCAATAAAATTCTGATTCTGAGTCCGGCGGCCCTGCTGTTGGGCTACTTTGCGCCCTGGGCCATTACGCCCATCCTCATGCTGGGCGGGGCCTACCTCTGCTTCGAGGGCTACGAAAAGGTCCACTCCATGTTCAGCCCCCACCACGACGTGGACGTGGAAAGTGACCAGGTCCAAACCATTACCCCCGAGGAATTAGAAGAGGAACGGGTAGCCAGCGCCGTGCGCACCGATATTATCCTCTCGGCCGAAATCATGGCCATTGCCTACAGTCAGGTCACCGGCCAGCCCGTCATCAACCAGATTGCCGTCATGCTGGCCGTGGCCGTCTTCATCACCGTGGCCGTCTACGGCTTCGTGGGCCTCATCGTGAAAGCCGACGATATCGGCGTCCACCTGGCCCAGGAAAAATACGGCCCTGCCACGCGCAAATTCGGCCGCGGCCTCGTCAAGTTCATGCCCCGCTTCCTGAGCATCCTCAGCTACGTGGGCACCGCCGCCATGCTCTGGGTCGGGGCCGAAATCATCCTCCACGGCATTCCCTTCACCGCCCACCTGCTGCACGAACTGGAACTGGCCCTAGCCAATATCCCCGCCCTGGGCTGGCTGGCCAAGGTGCTGGTCTGCGCCATAGCCGGCTTAATCATCGGTTTTGTAGTCGAAAAGCTGGTACTGCTGGTCAAAAAGGTGCTCGGCAAGGATAAATAAGCGGCGTGTTCTTCCGGTGCTACGTGCGGCCCCTTCAACGCACAAAGCCCTTTCCCGCGCAAGTAGGAAAGGGCTTTGTCGTTTGTTTAGCTGTTCGGGCGCTACTCGTGTATCTATTCAGGGCAAAAGCTGCGTAGCTCGTTAGCCGGCCTCAATCGAGGTATAACCTCCACTTCACCGCCTGCCAAGCCCTACACGCTCCCGCCGGTTTGCAGCCATTGCTTATACAGCAAGCTGGCTGCGGCCTGCAGCAGCGGCAAATCGGTGGTGCGCTCCTCGCAGCGCTGCATATCGTAGTGGCAGAGGGTGCCGAAGGCCTTGCCCTGCTCATCCCGAATGAGTACGCCACAATAGGATACCACGGGCGTATCAATTACTCCTTTAACGCGGGCATCAACCAGAGCGTCGTTGATTTCCAGGGGAGCCTCCTGCCGGCCTACCAACGAGCAATACGTTGCCTCCATCGGCGCATCACCGCCCTTGGTTGAGGTCGGCTGGTACCGGTCATACAGCGCCAGGTTGCGGAGCGTATCCCCGTCGAACTTGAAAATGCCGGTATACCGGTGGGGCGTCCGACCATTCAGGTAGCTAAGCCCCCCGTTAATGCCCTGCTGCTGGAGTAGAGCAGTGAACTCAGCTATTTCGCGCTGCATCGACGCATCCTGCATAATAGCCTGCATAGTAGAAAGAGAAGCCATAAAAAAGAGCGGCGTGGTAATAGAAGCTGCACATGTGCCCCGCTAGTACTACTGGTGTAAAGGGCGACGCAAAAGCATCACCGAAAGGTATCAAACAATACCTTAGACATAAAGTGGGAAACCCTTGCTACGGACCCACTCAGTCAAAAAGACATTTATTGCCCCAGTTATGTTTCAAATTTTCAGTCAAAAAGTCATATTCATATAACTCATACTTCGTTTTCTGCACCTGATAGCCTAGCTCGGTCACTTTCCTAGCCGCGCTGCTTAAGCCGAAAATCTGCCCAAAATCTCGACTGTAGACCAAACGACTCTGCCCTGATTTCAGTCGTTCCGGGTGTAACCCCTATCATTGCTCCCGTCTGCCTCCATAAGCTGAATGATGTCCTCGCTGTCGTTAGCGGTACCCAAAGGCCCCCGCCAGCAAACCACCGAGGGAATAGCCGCCGACATTCTTTGCAGGAAGCAGTTCAGCCAGCTTACTACCTTGCTCAAATACCACCTCGACCGCAGTCTGCGCAAGGACACCCGCCTCGGCATCCAACAGGACGAAGATGATCAGAAGCCAGCTCGAAGCTAGAGCATCGGTGGCTACCGCACTTTGTATTAATTTATCCTGACGCTTATCAACGGTGCACATAATAAGTCCCAGCGTAGTATCATTGCGGCACCGTTTTGCCTATTTATTATTCTCCTTAGCCCATTTCAATGCGCTATTACCTCTATGCCCTTAGCCTCGCCCTGACGGGCTGCGACAAGAAGGAAACTAACCCGCAACCCGAGCCTAAGAAAGATTTTACGGTTGGTTACTTCTTCAACAACGGGGGCGACGCCCGTCTTAAGTCTGTTGCGCTGAACACCCGCACATTATACCCCGACAAAAATGGACCGGGCATCTCTCAGCAGACATTCAATCAGGTCTACTCCGACATCTCGGCTACCGAGCGTATTGCGCACGTCTTCACTGAGCCGCATATGCGAAAGACGCTGTATCCGGGCTGCGTCACGAATATGGAGGTGATTCTGTATTTCCGCAAGCCCGTCTACTCGCCCTTCGACGCCAATGGTACCCGTACGTACCGCGTCTTCGAGCTACCAGCCGACACCGTCACGGCCGAAGCCAACTGCACCCGTACCTTCAACTGGCCCGCCGATACCCTGAAGTACCCTGAGCTGAGTTGGCGGTAAATCCCGCCCGCCTTCAAGAGCTACGCAACGCCCTCACTGCCTTCACCGGCACCAAAAACGACCCGCGCCAGCAAGTCACCGAAGGCAAAGCCGCCCGCATCCTCATCCAGGAGCAGTTCAGCCAGCTCGCCACCCTGCTCGAAGACCGCCTCGACCGCAGCTTGCGCAAATACGCCCGCTCCGCCCCCGCCTTCTACCACCGCCTCACCGCCGCCCGCCAAGTCATCGACCGCCCCGGCAAACAGCAAGGCGGCACCGAAGAACCCCCAACCAAACCCCAGTAACTTCCCTCTCCCCCTGTCATCCTGAGTGCAGCGAAGCGGAACGAAGGACCTCTTGCGCTTCGCTGCAATCTTTCCATGCCCAAACGAACCTCACACAGCAATATTCACCTGTCGGTTAAGAAACGGCAGTTTTTGTGTAGTTTGCTTCGATTCAAAATACAATTCATAAAAAAGAAAGATGCCACCAATAGAAATAAATAGCGCATTTAGCTTCAAGTCGGACAAAGATCTAACCATCGGCGAAAGCAGAGCAGCTTTGAGTGTATTTGCGGATAGATTTCCACAAGCAGTTATACTCAAAGACGAATTTGAATTTTTGTTCTTAGACACCAATGTCTTACTAGATTATTATGGCATGTCTAAAAGCGAGAAGGCCAAACTATTAAAGTTTTTTCAAGCAAATATTGAAAGAATTTACTTACCTTATCGAGTACAAGTAGAATTCTTAAGCAACCGCCTAGGAGTAATTGAAAAGGATTTGTTCAATCCTTTAAACCAAATTCATACTGATTTTATTACCACACGCAACAATATCAAACAAAAATATAGCTCCTATTTGGAATCTAAAAAAAAGATTTTATCAAATGACTTCCCTGAACTATGGAATGAATTAGACAATATTGCGAAAGGATTAGATAAACTTATTGGTGATAAGGAGATAGACGAAAAAGTCAAAAAGGCCGTCAACGACTCAAGGGCAGGATATAAAGACATTGAAGTGGTAGATGAGTTACTCGAACTGTGCTCACAATTTCATTTGCTAGAACCATTAAGCGCGAATGAAATAAAGTTACTAGAGAAACAATACAATGAGTTAGCTACCTTATTAACCAATGCTAAAGAAGGTGAGAAGTGGAAGAATGTTTTTCCAGGCAGTGGCGATTTTGGAAAAAAGGACTATCCATATGGAGATTATATTATCTTTCATGAGATTATTAAATTTATGAAAAACAATAATTCCGACTCGATATTTTTGACTAATGAAAAAAGCAAAGGGGATTGGATGCAAAAGGACATGCGCCCTATAATTAGATATGTTGAGAAGTCGTATTCTTTAACCTCTCACGTGATGTTCATAATCCATGCGGAAGAACCCTTAAAAATATCATTTGAGAACATTCACAAGCCCGCACAGCCAGAGAGCTTATTAATAAATCATTCAGGAGCTCACCCCAATTATACGTATTTCTTAGAAGCGGATCATCCGCTAAGTGTTAAATCAGAGGCTTTACGCGAATTTCTCTCTAAATACAAAGAAGAAGCAGAGTTCTCATACAGCACTAGCGAAGGTGTATTTTCAAAAATCGTTGTAACTGCTATCATTGATGGAAATGATTACGACTCATCAGCAAATCCTACACTCTATATTAAACCAAGTACGGTTTTCTTTGAGCACACTGAGGAGGGCATTACTCTAAAGAAAATATATGAAAGCGTACTTGAATTACAGTGCGATATCGATCAAGTTAAAAAGACTGGAAATAATTATGTAGTATTTTGGCGCAGGAGTACAAAGTGCAAAGTCATGATACTAGAGCAGTTTGTAGAAAAATATAGACACGATTGGATTAGAATAGAAAATAGTTTCTTGGGTACACGTAGAGCTATTGATATAATAGCTTCAGGCACTACGCCTACTGAAATACTTACTATTCCTATCAATCCTTCTATTAAAGACGAAAGTGAAGTGCTGGAAAAAGCTTTTGAGCTCTCAAGGAGGAAATCGACTAATTCTCCTACCACAGACAGTTGAAATGATAAAATCATGATTACATACATGGAAAAATTGTCATATCCAATAATTGATTCAACCCTAAACCCCGCCAAAACGTCAGCAAAACCACTTCTGCACCCCGTTTGCTAGTCCCATCGTAGAACTTCCTAACCCGAAGCCTACCTAAGACTCAGCAAGCCATGAACTTTAATAATTATACCATCAAGGCACAGGAGGCCGTGCAGAAGGCCACTGAAATTGCCGGGGGCAACCAGCAGCAGGCCATCGACACCGGCCACCTGCTGAAGGGCCTCTTCCAGAGCGACGAGAACGTCCTCTCGTTTCTGGCCAAGAAGCTGGGCGTCAACCTCAACATCCTCACGCCCCGCCTCGATACCATCGTCGCCGGCTACCCCAAAGTAAGCGGCGGCTCCCCCTACCTCTCCAACGAAGCCGCCGCCGCTCTGCAGCGCGCCACCGGCTTCCTCAAGGAGTTCGACGATGAATACGTGTCGGTAGAACACCTGCTGCTGGGCCTGCTCGGCGGCAACGACGCCACCGCCACCCTGCTCAAAGACACCGGCTTCAACGAGAAAGACCTCAAAGCCGCCATCAAGGAGCTGCGCGGGGGCCGCAAGGTCACGTCCCAGACCGCCGAAGACCAGTACCAGAGCCTCAACCGCTACGCCCGCAACCTCAACGAGCAGGTGCGCACCGGCAAGATGGACCCCGTCATCGGCCGCGACGAGGAAATTCGCCGCGTCCTCCAGATTCTGAGCCGCCGCACCAAGAACAACCCCGTCCTGCTCGGGGAGCCCGGCGTCGGCAAAACCGCCATTGTCGAGGGCCTGGCCCAGCGCATCGTGGCCGGCGACGTGCCCGAAAACCTCCAGGACAAAATCATCATGTCGCTCGACATGGGCCTGCTCATTGCCGGGGCCAAGTACAAGGGCGAGTTCGAGGAGCGCCTCAAGTCCGTCATCAAGGAAGTCACCGACTCCGAAGGCCAGATCATCCTGTTCATCGACGAGATGCACACCCTGATTGGGGCCGGCGGCGGTGGCGAAGGCGCCATGGATGCCGCCAACCTGCTCAAGCCCGCCCTGGCCCGCGGCGAGCTGCACTCCATCGGCGCTACCACCCTCAAGGAGTATCAGAAGTACATCGAGAAGGACAAGGCCCTGGAGCGCCGTTTCCAGGCCGTGATGGTCGATGAGCCTACCATTGAGGACGCCATCAGCATTATGCGCGGCATCAAGGAGAAGTACGAGCTGCACCACGGCGTGCGCATCACCGACGACGCCGTTATTGCCGCCGTGGAGCTGAGCAGCCGCTACATCACCGACCGGTTCCTGCCCGACAAGGCCATCGACCTCATGGACGAGGCCGCCGCCAAGCTCCGCATCGAGCTCAACTCCATGCCCGTGGAGCTCGACGAAGTGCAGCGCCGCATCATGCAGCTCGAAATTGAGCGCGAAGCCATCCGCCGCGAGGAAAACGTGGACCGGGAAAACGTGCTCAACAAGGACCTGGCCGAGCTAACCGCCAAGCGCGACACGCTCAAAGCCCAGTGGGAAAACGAGAAGTCCGTCCTGACCAACATCCAGGAGCAGAAGGAAGCCATTGAGCGGTTCAAAGTCGAAGCCGAGCAGGCCGAGCGCCAGGGCGACTACGGCCGGGTGGCTGAGCTGCGCTACGGCAAGATTCAGGAAGCCGAAGCCAAGCTCAAAACCCTGCAGGAAGAAGCCAACGCCAACAAGGACGGCGGCTCCATGCTCCAAGAGGTCGTTACCCACGAGGACATTGCCGAGGTAGTAGCCAAGTGGACCGGCATTCCGGTCAGCAAGATGCTGCAGTCGGACCGCGAGAAGCTGCTCAACCTCGAAGGTGAGCTGGGCAAGCGCGTGGCCGGGCAGAGTGAGGCCATTGCCGCCATCAGTGATGCCGTGCGCCGCTCCCGCGCCGGCTTGCAGGACCCCAAGCGCCCCATCGGCTCATTCATCTTCCTGGGCACTACCGGCGTGGGGAAAACCGAGCTAGCTAAAGCCCTGGCCGAGTACCTGTTCAACGATGAGAACAGCATGGTCCGCATCGACATGAGCGAGTATCAGGAGCGCCACGCCGTGTCCCGCCTCATCGGGGCGCCTCCCGGCTACGTAGGCTACGACGAGGGCGGCCAATTGACCGAGGCCGTGCGCCGCAAGCCCTACTCGGTCATCCTGCTCGACGAAATCGAGAAGGCCCACCCCGACGTGTTCAACATCCTGCTGCAGGTGCTCGACGACGGCCGCCTCACCGACAACAAAGGCCGGGTGGCGAACTTCAAGAACACCATCATCATCATGACCTCCAACACGGGCGCCGACATCATTCAGAAGAATTTCAAGGAGCTCAATGAATACAACCACGACGAGGTGGTAGACCGCACCCGCGAGGAAGTAGTCGAGCGTCTGAAAGGCCACATGCGCCCCGAGTTCCTGAACCGCATCGACGAAATCGTGATGTTCCAGCCCCTCAAGCGCAAGGAGATTCGCAAGATTGTCGACATCCAGTTCAAGCAGATTCAGCAGCGCCTGGAAGAAGCCGGCATCCGCCTCGAAGCTACCGACGAAGTGCTCAGCTACCTAGGCGAGCAGGGCTTCGACCCGCAGTTTGGGGCCCGCCCCTTGAAGCGTGTACTGCAGCGCCTCGTGCTCAACGAGTTGTCGAAAGACATCCTCTCGGGCCGCGTGACCAAGGACGCCGTGGTGGAAGCCGTGCTGGAAGACGACCAGATCCGCTTCGTGAACGTGGACGTGGAAATCCCCGGCGTGTAAGTTGAATTGATAGTGCGTAGAAAAGCCCCGCTGACAGAGTGTCGGCGGGGCTTTTGTTTTTTAACCCTTATAAGCCAGTAGCTTTTGGGCAGCTGACTAACTACTTTACTTCCTTGGAAGTCGTTGATACACTGCTTCCATCTTAATAAGATGCTTAACCACTGCAGAAGCCCAATCAGGCAGCGCTTGTAGCTCAACAAGCGGTGAGCCCGGCACAAAGTCAACCAGCTCTTCTGGCTGAGCCTCCGAGTTATCGTAGAGTTGCAGCCGGTCGAATACGCGGTAGTTACGCTTGAGCAGCGACAAACTGCTGTTGTAACGGTGCTGAATGAGGGCTGCCGGAACATCATGGCCGCCTTCTGCCACGCGCTGGGCTACCCGCTTCAAGCAATCTAGGACTGATTCCAGACCCACATACCGACACTCAAGGCGATAACCTGCTTTTTTTAGGGTCTCGAACAAGGCATAATCCCGTTCGCTGGCCGCGTTGGTTTCAATGACGAAAGAGGCCATGTCAGCAACCCACCCCTCCATCTGCTTGCGGAGCTCGGCTTCCACATCATGAATATGCATGCCTTGCTGATACAGGCTGTCGCCGTTCAAGCGGGGCACTGTTGGGGCCTCATGCTGGTAAAGTGACGTTTTACCCGCGCCATTAGGGCCGGCGAGGATGAAAACAGTGGGCATAGCTGCCGACACACTCTTCTACTCTGCCAGCACTTCAACCCGGCCCGTGCCGGGCCATTCCTGCACCAAACGGCCTTGTTCATCCCGGTAAGTCAGATACGAATCCGCCTCCTGTGCCTTAGTACGCACAAAACTGCGGAAACTGCTCTTGAATTCTGATGTAGCTACCCGCTCAGCCATGTTAGCCAGATTCTCTAACTGTTGGGCTACCCTAGGATCAGTCGAAGATGGATTGAAAGACATAGCGCAAAATGTAGAGGTGTTCTCCAAGATAACGTCAAAGTTCTACAAATTGGTGCAAGCACCTATATCAGTTCTACAATTTGGCGCAACCAGCTGCATCATACTACCAGACCGGCGTGCTTTTTGCGCCTTACCGGTCACATTCATTCAATCGTATTTCTATGAAAAAGATCCTACTGTTAACGGGCTTAGCCCTCAGCCTTTGTGGCAGCCCTGCATTAGCCCAAACCAGCCCTGCCAACACTGCCGTGGTGCGCGTCACCGAATGGAATGGCACCTGCACCGTGGTCGTAAGCTACGGCGTGGGCAAAACGGAACTGTTGGAGCTGCAATCAACGCGCGGCAAGCAAGGCCCGATAGTCAACGCGGAGCAGCTGCAGGGAGTCTTTGACAAGCTGCTGGCGGCCGGCTACGTGCTACAGGGCACCTTCAGCGGCCCCTCTACCGGCACACTGATTTTCCGCAAGCCGTAACGAAGCCTGCCTACCCCACACCAAAGCCTTGCCGGCGCTACATCGGCAAGGCTTTTTTATTCTCTTTTATTCTCCTCGCTTTATGCAAACTATCAAGCGTTACCTCCGCATGCTGGGTCTGATAGCCATGCTGTTGTTGGCCGCGGCCGGCGTAGGTCTCACCGGCGCCGCCCCGATTCACCAGAAGCGGGAACGGTTCATCGATACGGACCCCAAGACCGAGCAGGTTGACAAGAAGGAAACGCCAGAGGACGACGAGTTAGGCCAGGAGTAGCTGCCGGCACCCGGACACAGATGTAGCAAAAAGCCCCACTGGCAGCGCGCCAGCGGGGCTTTTGCGGTTTATTGCAGTATGGCTAGGAGGTGGTTCAGGGGCTTAGGATACGTATTACTATTTCTCATTGCGCTGATTCTGTACCAAGGTGGTTCCACACTGCTCTTCGCTGCTAAACACGAAATAACCAGCAGAAGCTAGTCGCTGCTAGTTGCTTTTCGGCTGCTTGGTCTGCTTGGTCAGCCAGTCGCCAATTGCCGACAAAGCAGCGGGTGAAATGGATTCGGGGTTGTCGTAAGGGGAAAGCGTGGTGCCAGCCGGAATAGTCTGCAGGAAGTGCGTAACCTCGGGCACAACGACTGTAGTCAACTGAGTGCTGCTCGACGCAGGCAATGCGGCCTTTAGGGCCGGCAGCTGGGTAGCAGCCGGGGCGTCGGTGTCGAGGGCGCCGGTAACGGCCAGCACGGGTACCCTGATCTTGCGCAAATCAGCCCGCGGGTCCTGCCGCAGGATATCCTGCACCGTAGGTTGCATATAGGTCGGGGCGAAGTAAGCCAGTTCCTCCGGGGTGATGCCTTGCGCAGGAATCGGCTGCTGCAAGGCTGCCACGGCCGCGGCTTCGTTGGGCGAGGCGGCAATGATGGTTAGAACGGCTTCGCATACCAGTTGCGTTTTAAGTATATCCGCGCGGCCGGTCGTATCGGACTTGTTTAGATGCGGGGCCATCTGGGCCCGCAGGCGGGCTTTGTACACCTCTACCAGCGGTTCGGCCAGCCCGCTGAGCAGGGCAATACCGGCCACTCCAGCATCCTGCGCGGCCACGCGCGCCACCTCCAGGGAGCCCTGGCTGTGGCCTATAAGGAAGATGCGCTGCGCGTCTATGCGCCTGTTGGCCCGCAGGGCGGCAACCGCCGCCGCAACGTCCGCGGCAAAATCGGTGGTTGTGGCTGGGGCAAAGCGCCCCGTCGATGCTCCTACCCCACGCTCGTCGTAGCACAGTACGGCAAAACCCCGGCGGGCCAGGTTATCGGCCAGCACCCGAAAAGGCTGGTGCCCGAATTGCTCGCCGTGGCGATTGTGGGGGCCCGAGCCCGAAACCAGCACCACGGCCGGCACCGACCGGCGACCTTTGGGCAGGGCAAGGGTACCGGCAAGCTGGGTTCCGGAGCTGCCGCCCGCAAAGGTTATCGAAGCCTCCCGATAGGGCAAAGGCAACCGCAGCGCCTGGGGGCGTAAGGGAGTCGACCAACTGAGCTTGCCGGGTTGTAGCTGCAGCGGCATACGCTGGCCGGCTAACAACAAAAAACCCGTGAGCCGTTGCGCGTCGGCCGATAATCGTCCCACGAAGCTGCCCGGCAGGGTGCTGACAACCAGGCGCAGGCTGTCATCCTTCGGCCCTTGCATGAGCGTGTCTACTTGCACGCTGTGCAAACCCATCTTGGGCAAATCGATGGTGGCGCGCCGACTGCCAACTGCCTGCTGCAGCGGGTCAAAATTAATGAGCACCGGCGTGGCGCTGCCAAACATATTGACCGTGCCGCTCCAAACGCCCTTAACAGGATCTTTACTTTGGGCTCGGCTCAGTACGCCCGTCAACATGCATGCTACAAACCAAATTACGAATGAAAACAGGCGCATCTGCGAAATAATGGCGATAAACTACATGGAGAAAACCAGCACGGTCAGTGTAATAGTTAGATCACTCCTCGCTGCACAATAGTAAGTTGTGGCACTTCAGCAGTGAGAGATTGTTGGCGTAACGCTGGGTGATGAGCAAGGACGCCGTGGCAGAGGCTGTACGCTTAGACGGCCACATCCACTTTGAGAACGTGAACGTGCAAATTCTGGTACTGTAAGCCGGGTCTTTTTTACTCCTTCTATTCATGTGTGTAACCTCCGTGCTACCCCTGCTACACTCTGGCCGCGGCTGGCGGGGGCCTCACCGGTGCCGCCCTTATTCATCAGAAAAGGGAGCGTTTCGTCGATACCGACCCTAAGGCGGAGCAGGTAGATAGGACGGATACCAAAGATGCTAACAAACTGCATCAGGAGTAGCTTTCCGCAGCTTACCACCCAACATTGAGTCATCAAAAAGCCCTGCCCAGTAATTCGGCAGGGCTTTTTAATGCGAAATTAATTTTTGCAACAATGTTTCATATATACATTTGCCTATCATTCACCTTTTACCAGAAACTGGTTTTTATGAAAACGCTACGCCGCACTCTCATCTATCCGGCCGCAGCCGTTCTTTTCGCCGGAGCCTTCTCGGCCTGCGATAAAAACGATTCGGAAGATGCAACACCTGCCAAAGAGGAAAGCCAGCACGTCCGCCTGCTGGTAGCCGACCAAACCAGCACCGCCGTGACGCTGCTTACCCCTGGCAAACAGACCCAGGAAACCTTTCAGTCCAGCTTTGCTGGGGCGGCCGTTTACCCCACGGGTAGTGGCCGTTTTGCAGCCTTTGTGTACGGCTCCCAAAACGCCGTAGAGTTTTTCGATAGTGGCATTGAGGCCCACGGCGACCATGTGCACACGAAGGGTACGCCTAAGTGGGCTCTCACCAAATCGGCGGCGGTAAAACCCGCTCACTTCAGCGTACAGGAAAGCAGCATTGCCATTTTCGGCGATGGGGACGGCAACCTGCACTTAGCTGATGAAGCCACGTTGCATACAGCGGCTACCACTACGGCCGTGCCGGTGGGAAACGCCCACCACGGCGCCGTTATCACCTTCCTGAATAACACCTACGCCGTTTCGGATAAGGCAGCAACCGGCGCTACACCCTGGCGGGTAAAAATTGTGAATGCCCAAGGCCGCGAAGTAGGCATTCCTTCGACTGTTGCTGTTACCAACATTCACGGCAATGCTACTGATGGCACCATGGCCCTGTTTGGCACCCCGCAAGGCATTCTGAAAGTACAAAACAGTGGCCAACAGGAGCTCATTGCTTACCCAGCCGCGTTTGGCTCAAATTGGCTGTCAACCCTGAGCTATGGAGCCGCGGCCAAGACGTTTGTGGGCATGAGCGCCACCGCTGGCCTGCACCTGATTAACCCGGCCACGAAAACATTCACTAGTGTAGGCGGCATCACGCAGTACACCCGGGCCGTCTACGATGCCGAGGGCCGGGACCTTCTGGTATTGCAAGCCGATGGGAAGCTGCTGGTCTTTGACGGCGCTACCGGGTCGAAAAAGGTTGAAAAGTCTATTTCCAACCTCATTACGGATGTTGCAGCGGCAGCGCCTTACCTTACGGCTACCCACTCCTACGTGTATATCACCAATGCACCCCAGGGCAAAGTACACATGCTGGATAAAGCTACGCTCGAAGAAAAGCACACCTTTACCACCGGCGGCAAACCCTCCCGCATTGTCATGATTGGGGCTGACCTAAACGCTGAGAGTGACCATTAAGCCTGCCTGGAACCAGTAATTGCTACCCTAGAGGCCCGGCTAGCTTTTACCTCGAAGTAGGCCACTGGGCCAGTAGCCTTGGCAGCGCACAAAGCAGAAGTTCCATGAGCACCCTGCCATACCGCGAAGGTCAGCACATGCCTTGCCCCAAAAGCCCCGGCAGTCACTTTCTGTCGGGGCTTTTTGCGGCCATTGTTCCCGCTTGGCCCCCAATGACCGCAATTTCATTCAATCGGTTCTATTCAAGGGACGTATGTACAGCTAACTGAACCGTAAACTTTTACCTGCTTGCTATGCTGCACTCTTCCCTACTCCCTTCGACTGGGCCGTTTCTGCTGTTTCGCTTGGTCCGTCTGGCGGCCTTCACCGTGGCCTTTACCGGCTTGCTGGCCAGCTGCTCCGACGACGACGAGCCCGAAACTATTCCGGCTAATCCGGCCAAAATAACCGTACCCCAGGCCGCACTGCACCCCGAAGGCATTCAGTACGACGAAACCTACCGACACTTTCTGGTCAGTTCCCGCACTAAAGGCCAGATTGGCCGGGTGAAAGACGACAGCACTTACGCGGTATTGGCCGACGACCCCCGCCTGATTTCGACCATTGGCCTAAACCTCGACGCGAGCCGCAACCGGGTACTCGCAGCCGTATCGGACGCTGGGGTCAACTCTACCCGCACTTCCCCCGCCACCCAGCGTAAGCTGGCGGCCGTAGCCATCTTCAACTCAACTACCGGCGGCCTGATTTCCTACACCGACCTGGGCAGCAAAGCGCCTAACTACCCCCAGCACTTCGCCAACGACATTGCCGTGGACGCGCAGGGCAACGCCTACATTACTGACAGCTTCGCCCCAGTTATCTATAAGCTCGACCTGCAGGGCAACGCTACCGTGTTTCTGGAAAACCCCTTGTTGAGTGGGGGAACGGGGTTTGGGCTGAACGGCATCGTGTTTCACCCCGACGGCTACTTGCTCGTGGCCAAAACCAACGACGGCACGCTGTTCAAAGTACCTATCAACGACCCCAACAGCTTCACCAAGGTTACCACCGCCCAGTCGCTGAGCTTGACTGGGGCCGATGGCCTGCTGCTGACCGATGCGCAGACGCTGCTGGTGGTAGCGGGTAACCAAAGCACGGTATACCGTCTCAGCACGACGGCGGCTTGGGCTTCGGCAACCGAAACGGGCAAGTTTGCCACCGGGGCGGTGAGCCCCACCACCATCACCCGCCGTACGCCGGGCGATGCGTACGTGCTGTATCCCTACCAGGCCACCTCGCCACGGTTTGCCATTGTCAAAACGGTTTTCTAGGCTGATACCTGTTCAGCACCAGTAACAAAGCCCCGTTGGAATGCTCCGACGGGGCTTTGTTGTACATACACCTGATAGAACGAACTACCGTGACTCGCCGAAAACCAGGCAGAGCGTCGGTAGTTAACGAATCTTACGGCTGGCCCGGCGCAGCTCCCGGTTGCGCTCTTCCCGGCCGGCTTCGAAGTGGCGAGGCTTGAGCAGCACCCGAATCCTGGCCGGAATAGGTGCTCCGGCCTCACAGGCTGCCCGCACCTCGGCCAGCTTGGCCTTGGAATACGGGCTGTTGTGCACAATCATGTAGGTCATGCTGCCAACTACCAAGCCCAAGCCCGCTGCTACTGCGGCACCGGAAGCCTTTTTATCCTCAAACTGGCCGGTATACATGTTGTAGTCCTTGCCGCTGCTGCCCGTCATGAGGCGGGCGGCGGGCAATATGGCCAGGAGTGGAATCTGGCCACCCAGGCGCCGGGCCGGCCACGGCATCCAGCGAATCGGCCATGGTATACCCCGCAGCACTTGGCCGGAAACGTGTGGTGGAATCAGCGGCAAGAATAGGAGCCGAGGAGCTAGCCCCGCCAAGCGGCCCCGCTGCCAGCAGCGTATCCGTCACAATTTCGGGCCAGGTGCAGTTGCCGGGCACCGGGCGACAGATGCCGCGCAGTCGCCGGCGGTACTTGGGGGCCAGGGCGCCGGTCTTGGCATAGTCGGTCAGCACCACTTGTTCCCGGCTCAGGTTGTAGCGCCGGTGCTTTTTGATTCCCAGCCAGGCCGGCAGGATTCCGACCACCCCGACGACGCCTGTGGCCAGCAAGGTTTCGCCGCTACTGGAGGGTGGTGTCTGAATCCAGCCAATTGTGGTAATTGTCGTCATTGCAACGCCAAAAATGGTAAGCGTTGTTGCACCACTGCGGCGCTGAGCAAACAGCTCGTGCACGGCATAGGCCGTGTCTTTACGGGTGAGTACCGGCTCCGCAGATGGGCCAGCCAGCTTACGGGCACTTTGGGCCTGTCCCGACTGAGGTGCGAGGCCCGTTACGAACAAAAAGCTAAGTAGAAAGAGTAAACGGTAAGGCATATAGTGCAATAGGCAGCAAGCAACATTCCCTCAAAAGTACAAGAAAGCACCCGCAACCGGGGCATTTTCAACAAAGTTCGGTGGGTGACCGAGCTGCCTATGCCGCAGAAGCCCTGCCAGCGAATATGCCAGCCAGCCGACAGCAAGTAGCCTGCTACTAAGCAAATTGACTTTAATAAAGCATAAATGCTATATAAGGGCAGACGCTAACCAGGAATTATTAGCCCATTTTACCAAGCTCCACCAGCGCGGCGGCCGCCAACAACAGAGCGCACCGGCTAGTAAAAAACTGCCGTGCATGAGTCGTAAAAGGGCTTTTAGAGCTAGGTGCACAAATCTAACTAGACGCTGTACCCTTTCTTTCCCATTGCCGTAAGGGCATACGCAGCCACCTCATACCTGGACGGTTGCGAAAAGGACTTTTTCAGTATTCTTCCCACCACATACGCTCCCATTCCCCACTCCTACTTTCAGTTCCTATGACTGCAACCTTACGTTCCCGCCATCTGTCTGGCACAGATGAGCATCCCCCTGTTGTGCGGCAGCGGCCCTCGGGCTGGCGGCTGCTCTGGGTATTGCTGATGTTACTGACGGCCTCCCACCTGGGTCTGGCCCAAACTACCACTACCGGCCGACTGCAATGGTGGCCGCTGAAGGCCAACAGCCAGGATAGCGCCGCGGTGCGGGCTACCGGTATTCTGCCCAGCTCCGCAACACTGCGCAACTTCTACCTCTCGGACGTAACGCTGGGCACCGCCATCAAGCCGTATTCGTCCCGCTTCGGTGCCGCCTTCGGCTCCTCGCCCAGCGGCGACGGGTCGTTTGTACCACTGCCCGGCAGCAACCTCAACCGCGTGTACTACGTCCAGTTTGCTGTTACGGCCGCAGCCAACGCCACCCTGCGGGCCGACTCCCTGGTGCTGTGGTCGGCTTTCAACAACACGGCCAGCGACCTGAAACTCGCCGTGGCCTACTCCCGGTCGGGCTTTACCAGCGACTCGGCGGAGGTAGCCGGCGGCGGCACGGGGCCTATTGGTCCGCTGACGACGCGCACTTCCTCTCCCGGTACCGGCACGGGTACCTTCGCCGACCCAATTTTTCTGCGCAATGAGATTACCGGCGCCAACCAAACTTACCGCCTGGCCCTGGCTTCGGGCAGCGGCGTAACCATTACCGGCGGCCAAACCCTGACTATTCGACTCTACTACGCCAGCGGCAGCAGCCTGGCTGGCCGTTACGCCTTACTGCGCGACGTGCGCGTGGCGGGTCAGGTCAGCACCAGCTCCAACTGCAACGCAACCTTTACCTACGCCGCGGCCAGCTTCTGCACCAACGGCAGCAACCCAACGCCCACCATCAGCGGCACGACCGGCGGCACGTTCAGCTCGACGGCAGGCCTGAGCATTAATGCCACGACCGGTGCCATCAACCTCGCGGCTTCGACGCCCGGTACCTACACCGTGACCTACGCCACTAGTGCCAGCTGCTCCAGCACGGCTACGGTAACCGTTACGGCGGCGCCCACGGCGGCATTCAGCTACCCGAACGCCGCTTACTGCGTCGGCGACGGAGCAACGCCCACGCCTACGCTGGCAGCCGGCGCTACCGGCGGCACGTTCAGCTCGACGGCGGGCTTGAGCCTCAACGCCACTACCGGCGCTATTAATCTGGTGACCAGCACGCCCGGCACTTACACCGTCACCAATACGGTAGCGGCCTCGGGCACGTGTGCGGCCGTAACGGCAACCAGCACGGTTACTATCAGCCCCGCCACGACGGCTACGTTCAGCTACCCGGCCACCACGTTCTGCGCCAGCGGCACCAACCCCACCGCCACGGTGACGGGCACCACGGGTGGCACGTTTAGCTCGACTTCGGGCCTGAGCCTGAATGCCACGACGGGCGCCATCAACCTCGCGGCTTCGACACCCGGCACCTACACAGTGACGTACCGCGTAAGCGGCACCTGCCCCAGCACCAGTACCCAGACCGTCACGATTACCTCGGCTCCGCTGGCGACCTTCTCGTATGCCAACCCGACATACTGCGCCTCAGGCACCACCAACCCGGCTCCCGTATTTACGGGCGGGGCAGTTGCGGGCACGTTCACGGCTACTCCCGGCGGCCTGACCATTAACGCCACGACCGGTGTTATTACACTGAGCAGCAGCACGCCCGGCACCTACACCGTGACCAACACTGTGGCCGGTTCCGGTAGCTGCGGCGCTTCCACAGCCAATACGCAGGTTACTATTCAGGCCACTCCTACCGCCACGCTCACGGCCGGCGGCTCCACCACGTTCTGCCAGGGTGGCTCGGTCGTTCTGACCGCACCAGCCACGGCCGGCGCTACCTACCAGTTCCAGCTCAACGGCAGCAACATTGCTGGGGCCACGGCCAACTCGTACACGGCTACGGCCAGCGGCAACTACACCGTCGTGGTTACCACAACGGGTGGCTGCACGGCTACTTCGGCACCAGTGGCCGTGACGGTCAACCCCGCCACGTCGGCCACGTTCAGCTACCCGGCCACCACGTTCTGCGCCAGCGGTACCAACCCCACCGCCACGGTGACGGGCACCACGGGTGGCACGTTCAGCTCGACTTCAGGCCTGAGCCTCAATGCTACGACGGGCGCCATCAACCTCGCGGCTTCGACGCCCGGCACCTACACAGTGACCTATAGCGTGGCCGGCACCTGCCCCTCCTCGGCTACCCAGACCGTAACCATTACCAATGCCCTGTCGGCTAACTTCAGCTACGCGGCCGGTACGTACTGCGCGGGCAGCACGGGCACGGTAGCCGCTACGCTGGCCTCGGGTGCTTCGGCTGGCACCTTCTCGTCGACTACGGGCTTGAGCATTAACGCCACGACAGGTGCCATCAACCTGGCCACCTCCACGGCTGGTACTTACACCGTGACCAACACGGTGGCCGCCTCCGGCAGCTGCGCTGGTACTTCTGCTACAACCACCATTACAATTACCCCGACGCCAGCTCGCCCGACCATCACGGTGCAGTACAACGGGTCGGTCACCACGCTCACCTCGAGTGCGGCCACGGGCAACCAGTTCTACCTCAACGGGGTGGCCATTGCCGGCGCTACGGGCCAGAGCTACGTCATTAACTCGGCCGCCCAGTTTGGCTCCTACACGGTCGTGACCACCACCGGCGGCTGTGCTTCGGCCCCTTCTATTGCCCTGGTCGTAAGCTCCAGCGTCAAGCCCCTGGCCGGCTCCAGCCTGAGCGTGTATCCCAACCCCACCCCCGATGGTAACCTCACCGTGGAACTGACGGGCTACAGCAAGGCCGTGAATTTGAGCGTACTCAATGCGCTGGGCCAGGTGGTGTATTCGACCACCGTACCGGCCGCTACGGGCACGCGCCAGCAAGCAGTAGACTTGAGCAAGCTGCCCGCCGGCGTTTATATTCTGCAGGCCAAAACTGAAGGCGGCCTCGACACCCGCCGCATTGTAAAGGAATAAGCTGGACTCTGAGCTACTTAAAAAAAGCCTCTCCGCACTGCGGAGAGGCTTTTTGCTTTATTCAGAGCAGCCCAAGTCAAGGCGATTATCCAAGCATATAGTTCAGCGCAGTAGCAGTAAACTTAGGGGCTTGATTCCACCGCAACTACTAGCGGACTACTTCGTTGCTTCGCCCTTTTCCCGGAGCTCGTCCCAAGCTTGCCGCCGACCTACGAAGGAGAAATTTGAAGCGTCGCAACCGCCGTGAAAAGTCAGCAAAACGGACTGGTTGCAAGCTTGCTTAGCGTGGGAGCCGGCATTGAATATTTCCGGTATTGCGGCCTTGCACAAGGCCCACTCAAAAGCTCGACACTTTATTTACAGATATCGGTCCTTTCATAATTCAAATGCCTGGGAAAGGTCTCATATTTACACGAGTACTGCCTCCCTGCCTCTGCTAGTAAGCTGATTGACACTAGCTGATTGGGCAACGCCGGGCAGTGGCTTCAACCCTTATCCATTTCCGACTCTGGCTTTTCCCGTGTAGCCCTGCCTTCGGCCCCACAGCTGAACCGCAGTGCTACGCATTCTTCACTTCCATTTCATCATTTTTTCCATTCCCACCTATTATCACCTCTATGCAAGACACATTACCCAAAACAGGTACGGCACAGAAGGCTGCCGCAGGTCGCCAGACGTGGCGCCCCCTGCTGACGGCCGCCCTGGGCTTGTTTACTCTCGGCGGCGCGCAGGCGCAGCTGCGCAGCCTGGCGTTGCCCACCACCGAGCAGCGCGCTACCCGTCCTGCTACCGCCACCAGTGCCACCCGCACTGAGCTTCCCACCAAAACCCTGGCGCTGCGAAAAATTGCGGCGGAAATCAGTTCGACGGCCACCGGCGGCAACTGGAGCGACCCGACCACCTGGGTGGGCGGCGTAGTGCCCACGGCGGCTGACAACGTAACCATCGTGGCGGGAGCTACCGTGACGCTGGACGTGGCTGCCACCTGCGGCGCCCTGACCGTAGCGGCCACCGGCGCGCTGCAAACCTCGGCTACCACTGCCTACAGCCTGCAAGTGGCCGGCAGCATTACCAACAACGGCACCTTGGACCTGAGCGCCAGCTCTACCATTGGCTCGGACCTGCGCTTCACCGGCGCCGGCAACGCGACCTTCACTGGTACTGGCACCACCGACCTGCAAACCGTGTCGCTGGCCAAGGCAGTGCGGGCCGATGTGGTGGAGATGATTCTGCCCTCGCTGTCGGTAAAGGGTAGCACGAGCACCACCGACGGCTTCCTCTCCACGCGCATCACCACCAACACGGTGGATGACATGACTGGCACCCTGAAAATTTCGGGTACCAATACGGTCACGAACCGGGTGTTCAGCAACGCCGCATCGTACGTTATTCCGGCCACCGGCGGCTTCTGGCTCAACAACCCCAACTTTACTGTAGCCAGCCAAACCGGCTCACCCGTCGTGAACGGCTTGCTGCGCATTTCGGCCGGCACGTTCAACGTGGGTAACTCCAGCGGCAACTCCCTCAACTTCGGCACCGGCTCGGTATACACCATGGAAGGCGGCACGCTAAGCACTGTGGGCCGCTTTACCAGCTTTACCAGTGCCACGGCCGCGGCAGCCATGACCTTTACTTTGAGCGGCGGCACTATCAACGTAGCCACCGTGGGTAACGCGTCGGGCACTCCTTCATTTGGCGTGAATGGCACCACCACTATTTCGGGCGGTACCATCAACCTGGTGCAGCGCAGCACGGCCACTACCCCGCTTGACTACTACGTAGCGGGCACCTACAACTACTCGGGCGGCACGGTGAACGTGGGCGTGGGGGCTACGGCTACCAACTTCGACTTCCGCATCCGTGGCACGTTCCCCAACCTGAACCTTGACAACACGACCAACGCCAAAACGGCCGTGCTACAGGGTCAGACCAACGTATACGGCACCACGCTGATTAACACGGGTACCAACCTGAACCTGAACGGCTTCCTGCTGCTCCAGCTAGGTGCTACCATTACCAACAATGGCACGCTGACGGGCACTACTACTGGCAGCACGCTGTACTTTGCCGGCTCGACTCCCCAGACCATCGGGGGTACGGGCACTGCCACTACTATCCGCACCTTGAGCGTGGATAACAGCGGCGGTGGGGCCACCTTGAACATGCCGCTGGTTGTGACTCGCGTCAACATGTTCACGGGCAACCTCAACGGCACCAGCAACCTGACCATCGGCGACGGTTCGGCCGTTTTCTTCGTGGTTCAGGTGGGCGTAACGGCCAACACCGGCACCAGCGGCTCGTTTGCCTCTGCTCCGACGTTCAACCTCGGCACCGGCGCTTTGCAACTGATTTATGCTCCGGAACTGACCAACCGCACGACTGGCTTTGAAATTCCGGCCACCCGCGTGGTCGATGTCATCACCATCAGCAACCCGGCGGGCGTAACGCTGGCCGGCGGCTCTGTAGCCGTACCCGGCGTTTCGAATGCTTCCCTGATTCTGACCAGCGGCGTGCTGACGACCTCGGTCGCTAGTACGCTCGTGCTTGGCCCCAGCGCCGGCGCTATTCCTACTGGTTCGGCCACGTCGTACGTGAAAGGCCCGCTGGGCATTGCCGTCAACAGCGCCACCGCCGTTAGCCGCACCTTCGCCGTGGGCGACGCGTCCGGCTGGCGCCCGGTAGTAGTAAACGGCATCACGACCAGCACTACCCAGACTTTCACGGCTACGGTTGTGAGTGGTAACACCAACGGCACCGGCATTGCCCCAGTTTCCAGCCTGAACCCCACCCGCTACGTGCGCCTCGAAAACACGGCCAACCTGCCGGCTACGGCCACGATACAGCTCAGCTACGGTGCCGACGACGTCCTCGGCGGCGCTGCTACGGCCGTGGTAGCCCAGGCCGCTACGGCCAACGGCACGTATGCTTCCATCGGTGGTGCGGCGGCCACTACGCCCGCCCCGGGCCTGGTTTCGACGCTGAACCTAACTCCCGGTAACGACTTCTTCGTGCTGGCTAACACCGAAGGCGGCACGCTGACCAGCTCGACCAACACGGTTTGCGCGGGCACCAACTCGGGCACCCTTACCCTGACGGGCTACACCGGTACCATTCTGACGTACGAAGTCAACACCGGCTCGGGCTTCACGCCCTTGTCCACGCCCAATACCACCCCGACGCTGACGTTCAGCAACCTGACGGCTACTACCACGTTCCGCGCGGTGATTCTGACCAACGACGGCCGCCAGATTAACTCGGCCCCCGTAACCGTGACGGTAAACCCTGTGCCAACGGCCACACTGACTGCTGCCACGCCCACCACGTTCTGCGGCTCGGGCACACTCACGCTGAACGCCACGCCCGTGGCCGGCGCTACCTACCAGTTCCAACTCAACGGAGTTGATATTGCCGGTGCTACCTCCGCAACCTACACCACTACGGTTTCGGCCAGCGGCAACTACACCGTTATTGTGACCAACGGCGGCTGCACGGCTACTTCGGCACCGGTGGCCGTGACGGTCAACCCCGCCACGTCGGCCACGTTCAGTTACCCGGCCACCACGTTCTGCGCCAGCGGCACCAACCCCACCGCCACGATAACGGGCACCACGGGTGGCACGTTTAGCTCGACTTCGGGCCTGAGCCTGAATGCCACGACCGGTACCATCAACCTCGCGGCTTCGACGCCCGGCACCTATACCGTGACCTACAGCGTAAGCGGCACCTGCCCTTCCTCGGTCACGGCTTCCGTCACCATCACGGCGGCTCCGGTGGCTACGTTCTCGTACGCGGCAGCCAGCTACTGCACCTCGGGCACCAACCCGACGGCTGTAATTCCTGCCACCAGCACTGCCGGCACGTTCAGCTCTACTGCGGGTTTGAGCATTAATGCCACGACCGGTGCTATCAACCTCGCGACTTCGACGCCCGGCACCTACACCGTAACCAACACGGTAGCTGCTGCGGGTGGTTGCTCGGCCGTCACGGCCACTACCACGGTGACCATCACGGCGGCTCCGGTGGCTAACTTCAGCTACGCGGCCGGTACGTACTGCGCGGGCAGCACGGGCACGGTAGCCGCTACGCTGGCCTCGGGTGCTTCGGCTGGCACCTTCTCGTCGACTACGGGCTTGAGCCTGAATGCTACTACCGGTGCAGTTAATTTGACGGCCAGCACGCCGGGTACTTACACCGTGACCAACACCGTGGCCGCTTCGGGTGGCTGCGCAGCCGTAACCTCCACGGCCACCATTACGATTACCCCGACGCCAGCTCGCCCGACCATCACGGTGCAGTACAACGGGTCGGTCACCACGCTCACCTCGAGTGCGGCCACGGGTAACCAGTTCTACCTCAACGGGGTGGCCATTGCCGGCGCTACGGGCCAGAGCTACGTCATTAACTCGGCCGCCCAATACGGTACTTACACGGTCGTGACCACCACTGGCGGCTGCGCTTCGGCCCCTTCTATTGCCCTGGTCGTAAGCTCCAGCGTCAAGCCCCTGGCCGGCTCCAGCCTGAGCGTGTATCCCAACCCCACCCCCGATGGTAACCTCACCGTGGAACTGACGGGCTATGCCAAACCTACGGAGCTGACGGTAATCAACGCCCTGGGTCAGGTCGTATTCACCACGGCAGTGGAAGGCAACAGCAGCGCCCGTACGGTGCGGCTGGATCTGACTACGCAGCCCGCTGGTGTTTACCTGTTGCGCGCCAAGACGGAAGGCGGCCTCGATATCCGCCGTATCGTGAAGGATTAACGCTTCGTTTCCGGTAAAATCGAAAAGCCCTGCCGCGCTGCGGTGGGGCTTTTTGTTTTCCGGATGGGTCTTACCACTGCCCCTTTACAGCTCATTACCAAGGCCGGCCGTAGCTATTTTCTGACCTTAGTGCCGTAGCTTTACTTTCATGTCCGTCTTTCAGACCTACCTGCAGCTCGGGTTTTTCCACATTTTCAACCTGCAGGCCTACGACCACCTGGTGTTTCTGCTGGCCCTGTGCGCGCCGTATGCCGCCGCCGAATGGCGCCGCGTGGTAGCCCTGGTTACCAGCTTCACCATCGGGCACTCCATTACGCTGGCCCTGGCCACGCTGGGCTTCGTGCAATACAACGCCCGCCTGATTGAGATTCTGATTCCGCTGACTATTCTGCTGACCAGCCTGCTCAACCTGCGCCAGGCTGGTCAGGACACCCGGCGCCAGCCCCTGCTCTGGGCCCTGCCCAATCTGCTGGCCGCCGTATTTGGCCTGATTCACGGTCTGGGTTTTTCGAGTTACCTGCGCGAGCTGCTGGGCCAAAGCAGCCGCCCGCTGGCCGAGTTGCTAGCCTTCAACATCGGGGTGGAGCTGGGCCAGCTGCTTATCGTGGCCCTGATCCTGTCAGTCGGCTTTGTGGTGTTGCGAGCGGCGCGGGTAGCGCGGCGCGACTGGATTCTGGTCGTGAGCGGCGCGGCGGGCGGCATTGCCGTAATCTTGTTGCTGCAAAACCTTACCACTTAAGAAACTATGCCCGCTTGATGCAGCGTTTGGCTGCCGTCCCTGTCTTTTGCTTTCCAGGTGCCGTGCGCAAGTACGTACCGCGCTGATTTTCTTGATTTTTCGCCTCTTTATACTGTTTCTATGTTCAGAAACTTACTGCTGGTCGCGGGCCTGGCGACGCTGACGGCGGCCCCGCTGCTGGCCCAGAATACCAACTCCGGAACCGACAAATTCCAGCAGCTCGACCAGCTGCTGCCCACGCCCAACTCGTTCCGGACGGCTTCCGGGGCGCCCGGCGCCGACTACTGGCAGCAGCGCGCCGACTACAACATCCGCGTCACGCTGGACGACAATACTCAGTCCATCAAAGGCTCCGAGGACATTACCTACACCAACCTCTCGCCTGACGTGCTGACCTACCTTTGGGTGCAGCTCGACCAGAACATCCTCGACAAGAACTCCATCACCACTTCCACCCAGGTGGGCGAGGTAAAGGATAAAATGTCGTTTCAGGCCATGGAGTACCTGATGCGCTCCGACTTCGACGGCGGGTTCAAGGTTGAGTCGGTAGCCATGAAGGGTGGCAAAGCCCTGAAGCACACCATCAACCACACGATGATGCGCATCGACCTGCCCCAGCCCCTGCGGCCCAAGCAGTCAGTGACCTTCAGCATAGCCTGGCACTACAACATCAACGACCAGCTCAAAATCAGTGAGCGGAGCGGGTACGAATTCTTCCCTGACGACAAGAATTACCTCTACGAAATTGCCCAGTTCTACCCCCGCATGGCCGTCTACAACGACGTGCGCGGCTGGCAGCACAAGCAGTTCCTGGGCAGCGGCGAATTCACCCTGCCCTTCGGTGACTACCGCGTGAGCATCACCGCCCCCGCCGACCACGTGGTAGGCGCTACCGGCGTGTTGCAGAACCCCGACCAAGTGCTAAGCGCTACTCAGCGCAAGCGTCTGGCCCAGGCCCGGGGGGCCAAGAAGCCAGTGCTGATTGTAACCCAGATGGAAGCCGAACGGGCTGAGCAAAAGCGGGCCTCGGGCACCAAGACCTGGACCTACGCCGCCAAAAACGTGCGCGACTTCGCCTGGGCTTCGTCCCGCAAGTTTATCTGGGACGCCATGGAAATTGAGCAGGCCGGCAACCCGGTGCTCTGCATGAGCTACTACCCCAAGGAAGGTAACCCGCTGTGGGGCAAGTACTCGACCGAAGTCGTGGCCCACACCATCAAGACTTACTCCAAGCACACCATCGACTACGAATATCCGGTGGCTATTTCGGTGCACGGCCCGGTGGGCGGCATGGAGTACCCGATGATCTGCTTCAACGGCGGCCGCCCCGAGAAGGACGGCACTTACTCAGCCGACCGGAAATACGGGATGATTTCGGTGATTATTCACGAAGTGGGGCACAACTTCTTCCCCATGATTATTAACTCCGACGAGCGGCAGTGGTCGTGGATGGACGAGGGCCTGAACACGTTCGTGCAGTACCTGACCGAGCAGGAATGGGAACGGGGCTACCCCTCGCGCCGCGGCGAGCCCAAGAACATCGTGGAGTACATGCGCACCGATAAGAGCCTGCAAACCCCGATTATGACCAACTCGGAGTCGGTGCTACAGTTTGGGCCTAACGCCTACGCCAAGCCTGCCACCGGCCTGAACATCCTGCGCGAAACGGTAATGGGCCGGGAGCTGTTCGACCACGCCTTCAAAACCTACGCCCAGCGCTGGGCCTATAAGCACCCCGAGCCGGCCGACTTCTTCCGCACCATGGAAGACGCCTCGGGCACCGACCTCGACTGGTTCTGGCGCGGCTGGTTCTACACCACCGACCACACCGACCTGAGCCTGGAAGGCGTGAAGTGGTACACGGTCGACTCCAAGAACCCCGAAATCGAGAATGCCAAGCGCCGCGAAATGCTCAACAGCGCCCCCCAGACCCTGAGCCAGCAGCGCAACATGCAGGACATCAAGAAAACGGTGGTGGATGAGAAGCCCGACCTGAAGGACTTCTACAACAACTACGACCCCACCGCCACCACCGACGCCGACCGGGCCCGCTACCAGAAATACGTCAGCACGCTCACGCCTGAGCAACAGAGCCGCCTCAACGCCGGCCTGCACTTCTACGAGCTGGATTTGCGCAACGTCGGCGGCCTGACCATGCCGGTCATCGTGCAGATGACTTTCGAGGACGGCAAAACCGAAATGCTAAACATTCCGGCCGAAATCTGGCGCAAAAACAACGAGCACGTGACCAAGGTCGTCATTACGCCCAAGCCCGTGGTAAGCTTCAGCCTGGACCCTTTTCAGGAAACGGCCGACACGGACCTGAGCAACAACAGCTTCCCCCGCAAGCTGGCTCCCTCACGTTTCGAGCTGTATCAGCAGCAGCAGCAGGCCGCGCCTAACCCCATGCAGCAGCAAAGCACCACCCAGCAGCGCCAGCCCGCCGGGGGCGGCAGCACGGGTGGCACCAACTAATTGTCTCTGCGGAAACAAGCCAAAAAAGGCCGGGCATTAGTGCCCGGCCTTTTTTATGCGTGCAACCCTTGACCACGCGCTTGGCTCTTCTTTGAAACATTTAGCCAACCTCCTTACCCTCCTGCATATGCGCCACCTCTTCTCCGCTCTTGCTCTTGTCTCCTTATTAGCTCTGCCGGGTTGCCAGGAAGGCTGCATCGACGAAGCTCCCGCCCCAGCCTGCTATTCCGGCAAAGTTGTCGGCGCCGCCTGCATGGATGGCGTGCTAATCGAGATGGACAGCAATTACCCCATTGGCAAAGCCCACGGGCAGCATACGAACCTGGTAGCCGGGGTGAACCTGCTCCAGCAGTCAAAGCCCGAATTAAAGATTGACGGGCAAGTGGTGGAGGTAGGTCAGACCATCTACTTCACTTACACCGAGGGGCCGAACATGTCAAATGCGTTTTGCCCTCAGAATACGGTACCGCTGCCCATTCCGCATCTAACGCTGAGCAACGTGAGCACCGTTGGCTGCGGTCAGACCAAGCCTGATTAGCCGGTAATTCAGCCCGTAGTGTCTGACATTAACAGAGAGCAGCCCGCGGAATTCCCGTGGGCTGCTCTCATTAGAGCCGCCGCTTGTCTGGGCAGGAAAGCAAGGCTTCTGCTTCCTGCAATTACGACGACTCAACTCGGCTCGGCTCTTTTAGAAAAGGCTTGTGCTCAAACCAACTAGTATTTCCTAGCTTGGCAGCCGCAACCAAAATCACTACAACTATGGGAATTCTCGACGGCCTGCTGGGCAATGCTTCCGAAAACGACGCGCAGGAACTCCAGCAGGAGCTCACGCAGATTCTGGCCACCGGGGAGCGGATTGAAAAAGCCTACGCCATCATCCGCGACCAGATCATTTTCACCAACAAGCGCCTGATTCTGGTAGACAAGCAGGGCGTTACGGGCAAAAAGCGCGAAATCCTGAGCGTGCCCTACCGCAGCATCGAACGGTTCTCGATGGAAACCACCGGCCACTTTGACCTCGACGCCGAGCTCAAAATTTGGATTCGCGGCCAGGCCGAGCCTATCAGCAAGAACTTCCGCGACGACCGCAGCATCCACGATATCAGTCGCGCTCTGGCCGAGTATGCCCTGTAGGGGCGAAATAGTGAGATGGTGAGCTGGTGAGTTTGTCTTTCGGCTAGCACGTTTGCTTCCGTCATTGCGAGCTTGCGAAGCAATCCGTCCTCTGCGTAGTACGAAACGTCCTTTTACCAGAAAGCCCCTTCCTACAGCGTGTAGGAAGGGGCTTTCAGTTTAGAAAGCTCGGCACATTTTAAATGATGGATTGCCGCAATTAGCGCCAGCCGGACAGCAAACTCACTAGTCCACCATTTCACCATCTCACCGCTACGCCGCTGGCGTCTGGATGGCAGGCGGGGTCGGGTTGTATTGGGGGGTACCGGTGGCGTGCTCGGCTTTTTTCTTGCCTTGGTCGTCTTTCACGTCGCGGCGGCTGAAGGGGCGGATAATCAGGCGCAGGGCTTGGTCGGAGCTGAAGTAGCTGAAGGCCCAGTCGACAAAGGCCACCACTTTGTTACGGAAGCCCACGAGCGTCATCAAGTGCACAAACAGCCAGGTAAACCAGCCGAAGATGCCGCTGAAGTGCACGTCCTTGGGCAGGTCGACTACAGCCTTGTTGCGGCTGACAATGGCCATTACGCCTTTGTTCTTATACACGAACGGCACGGGGGCCTGACCTTTGATGATGCGCTGTAGGTTGTCGCCCAACAGCTCGGCCTGTTGCTGAGCTACGGGCGCCAGCATAGGCAGACCGCGGGGCATTTCCTCAGTCACCATATTGGCCACGTCGCCGATGGCAAACACATTGGGCAGGCCCTCCACCTGGTTCCACTGGTTCACGTTGATGCGCTTGTTGCGGGCCACGATTTCGGCCGGAATGCCCGGCACGGCGGCCCCGTTTACCCCAGCTGCCCAGATCAGGTTCTCGGTCGGGATAAAGTCGGTTTCGGAGTAGTAGGCCCGGCAGTTCTCGTAGCCCTTGATGTGGGTGTTGAGCCGCACCTCGACGCCCAGCTCCTGCATGTAGCGCATTGCATCCTGCTGCGACTTCACCGACATGGGCCCTAGCAGCTCCGCCCCGGCCTCAACCAGGATGATTTTCATCTTGCTCAAGTCCAGCTCGGGGTAGTCTTTGGGCAGCACGTGCTTGCGCATCTCGGCCAGTGAGCCGCTGATTTCCACGCCCGTCGGGCCGCCGCCGACTACGACAATGTTCATCAGGGCCTGCTTTTCCTCGGGGTTTTCGGTGAGCAGGGCCTTTTCGAAGTTCTGGAAGATAAAGCTGCGCAGGTTCAGGGCATTCGGGATGCTCTTGATCTGCATGGCGTTTTTCTCCAGGCTTTCGATGCCGAAAAAGTTGGTCAGCGAGCCGGTAGCCAGCACTAGGTAGTCGTAGCGAATGTCGCCCACGCTGGTCTGCACCGTGTTGCTGGCCGTGTCCACGCGCTGCACGTCGGCCATGCGGTAGAAGAAGTTTTTCTGGCCGGCGAAAATCTTGCGAATCGGGTAGGCAATGCTGTCGGCTTCCAGGGCGCCGGTGGCTACCTGGTAAAGCAGAGGCTGGAAGTTGTGGTAGTTGTTGCGGTCAATAACCACCACCTGCACCGGCGCGTCGCGCAGGGACTTGGCCAGGCGCAGGCCACCAAAACCGCACCCCACAATCACGACGCGGGGCTGAGAGGAAACCGGAAGATTCGTGTCCATAGGATTTTGCTGAAAGGAACGAGCCAAGGTAACCGCTTTTATATAGCGGCAATGGCATCCTTGGCCTTTACCCCAAAAGCACCGTTCTGGTTACCGTTCAGCTGCTTTCCAAGCTGTAGGTAACGGCCTAAAAACCAGAAAGCCCGCGTTTCTGCGAGCTTTCTGGTTTTTCTGGGCGCGGCAGATTAATAATCGACGCCTTCCTTTTTCTTGAATTCGCCCTGCTTGATCTGGTTGATGAGCTGCAGCCAGCTGAAGGGGTTCAGCAGCGGGTTGTTGGTTTGGGGCGTGGGCGCGGTGCCCATGCGCCGGGCTTGGTCGTTTTGCTGGCTCTGCATGGTCTGGCGGTAGTTGCCCATGCTGGTGACCGGTGCGTTGTTAAAGATGCGGCGCAACACCTGCTCGTTGAGGTTGTCGGCCATGGCCGAGCCCCGCTCCTTGGGCAGCTTCAGGGCCAGAAAAGCGCGCTTAAACTCCTTTTCGGTGGCATAGGGGAAGATGCGCACCTCAGGCAGAATCGTGGCGTCTTCCTTGAGCTGCACAATCACCGAGTAGCTCTGGCGCTGGTAGTCGGGCGGAATGACCACCGTCTGGTTGCGGTAACCCAGGGAGCGAATCACGATACTGTCGCCGGTGAGCACGGGCAAGGAGAAGTAGCCGTAGGCGTTGGTGGCCGTGCCGCGGCCGGCTTTGGGCACAAATACGGTGGCCCCGGGCACGCCCAGCAGCGAGTCGCCGGTGGCAATGATACCGGTAAACTGCACCACGCGGCGCTGCCCCTGGGCCTGGGCCCTAGTGGGGCTCAACCCAAGCAGGGCGAAGATGACCAGCACCAAAACCAGCCACGAAGAAGGAATTCGAACACTACCAGACATACAAGGCATTACAGACTACAATAATACGGCTCTTTCAAGGGTAGAAGCCCGGGTTGGTGTAAATTTGTTCCTACCCCAGCCCACAAGCCTGCTTCGCCTTTCAGACAAAAGATGCGCCTAAAACACTTCAGCGTTGCATTCGGTCAACAACTATTCAAAGCTTTTGGTGACGATTCGCGGGTACGCATCCTGCATTTGCTGTGGCGCAACCAGGAAATGTGCATTTCTGACCTGGAACAGGTGCTCGACTTCACCCAAACCAAGACCTCCCGGCAATTATTATATCTGAAAAATGCGGGTTTGGTGAATTTTCGGCGGCTCGACAACTGGGCTTTCTACTTTATCAAGGACGAAGTAACCGATTTGGTGGTCCAGCTGTTGGCCTTAATGGAAAAGGACGCCCAGCTCACCCACGACCAGCAGATTTACCAGACGCTGTGGTCGAACCGGGAGCTGGCCGCGTACAAGCTCCAAAACCGCCGCTGGACCGGCATGCCCTAATCCGGCGCTCCGGCTGCATTATTTCCCCTCGCAACTCCTCCCTATGACGCTGGCTTACCACCTGTTTGTGTGCAACAACCAAAAAGACGAAATCGGCAAGGACGTGGCCCGTGCCCTCAAGATTGAAATCAAGAAGCAGGGGCTGAAAAGTCTGCTTCTGGGCGGCGTGAAGCGCAAAACCAGGGTCCAGACCTGCAACTGCCTCGACGTGTGTAAGAACTGCAAAAAAGGCCCCGGCGCGGCCGTCATCATCTACCCCGAAGGCACGCTCTACGGCGACGTCAGGCCCAAGGATGCGGCCGACATCGTGCAGAATCATTTGCTCGACGGCCGGGTTGTAAAAAGACTGTTGCTCGACTAACCCTCCCTTTCCGTGCCCATCTCCGCCCCTGCCAAGCAATATCGCCACCTGTTCTTCGACCTCGACCATACCCTGTGGGACTTCGAGAAGAATGCCGAAGAGACCTTGCGCACCCTCTTCGACCACCACAACCTGGGCCGCTTCGGCTCGTTCACCGTCGAGGAGTTCATCAGCCGGTACCGCGACGTAAACCACGCCCTGTGGCGGCTCTACCAGGGCAACAAGATCAGTCAGCAGCAGCTGCGCAGCGTCCGGTTTGTGCGCACGCTCACCAAGCTCGGGGTCGACGAGGCTGATGTACCCTTCAACATCAGCCAGCAGTTCACCGACATCCTACCGCAGAAGTCGGCCGTGTTTCCCTTCACTCACGAGGTGCTCGACTACCTGCACGGCAAGTACACGCTGCACCTGATTACCAACGGCTTCAAGGACATCCAGCATATCAAGCTCACTTCCTCTAAGCTGACTGACTACTTTCAGGAAGTTATTACCTCCGAGTGCAGCGGCTTTCTAAAGCCCGATGCCCGCATGTTCCGCCACGCGCTGGAGCGCACCGGGGCCATCGCCGCCGAAAGCCTGATGATAGGCGACAATCTGGAGTGCGACGTGCTGGGTGCCTATAATGCCGGCATCGACCAGGTATACTTCAACCCCGACAAGCGGCGCCACTTTGCCAGCACGACCTACGAAATCAGCTGCCTGAGCGAGCTACGCGAGTTTCTATAACAAACGGCCCTGCCCTCGGAATTCTGATTCCAGGGGCGGGGCCAGATTTTGGGCCACTAGTCCTTCGAAGCTTACAGCAGCGCTCGGTCCCAGTTGAGTTCCTGCTCACTGATGGCCGAAAGCAGCACCAACCCAACTCCGACCAAGCCCTGGCGCAGGTCGTGCTCCCGGTGCAGGTAAAAATCCGTGTGCAGCTCGTGGCTCAGCCAGCTGCGGGTTTGGGTGAGCCAGTAGCTATAGCCCTTGCGGTAGGCCTCGTGCCCAGTAAGCTGGTAGAGCTTGCGGTACAGGTGGGCCACGCCGGCCGCCCCGGTACCAAACTCGGCGGTGGTAACGCCGGTGGAGCGCACGTCGGTGCGCAACAGCGTATTAAGGCCCACTAGCTCGGCCAGGCGCACCAGCTCGGCATCTTGCAGCAGCTCGTATCCCTTGTAGAACAGCAGCGCCTGGCCCAGGTCGCCGGCCCGCCAGCTTAGCTCGTTGCTGAAGGTGGCATCGTCTTCCTGGTCATGGCCAATTTCGGCGGGAAAGATGGCGTACTTCTTCTCCGAAAAATCGACCTCCCGCTTGGCCGACAGGATATAGAGAATGCCCTGCCGCACCTGCTCTATGAGGCTCGCGCGCAAGGTGCCGCGCTCGGCCAGCTGCACGAGCAGCAGCAGCTCGCCCGCCAGCCCATCGGCCAGGCCCAGGCGCGTAGCGGGGGCCCCGGGCTTGGTGGCACCCGGGAAGCCCAGAGCCTTTTCGGCCAGCATCCGCTCCACAAGGCCCGTCACTTGCTCCCACTGCCCGGCTTGTAGCTGCTGGGGCAGGCGCAAGTAGAAGTAGCGCACAATGCGCAGCAAGTCGGCCCGGTTGTGGCTGGCATTTTCAATCAGAACGGTAGCTTCAGTGAGCAGGCGTACGTCCCACTCAGCCAGCTGGTCGGAGTTTTCGGTGCTGAGTACGGCGTGCTGCACCATTTCGGCATGCAGCCAGGCCAGCACCACCAAGTTATTCAGCTGCGAGGGCGACAATATGCCGGCCACGCTGGGCGCCAGCAGTATCAGCAGCTGGCTCAGCAGCTCCTTGGCCCGAATGGCATCCTGCTCCTGACCAAACACCCGATATACAGCATAGTAATAAGCGGCATACCCCAGCCGCTCGGAAACATTGCCGCCGTGGCTGCTTTTATTGGCCACTATTGTATGGATATCGCGCCAGCCAGTTATCAGGCCGTCCTTGTCCTTGTGCACCGATGATAAAGAAGGCTTGCCCATCTTACTATTCATGACTGGGGAGTAAAGGTCAAGCCCGGCCCTGCTGCTTATCTCCGAAATAAGGTATTGATTCACATTGGCAACCAGCTCAACCGAAGCCGATCCTCAAGGATTGCTTTGGTTGAGCTGGTGTCTGGCCCACTTCACTGAGTCGTTGCCAGAGCTACCGGTAGTACCCTCTGCTTACTAGCACGAGGTGAAGATGCCCGTTACCACGATAATCGTAGCGCATGGCAAGCTTGAGGTTTCGGCATCATCACTGAATAACTTGGCCTGGGGAGAAGGCTGCTTGCTGAATACCGTGATAGTGGTTTTTTTGAAATCGAATTTGGCGGTGGTGTCGATGTTTTTCATAGGATCTAGAACAGTGAGAGGTGGTTGTGAGAGAAGTGATATACTTTGCTGTGGAGTGAAACAAACATACTGGCAAGGTTCGGAAGCTGGTAAAATATTACACCAACCGCGGGTTCAGATACACCAACCCTGAATTTTCGCGGTACCTTCCTGCCTGGTTTCCTTGGTATTTTCTTTGTCTGCTACCTGTGCGGCTTAGCGTTGGGTAGTTGTTCATCTAATGTCACATGCCCTTGTCTCCTTTCAAAGCCAAGTCCGTTCTTATTCACCTGTTCATCTGGCTGGGCTACATTGGGTACGAGTCGGCCTTCTTGTTCATTACAAGCAACATAACCATTAATTTTTGGGAAACGGGCTCCTACTTCGCGCTGATTGCGCTGGTGTTTTATGCGAATAGCCTGTTCCTGCTGCCCTATTTCTTTGCCCGCCGGGCCTACGTGGCGTACGCTGCAGGCGTTGTAGTCCTACTAGGCTTTTATGGCATGCTGCGCTACGGAGTAGCCGTGTATCTACTGCCCCGCATCACGGATAGGCTGCTCTCGCCCTATACCACGGCCATGACGTTCTGGATGATTACTCTCTACCGGGGTATCTACTTTCTGCTGCTGAGCTTTGGCTACTGGTTTTCCCGCAACGCCGTCCGGCTCGAAAAGCAAAAACGACTCAATGAGGAGCAGTTGCGGACGGCGGAGCGCAGCCTGATGGAGGCCGACTTGGCGTTTCTCAAAAGTCAGATCAATCCGCACTTTCTCTTCAACGCCCTGAATTTCCTTTACGCCCAGGCGTATCCACACTCCGAAGATACGGCCAAGGGCATCCTGCTGCTCTCGGACATCATGCGCTACGCCCTCAAGGACGACGACAACAACGGCAAGGTGATGCTGGAAAAGGAAGTGCAGCACCTACAAAACTACATTGCCATCAACCAGCTACGCTTTAGCAACCGCCTGCAGATTCGGTTTGAGATAATCGGCAGCCTGCAGTTTCTGATGATTCTGCCCCTGATCCTCATCACCTTCGTCGAAAACTGCTTTAAGCATGGGGAGCTGAATGACCCTGCGGCCCCGCTGCTCATCCGAATAAAAACGGAAAACAATCGGCTGCACTTTTTGACTTCTAACAAGAAACGGCATGGTCCAAAGGAGAAAACCACCGGTATCGGGCTTGTAAATACTCAGAAAAGGTTAGATATTGTTTATCCGGACCGCTATGCGCTGATCGTAACCAACGAGCCGGAGTTCTACACCTGCCAACTCACCATTGACCTCTAAGCCAATGATTTCCTGCCTGATAGTGGATGACGAACAGGGTGCCATCGACATTCTGAAGACGTTTATCGATAAAACCCCTTTCCTGACACTGGCGGGCAGTACAACCAATCCGATTGAGGCGTTGAGTATTGTGCAGGATCAGGCCATCGACCTGATTTTCCTGGATATTCACATGCCCCAGATTTCGGGCCTGGATTTTATGCGCTTGCTCAAGGGCAAGAGCAAAGTCATCCTGACCACGGCCTACAGCGAGTTTGCCGTGGAAGGCTTTGAACTCGAAGCCCTTGACTACCTGCTCAAACCCATTGCCTTCGAGCGGTTTCTGAAAGCGGCTCAAAAAGCCCTGAACACCTCCATGGACAGCACCGCCCGCTGGCAGACCGCCGAAAAGGAGGATGACTACATTTTCGTGAAAACGGAGAGCAAGGGCAAGATGACCAAGGTCAACTTCGATGAAATTGTATTCGTCGAAGGAATGAAGAATTACATCTCCATCAATACCGCCGACGACCGTATTGTTACCCTGCTGAATATCAAGGACCTGGAAGACCGACTGCCCCCCAAAAACTTTATGCGGGTGCATAAATCCTACATCGTATCCTTAAACAAAATCAAGGCACTGGACGGCAACCAGATTCTGTTTAAGGACATGAAGGCCTACGTGCCGCTGGGCGAAACCTACCGCAACGCCTTTTTTGAGGCGTTGCAGGAAAAGGTCATGGGAGGGAAGAAGTAACGGCGGCTAGGCCGTTATGGGCGCGCTTTTTTGCAGGGCCTGCTGCGACTGGTACTGCCGGTGCAGAAAGTCGTAGAGCACCATTTCGTGCAGGCGGGCATCCACCGGAATCAGGCGGTTGAGCAGCATGTGAATGTAGCTGCTCAGCAGGCTGGGCAGCTCTACTTCCAGAGCACCCTGCCGGCCCAAGGCATTGATTTGCTGGGCAAGGCTGCGCACCCGCTGCTTGTGCGTGGTGCCACCCGCCAGCTCCTGCTGCCATAGCGCCTGCTGAATCGTGGGGCGGTAGCTGCGGTACTTGGCATCGAGTTGCAGCTTCAGGTTTTTATCCATCCCAAACTCGCGGCCGAAGCTTTCCTTCAGGGAGTGCAGCAGGGCTAGCTTTTCGGTCAGCGGGTAGTCGAAGGCATCGAGCAGCTCGTCAATCTGGTGCAGGCCCCACACCCAGAGGTTGGCACTGTCGTCGCCGGCGGTTTCGGCCAGCATGGCCAGCACGGCTCGGCTGTTTTCGAAAAACAAGGACTCGGACAGCTCTATGCTACTTGAGCCGTAGCGCTCCAGCTCACGCCGGTAGGTGTCAATCTGGGTTTTCCAGATGTAGCCGTTGCTCACGTAGGGCTGCACGCAGGCATTGACCAAGTGCACGATGCTGCCGATGCGCTGCACGTCGGGCAGGTGCAGGCGCAGACGAATGTGATTGTCCGGGTCGGCATAGCGAATGAAAAACCACTTATCAATCAGCTCCTGGCGCAAGAGCTCCTCGGTGAGGGGCCGGATAACGTCGATTAGCACCCGGTCGGCTACTTTCTGACCGCAGTAGAACTTGTAATAGAGCCACTCCGAGCCCATCGAAAACTCCCGCACCACCTCGGTGTGCTGGCTCATCTGGGTTCGGCCCAGCGCTGTGTAGCAGGGCGCCTTGCGCAACAGCAGCGCCACAAGCTGGTGTACATAGGCCCGCCCCTGGGCGTCTTGCACGGGGCTAGCCGCGCCGGCAAACAGAAACTCCTTGAGCTTGACCACCGGCCGGCTTCGAATGGCGCCCAGCCACACGGCCACGCTGGTGGGGTTATCGGCATCCACGAGCAGCTCGTTGTCGCCGTCGGCCAGGGTGAAAAAGCGCGGCAGCTGCCAGCGGGGGCGAAATTCGAGCAAACGGGCTTCCACTTCGGCCGCCGAAGCCGCCAGCAGGTCGCGCAGGTCGGCGCGGTCGAGCTGCCAGGAGGCTGCCTGCAACACTACTTGGCGGAAAGTGAGGCGGGGCAAAAACTTGGCGTAGAGTGACACCGCGCTCCACGAAAAGCCCAGTTGGTGCTGCAGGCCCTGGGTTTGCAGATCACACAAAAACTCGTACACCGGCAGGGCGTGGTGGGCAAAGTTGTGGGCTGTGCTCAGGCGAGGCACAATAACCTGGTTGGTAAGGCGGGAACGAAGCACCAGTTGCTGGCCCTGCATGGCCAGAGTCAAATCCTGGAGACGGATCTGGTCTTCCGCCGGCCGTCCCGACTGAGCCAAATAGGGAATTTCGAAGTCGCGAAACGCGGGCCGCAGCAGAATATTTCCCACGCGGCTCACCGGCAAATGGGCTATTTCAGCAAAGGCCACGCCTGGGTTCTGGTCTTGCTCGTGCCGGGTTACTTCCCGGATAATCTCCTCAATCCGGCTGTCGGCATGGGCAAAGCGGCCCAGCAGGTTGACGGCGCTGGAGCCGCCTGCGTTTTCGAGCAGAACCTGCCCGTCATCGAGCAGACGGAACATCACCGGCAGGGACGGCGGCAGCGGGTTGGTTACGGCCGTGAAGTCCTGCACCTCGGCCCGGGTAATTTCCACGCTGTACTGGTGGTTGCGGTCGGCTTCGCGCAGCTTTTGGTACATGAAGTGCTGCACCTCGTTTTGGCGCAAAGAGCGGCCCTTGCTGCTTTGCCCGCCCAGGGCCAGGTCGTGGACCAGGGGCGAATAGGTGCTTTTGCCAAAATCGGAGTAGCGCAGACCACTTTCGTTGTCGAGGGCTTCGAGTAGCGGTACGGCCTGGCCCTCGTAGCGCGCCTGAAACCGCTCCTTGAAGTCTTCCAGCCGCTCGTTGCGGTGGGGCGTGGCCAGATAGGTCAGCACGTCCAGGGCTTCGAGCAGCTGGTCCTGCACGGCGGTGCTGAGTGTGGCAGTGGGCTCCAGGCCACGGATGGAATCAGTCTGAAACAGCTTGTTCTTTTGAATCGGAATACCCAGCGGGAGCAGGGCCGCCACGATTTGCTCGTAGGCAGCTGCCGAATTTACCGTGTTCTGGTCGAGGCGGTGCAGCAGCTCGGCCACCTCTTGCAGGGTGGCTTGCAAGGCCTGAATTTCGGCATTGGGTGCGGCGGCCTGCAGGCGGGCCAGCACAGATTGCAGGTGGGTGTAAAACTCGGGACCAGTAACGGTGGGCTCCAGCTCACTGACCAGCACCTGGGCCTGGATCAGCTGGTCGATGTAAGCTTGGGCGGGCGGCAGCTCGTCGTCGTTTTCGGCCAGCAGCTGGGCCAGCTCCCGGCGGGTTTGGCCCGGCTGGCTGGCTTCGATGACCTGCCGCAACGTGTCTGAAGCCGCCGCCGAGCTGATCTGGTGCACCCGCTCGTCCTGCACGAAGTGGTGCTCGATGTAGCGCACCTCCTGCCCGATCTGGTAGATACTGGTGTTAGGAAAATATCGAATCCGCTCTTTTACCGCCGTCAGCTCCGAAATCTGGTAGGCCAGGGCGCACAGGTAGTGCATATCGAGGCGGGTGTGGCGGGAGTTGTGCTCGGAGGCCAGGGTTATGCGGCTAGCCGGGCCCCATTGCAGCACCGAGCACCCTGCAAACAGGCCAAACGGCGTGCAGCGGCTGCTCATGCGGGCGTAGTAGCGCGCTACGGTGCTTTGCAGCTTCTCAATCTTCTTGGGGTCGGTCAGCTCGCCGCTCTGCCACTTGCGGCACTCCTGGCACAAATCGGGGGAAGCCAGGTATAGTGCTTCCATAAAGCCGGTGTCCTGCAGCTGGCTTTGCAGCGTGGCCCCATCGAAGCTACTATCGAAAGGGGCGGCGGGGGTACGTAAAACGAGGTTGGGATGAAAATGGTAGAGGTGTTTCATCAGCAAGTAGCGCAATAAGTGGGATGGCGAAGCAGGTGACCAAGCGCCTCAATCGTTGAGCGGCCAAAGCCTTGGATTTCCGGATCATCAAATTGCACAAAACATTTTCATCAACAAAACGTAGCAGCTCGACTATATTTTATTATTTCTACTCCCCACCAAGCCGGAACTACGCCAAAAACTGGTCGGTAATTGGAAGCCAGCAAAACCCATCGGACCTTGCGGCCTTTTCCATCCCCCGACTTCCTATGGTTCAGCTCATTGGTCTTTCCGGCAAGCGCGGTAGCGGCAAAGACACCGTGGCCCGCTTGCTGCAGCAGCTTCAGCCCGAACGCAACTGGCAGATCCTTTCCTTCGGCGACGCCATCAAGGCCGTGTGCGCCACGCTGGCCGGCGAAGAAACGGCACCGTACTACCACCAGCGGGGCAAGGCAGAGCTGCTGCCCGATTTTGGCCGCACCCGCGGCGAAATGCTGCAGCAGGTAGGCGGGGCGCTGCGGGCCTGGGACTACGAAATCTGGGTCAAGGCCTTTTTTGCCCGCCTGCCGCCCGGGCAGTGCGTGCTCGTGCCCGATGTGCGCTTTCCCAACGAGGCCCAGCCCATCCTGGACCGGGGCGGCATCATGCTGCGCGTGGAAGGCGACCCGCTCAAGCAGCAGGGCGACGGCACCCGCGACGACAACCACCCCAGCGAAACGGTGATGGACACTTACGGGCAGTTTACGGCCGTGCTGCACAACTCAGGCAGCCGCGAGCAGCTCCAGCAGCAGGTCAAGCAACTGGTGCTGCCCTTGTTGTAGAAGGCCGGCACTGCTGTTTGCGGCCGGCTTTCAGCGCGGGAAAGTCGTCCTTACAAGTCGATAAAGAAGGTGGTGCCCTCGTTTTCCTTGCTTTCGAGCCATATTTTGCCCTGGTGCATTTCCACGATCTGCTTGGTGATAAATAGCCCCAGGCCCGTAGTCGTGTCACCGTAGAGGCCGGGACGGGAAGCGGAGGTAAACTTGTCGAACACGTGGGGCTGCAGCGCTTCCGGAATGCCTAGTCCGGTGTCGTGCACTACGAGCCGGATGCGCCCCTTTACCTTGCGCAGCCCCACGCGAATCTTTCCTCCGGCGGGCGTAAAGTTCAGGGCGTTGGAAAGCAAATTGTCGAGAATACGGCCAAACTTGTCGGCGTGAATGTTGGCGTGTAAAAGCGTTTTGGGCAGCTCCAGCCGGAGCTGAATGCCCTTTTCCAGGGCGGAGAGGCGGAACACGGCCATGCGCTTGTCCAGAAAAGAGCCTAGGTTGGTGCGGTGCTTTACCGAGCGGGTAGCCTCCAGCTGCCCCAGAAACATCACGTCGCGCAGCAGGGCATTGGCCTTGCCGCAGGCCTGCTCCACCAGCACAATTAGCTCCTGCACATCTTGCCGGGCCGTAGCCGAGTCGATACTAAGAATCCCGGCGTGACGCCGCAGCAGCGTCATAATCATTTCAATGTTGTGAATGGGGCTTTTCAAATCGTGAGCCGCCAGCTGCAGAATAGTTTCCTGGGTATCGTAGAGCTGCTGGTTGGCCAGCTCTAGTTTCTTGCGCTCAGTTATGTCTTCCAGCGTGGTATAGCCTAACTCGCCCTCATCGTCGGGGAAGAGCACCGACGTCACCCGGCACCAGAAAGACGACTTATCGTGGCGCACCAGGCAGGTTTCCAGCACAAAGCTGGGCTCTTTGTGGTCCCAAAGCCGCTGCTGCAGCTTTTCCCAATCCTGTACAAAGTCGGGATGGGCAAAGTCCATGATTTTACGGCCTACCACCTTGGCCGGGCTTTTCAGGCCCAGCATGCCCGCCAGCGCCTGATTGGCTTGCCGGATGCACAGGTCGGAGCCAATGATTTTCTGGCCCAGCGGGGAGTTCTCAAAGACAGTGCGGAACCGGTCCTGGCTGCGCTTATAGCGTTCAGCAACGGCCTGCTGCTCATCGGCCACCGACTTCTGCTTCTGCAGGCGAGTGTTTTTCTGCTGCAGAGTTTTTACCTGGGCCGTTTGAGCATCAAGCGAAGTCGGCTTAGGAGAACGAGAAGTCATACAACAAACGTAAGGCACTGGTTTAGGCAGAGAAAGCCCGTTCTGGCGCTTACGCAGAAAAAGGATAACCGACCAAATGCCCCCGGGCAGTTCCTACCCGGAAGATATTAGTTTTGCCATTTCAGAACTACCCGGTCCTGGGCGCGGTTTCGTAGCCATACTCAGTATCATGAAAAAGCTATCCAGTGTATTGCTGGTCGATGACGACCAAATGACGAATACGCTCAACGAACGTCTGCTCAAAGATTTGAATGTAGCCGAGCAGTATCTTAGCGCCCGTGACGGCGCTGAGGCGCTGATGGTACTCGATGAAATCAGTGCCAGTGCCACGCCCCTGAGCCCGGTGCTCGTACTGCTGGATATCAAGATGCCGGGAATGGACGGCATGACGTTTCTAGAAGCCTACCAGGGCCTGTCCCAGGCCCAGCAGGAAGCCGTGGTGATTGTACTGCACACAGCCTCCATGCACTCGCAGGACTTAAACCGGATTGATGAGCTGCCCGTGGCAGGCCTGGTCAGCAAGCCCCTGACCAAGGAGAAAATGGACACCATTCTCAAGCTGCATTACCAGCGGCAGTTTCCGGCCAGCTAGCCCGCCAGCCTTAGCGTTAGGGCGGCCAATGGCTCAGGCGGGGTATTTTTGCTTCTTTTCCAACAGTGCCCGCCAGCGTGAACTAGCTTTCGCGCTGGCGGGCACTCTTTCCTAGTACTGGCCAGTAACGGCTCCTTGAGGGCAAGCTGGCCCTGGGTTGGGGCAACGGCAGCGTTACCGGGCAGGTTTGCGCCACTGATTCCTGGCTGGTCGGGCCGACTGACACCCTGCAGCGCTGAAAGGCCACCAGATACGGTGGGGCCAGTAGTAGCCGGATGCTTGCCCTTGGCTTTGGAATGCTCCTGATGGCCGGGGCACACCGCCTTTCTCTCTACCTTTGTGCTCCCCACTCTCCGATAAAACAAAACCAACCCCTTTTCCGCTATGGCCAACGGCTTTTTCAACGTCCCGACCCCGATCAATGAACCCGTCAAAGGCTACGCGCCCGGCTCCAAGGAGCGCGCCGAGCTGCAACAGGCCCTAAAAGACCTCAAGAAGCAGCAGGTTGACATTCCGATGCACATCGGGGGCCAGGAAATCCGGACCGGCAACACCCAGAAAATTACCCCGCCCCACGACCACCAGCACGTGTTGGGTTACTTCCACGAGGGCGACGCCTCCCACGTGCAGCAGGCCATTGACGCCGCCCTGGCCGCCCGCACCCAGTGGGCCGAGCTGCCCTGGGAGCACCGCGCTTCTATCTTCTTGAAAGCCGCTGAGCTGCTGGCCGGCCCCTACCGGGCCCGTATCAACGCGGCCACTATGCTGGGTCAGAGCAAGAATGCCTTCCAGGCGGAAATCGACGCGGCCTGCGAGCTGATCGACTTTTTCCGCTTCAACGTGTTCTTCATGCAGGAAATCTACAAGCAGCAGCCCGAGAGCCTGCCCGGCATGTGGAACCGCCTGGAGCAGCGCCCTTTGGAAGGCTTCGTGTTTGCCCTCACGCCCTTCAACTTCACCTCTATTGCCGGCAACCTGCCCACGTCCGTGGCCATGATGGGCAACGTGGTGGTGTGGAAGCCCGCCTACACCCAGATCTACTCGGCCCAGGTGCTGATGGAGCTGTTTAAAGAGGCTGGCGTGCCCGACGGCGTCATCAACCTAGTGTATGTGGATGGCCCCACCACCGGCGACGTTATCTTCAACCACCCCGACTTTGCCGGCATCCACTTCACCGGCTCGACGGGCGTGTTCCAGAACATCTGGAAGACCATCGGCCAGAACATTCACAAGTACAAGAGCTACCCGCGTATCGTGGGCGAAACCGGCGGCAAGGACTTTATCCTGGCCCACCACTCGGCTCACCCGCGCCAGGTAGCCACCGCCATTACCCGCGGCGCCTTCGAGTTCCAGGGTCAGAAATGCTCGGCCGCCTCGCGCGCCTATATTCCCAGCAACATCTGGGACGAGGTGAAAGGCTACGTGCAGGAAGATCTGAAGTCCATCAAGATGGGCGACGTGGAAGACTTCTCCAACTTCGTCAACGCCGTTATCAGCGAGGCTTCCTTCGACAAGCTGGCCCGCTACATCGATGCCGCCAAAGCCGACGACTCGGTGGAAATCATTGCTGGCGGCGGCCACGACAAGTCGAAAGGCTATTTCATCGAGCCCACGGTGATTGTGACCAAGAACCCGCAGTACGTGACCATGTGCGAGGAGCTCTTCGGCCCCGTGCTGACCCTGCACGTCTACGATTCGCAGGACTTCGAGAAGACCCTGGACCTGGTGGACGGCACTTCGCCCTACGCCCTGACCGGCGCCATCTTCGCCCAGGACCGCTACGCCATTGATCTGGCCTCGAAGAAGCTGGTGCACGCGGCCGGCAACTTCTACATCAACGATAAGCCCACTGGCGCCGTGGTTGGTCAGCAGCCTTTCGGCGGCGCCCGTGCCTCCGGTACCAACGACAAGGCCGGCTCGATGCTGAACCTGCTGCGCTGGGTGTCGCCGCGTGCCATCAAGGAAACCTTCGTGACGCCCGTCGACTACCGCTACCCCTTCCTGGGCGTGGACACCGGCGAAAACCTGAACGTAACGGGTCAGGGCGGCTTCTAAGCTGATTCTGCAAGACACCAAAAAGGCCGCTCCAGGATTCCGGAGCGGCCTTTTTGGTGATTCGTGACAAGGCAAATCCTGAGTGCTGCTACAAGCAGACTTCCGATTTAGCAGCAGCTGCTACAGCAGCGGCAGCAGCCAGTCGAGCAGCAGCACGCCCGCCAACCCAACCACCGAGACGATGGTTTCCATCACGGTCCAGGAGCGCAGCGTGTCGCGCACGGAAAGGTTGAAATACTCCTTGAAAAGCCAGAAGCCCGCGTCGTTGAAGTGTGACAACAGCAGGCTGCCGGCCCCGATGGACAGCACCATGAGGTTGGGGTTGGCGTGCGACTGGGCCATGGTGGGTAGCATCACGCCGGCAGCCGTCAGGCCGGCAATGGTGGCCGAGCCCAAACTTACCCGGATGGCGGCGGCAATCAGCCAGCCCAGCAGCAACGGCGGCACCCCGGTATCGAGTAGGCCCGCGGCAATAGCGCCGCTGATGCCGCTGGCTACCAGCACCTGCTTGAAGGCCCCGGCCCCACCGATGATAAGCAGAATCAGCGCTACATCCTTCACCGAAGCTGAATAGGCATCCATTACCGCCGCCAGGCTCCTGCCCTGCCGGATGCCCAGGCTAATGGTGGCCACCCCGACGGCAAGCAGCATGACCACCACCGGCTCGGCCAGAAACGTCAGCACCGAGGCCGCCGCAGTATCGGCGGGCAATACCGCCTGCAAGCCCAGCACCGGCGCCAGCAGCAGCACGGGCAGCAACGACGATAGAAAGCTGTTCAGTCGGCCCGGTAAGGCACTTTCGGGGCGGGTATCGGCCACAAACCCCGCCAACGGGGCAGCCACAATGTGGCGCAGCGTCTGGGCGTACACCGGTCCGGCCAGGATGATGGCCGGCACCGCAATGAGCAGGCCGTAGCAGAAGGTCAGGCCTAGGTCGGCGTGAAACTGGGCTACTAAGGCCGTGGGGGACGGGTGGGGCGGCAGAAAACCGTGCATCACGGAAAGCGCCGCCAGCATGGGCAGCCCCACGAATACAGCCGGCAGCCGGTACTTATAGACCACCGAAAAGATGAGCGGTATCATGAGCACGAAGCCCACGTTGTAGAACAGCGGAATACCGATAATAAAGCCCACAACCATGAGCGTCCACTGAATGTAGCGGGTGCCGAAGGCAGCAATCAGGGCGGCGGCAATCTGCTGGGCGGCTCCGCTTTCGGCCACGATTTTACCCAGCATAGCGCCCAGCACAATGACAATCAGTACCGAGCCCAGGGTTTCGCCCAAACCCTGCGACACGGCCGCCAGCAACTTAGGCGTTGGCAGGCCCAGGGCTACTCCTATCCCGAGTGAGACTAGCAGAAACGCCAGAAACGGATGCACTTTCGCCCAGCTGATGAGCCCAATCAAGGCCAGCACGGCCAGTAGCAGAATCACGAAGGGCATACAGGAAGCTTACTTGGGCTAAATGGAGTCAAGGGTAATGGGGGCATTAAGCTGGCGAATCGGCCTTGTTGAAATGAGCAACTATCCGGTTTACCAGGTATTCCGGAGCAGCGTCGATGGGCAGGCACAGCGCGTAGGCCGGCCGCTCCAGGGTTGCAAACTGCGAGTCCAGCAGGGCCGGGTTCATGTAGTGGCCTTGCCGCCCTTCCAGCCGCCGGCGCACCAGTTCCGGCGGGCCATCCAGCAGCGTCCAGGCAATAGGCTGAGAATCGGCGGCACTGAGCTGCTGGCGGTACTTTTCCTTCAGGGCTGAGCAGGCCAGCACGGCGCCCGGCCCCTGGCTCCATCCTTCAATGCTGGAGGCCAGGCGGGCTAGCCAGCCCTGCCGGTCGTCGTCGGTGAGCGGGGTGCCGCCCTGCATTTTGGCTATGTTTTCGGGCGAGTGAAAGTCGTCGGCATCGAAGAAAGGCAGCTCCAGCGTTTGCGCCAGCAGGCGGCCCACCGTGGTTTTGCCACTACCCGATACGCCCATAATGATAAAAACCTGGCTGGCTGACATGCTTAAGAGGGAAGTTGCTATGCGGGTTTGAAGAAAAAGAAAGCTGGATACAAGGTACATCCCAGCCGGCTTTGGCTAGCCGTGGGAGCTACGGAAGGTGCTGCCCTTGCAGAGGCAACCTCTTTCGCAGCTCATTCACGCACCACTCTACTGCCGGACCACCCGCTCAGCAAGCAGCCTGTTTTCACCGTTCAGTACTACCCATTACTCTGATACCCGCTATACTTTATTCTACCGGCACGGTCACGGCCTGTCCGGAGTAGCTGACGGTTTGGCCCGAGGCTTGGGTAAGGTCGGCGGGTACGGGGTGGGCTTTGCTGACGGCTACCACCCGAAACGTGCGCTGGGTCGTCATGCCCGGAAACGCACCCTGCCGGGCCCCGATGGTCAGGGTCCGGGCCTTATCGTCGTAGCGCAGCGGAATAGTGGCAAAGGCGCCCTTTTCGTAATTGTAGTTCACGTCCTCGTCTTCGTAGAGCGTAAACTGGCCGTCGCGGCCGGTGTAGACGTAGAGCGTCAGCGGGTCGGCGGGCTTCTCGGCGGCGTACTGAATTTCGGGGCCGAAGGGCAGAATGGCGCCTTCGGGCACGAAGAGCGGCATTCTTTCCAGCGGAGCCGCCTCCACTACTTGCCGGCCGCCGGCCTGGTGCTGACCGGTGTAGAAGTTATACCAGCCCGTGCCAGCCGGCAAATACAGCGACTTTTCCCGGGCCTGGTAGTCGGTGATGGGGCTGACCAGCAGGCTAGGCCCGCACATATATTGGCTGCCGATGCTACGCACGTTGGGGTCGGCGGCAAAATCCATCTGCAGACCCCGCATCAGGGTGTAGTTTTCGTGGTGCACCCGGCCGGCCAGGGAGTAGAAATACGGCATCAGACGGTAGCGCAGCTGGTCGTAGTAGAGCATGCTTTGGTAGGCCGGATGGGTTTCCGGCGCAACGTTGAACATTTCGCGAAACGGGTACTGCCCGTGCACCCGAAACAATGGGCAGAAGGCCCCAAACTGAAACCAGCGCGCCTGCAGCTCCCGCCACTCTTCCAGGTCGGCAGCGTTGGGCTTTTCGTAGCGCCGCTCCACGGCAAAGCCCCCGATGTCGGTGGTCCAGTACGGAATGCCCGAGAGGGACAAATTCAGGCCGGCTGGAATCTGGTTGCGGAAATCTTCCCAGCGGGAGCCAATGTCGCCGCTCCAGATGGCCGCCGCGTAGCGCTGGGAGCCGGCGTAGCCTGAGCGGGTGAGTAGGAACACCCGCTGGTTGGGCGCCGTCTGCCGCTGGCCCTCGTAGATTCCCTTGGCGTTCTGAAGCGGAAAGCCGTTAAAATACTGCGTGGCCGAGCCCAGGAAGGTGGGGGTCATCAGTTCCTTGCGCGTGGGCACCGAGGTGTTAGAGTAGATGTCGGGCTCGGAGGCGTCCATCCACCAGGCGTCGATTCCCTTGGTGAAGAGCTTGGTGTTCATTAGCTCCCAGAAGGCTTGGCGGGCCCGGGGGTTGAAGGCGTCGTAAAACGTGGAGGTGTAGCCGGGCGCAATCCAGTCCTTGGTGCGGTTGGCAATGTTGCGCGGGTAGAGGTAGCCCTTGCTTTGAAAGTCGCGGTAGGCCGGGATGCCCTCGTAAAACTTGGCCCACACCGAAATCATGAAGTGCAGGTTGTGCTCGTCGTGCAGGGTTTTAATCAGGCCGTCGGGGTTGGGAAAGCGACTGGGGTCAAACTCCTGGCTGCCCCACTCAGCCGGTTTCCAGTACGACCAGTCGAGCACGATATTGTCGATGGGGATGCGGCGGCGGCGAAACTCGGCGGCCACGTCCAGCATTTCCTGCTGGGTTTTGTACCGTTCCCGGCTTTGCCACAGGCCCATAGCCCAGCGCGGCACCATCGGGGCCTTGCCCGTCAGCTGCCGGTAGCCACTGATAACTTCGTCTAGGTTCTGGCCGTGCACGAAGTAGTAATCCAGGCTTTGCCCGGCTTCGGAAGCCAACCCAAACTCGTGCTGACTTTGGCCGACCAAAGGACTCAGCCACTTCAGGCCCAGGTAAGATTCATCGCCGTCGGGGTTCCACTCAAGTTTAATGGGGTATTTCCGGCCGGCTTCCAGGTTGAGGGCCACGACGGAAGTGCCCGGATTCCAGGCCTGCCGCCACTTGTCCACCTGCAGCTTGCCGTCGACATATAATTTCACGTAGCCGGCATTCTTGAGCAGGAAATGGTGCAGGCCGGCCGTGCCCGACTCAATTGAGCCTTCCCAACTGACCAGCGTGTTACCCAGCTTGAGGCCGGCCGGGAAGTTTTTCTGGTCTTCCAAGTATTCGTAACTCAGCACCGACTCGGGCCGCTGTATCAGTACTTCGGTGGGCTTGTCCTTACGCACGTAGGTAGCTGTAAGCCAGCCCTGGGTGCCGTCCTTGGCATACAGCTTGAGCGAGGAAAGCGGCTGGTAGTCGCGCGTGTCCCCGACTTTGGTGATGGAGTAGTTGTCCCAGAGCAGACCATAGTTGCGGCTCGATACAAGGAAGGGCACGGCTACATCGGTGTTGTTCTGGGCCAGCTCTACCTGCTGGCCGCGGTAGTTCATCACCCCGTTCTGGTGCTGGCCCAGGCCGTAGAGTCCCTCCCCTTCCGGCGAGTCGAAGACCTGTTCCAGCTGGTAGAGCGGCTGCCCGTCGGCCACGATGGGCCGGAAGGTTTTGCCGCCGCCCGGCCGCTCCTGGAGTACCAACTGGCCCTGAGCATCAAAGAAGCTGACCTCGCCGGTGCTGAGCGAAACTGTAGCCCGTAGCGCGCCGGTACTGATGGTGCCTACGCCTTTTTTCTCCTTATACTGCCACTTCACGGCAGTAGGCGGCTGCTCCACGACCATCAAACTGGGTGGCGCGGCTATGCTTTCCTGCGGACTTGCCTGCACATGGATAATCTGGTCGGACAGTACCTGCAGGCGGACCGTGCGTGGGTCGTTGTCGTGGCGGCGGGGCAGATGCACTATAATGCCATCTGCCTGCCGCTGCACCAGGGCTTGTTGGGCCAGGGTGGTAACGGCAGGCAGCAGAATAGCGCCAGCTAGGATACAAGCACGGAAATAATATTCACCCATAAAAAGTAGGTAAGGGGCCTACCCAAAACCGTCCGTTTTCTTCCGCCACCCAAGCACGAGCAGACGTGCCCAGTGGCGGAAGAAATTGGACGGCCTGGGTTTGCTTACAGGGTCACGTTGCTGGTGAGACGAATGTCGCGGGAGGAGCTGCCGACGAGTACGTCGAACTTACCCGGCTCCAGCACCCACTGCTTTTTGCCCTCGTCGTAGTACTGGAAAGCATTCGAGTCGAGGTTTACGGTCACCGTCTTCGACTCGCCGGGCTTGAGGAAGACCTTATCGAAGCCTTTGAGCTCCTTCTCGGGGCGATTCACGGCAGCCTGGTCGTCGTGCACGTACACCTGCACCACTTCGGCCCCGGCGGTTTTGCCGGTGTTGGTCACGGTCAGCTTCACGGTGGCACTCTGGTTGCCGGGCGTTACGGTCAGCTTGTCGTACTTGAAGGTGGTATAGCTCAGGCCGTGGCCGAAGGCAAACTGCGGAGCCACTTTGTAGGTATCGAAGTACCGGTAGCCCACGAAGATGTCGTCCTTGTAGAACTGCTTGAGCGGGTTGCCGGGCGTGCTGGGGTATTCGCCCAGCTTGTGGGCCGGCGAGTCTTCCAGCTTCACCGGAAACGTCAGAGGCAGCTTACCCGAGGGGTTCACGTCGCCAAACAGGATGTGGGCCAGGGCGTTGCCACCTTCCATACCGGGGTACCAGGCTTCCACAATGCCTTTGGCTTGGCCGGCCCAGGCCGATACGTCAATCGGGCCGCCGCCCATGAGCACGACTACCGTGTTGGGGTTGGCCTTAAGCACAGCCTTTACCAGCTCGTCCTGGCCGAAGGGCATGTTCATGTCGGGCTTGTCCACGCTTTCGGCGTCGTAGGCGTTTTCATCCCAGACGCTGTAGTCGAAGCCGTGAATCCAGCCACCGACGATGATGGCCACTTCCGAGGCTTTGGCGGCAGCTACGGCTTCGGCAATCAGCTTGGCGTCGGCCTGCTGGCCCCGCGCCACTTTGTAGCCGGGCGCGTAGGTAATCTTGGCCTTGGTGCCCAGGGCGTTTTTCAAGCCTTGCAGGGGCGTAATTTCATACTTGGCCTTCACCTGGGCACTGCCGCCGCCCATAGCATTTTCGCGGGTAGCGTTGGCCCCAATAACAGCCACGCTCTTCACGGTTTTCTTCAGGGGCAGAATGTTGCCGTCGTTTTTGAGCAGCACAATGCCCTCCTCGGCTACTTTCAAAGCAGTGGCCTGGTGCTCCTTAGTGTTGTAGGCGCCGGCCTTGCGCTTGGCCCCGTCGAGCATGTTGGTAGCGTACATTATCCGCAGAATCCGGCGCACCTTGTCGTCGAGCAGAGGCTGCAGGCTCGGGTCTTTCTTCACGGCTTCCAGGGCCGGATTGCCCAGGTAAAACCGGTCGTAAACCGTTTCGCTGAGCTTTTCCTTGTTGATGCTGCCCGAAGTCTGGGAGGTGCCCTGGTAGGCCAGCACCAGGTCGGTGCCCATTTCCAGGTCAGTGCCGTTGCGCAAGGCGTTCATCGTGTTGTGCACCGAGCCCCAGTCACTCATGACGACCCCGTTGAAGCCCCACTCCTTTTTCAGGATGTCGTTCATCAGGTAGGCATTTTCGGTGGCAAAGGTGCCGCGAAACTTGTTGTAAGAACCCATCAGCGTGTTCACCCCACCTTCCTGAACTGCGGCCTTGAAGCCCGGCAGGTAAATTTCGCGCAGGGCCCGCTCGCTCATATCCACGTCCACGTCGTTGCGGTGAATTTCCTGGTTGTTGGCCGCGTAGTGCTTCACGCAGGCCGACACGCCCTGATCCTGCACGCCCTTGATGTAGCCCACTACCATTTTCGACACCAGGAAGGGGTCTTCGCTCAGGTACTCGAAGTTGCGCCCGTTCAAGGGGGCCCGGATAATGTTGATGCCGGGACCCAGAATTACGTCTTTGCCGCGGTAGTTGGCTTCCGAACCCAGCACCGCGCCGTAGGCATAGCCCAGGGCCGGGTTCCAGGTCGAGGCCAGGGTGTTGTTGGTCGGCAAATACGTGCCGGCGTCGTCCACGCCTTTTTGGGCCGTCCAGCCCCGGCCGTGCTCGAAGCGCACCCCGTGCGGGCCGTCGGAGGTTTCCAGCTCGGGAATATTGAGCCGTTCCACACCGCCCGAGTTGAACGACGATACGGCGTGGACCATCTTGATTTTCTCTTCCAGCGTCAGCTTGCTGAGCAGGGCGTTTACCTTGTCGTCATTGGCGGTAAGGCGAGCCTGCTGATTTTCCTTGGGCGCGGGCTTCTTGGTAGTCGGACTCGACTTGCTTTGGGCAACGTAGACGCTCATCATGGCAGAACAGACGGCAGTGCCCAGCAGAGCCGCAAAACGGGGGGATTTGTAAAGCATACGAGTAAGAGGTAGAAGGTTACGCGGGGTTTCGCCCGGCGCCGTGGCCCGCTGCGGGGCCAGAGCCAGGTTACCGCCGGGGAAAAGCAGCGCCCGTTGCCAGACGCCACTTTTCCCACCAAACGGGGTGCCGTAGCCAGTTGCTACGGCCAGAAACTTAGTAGCCGGGGTTTTGGGTCAGATTCGGATTCACATTGCGCTCCGACTGCGGAATGGGTAGCAGGTTGTTGAAGTCTTTGGCGGGTTTGCCCTGGGCATTCATCGTCTTGACGAGATTGTCGGTGCGCTTCAGGTCATACCACCGGTCCATTTCGAAGGCCAGCTCGTAGCGCCGCTCCCGCAGCACGGCCGCGTCGAAGTTGGGAGTAGCGGCCGTGAGGTCTTTGGCCGAAGGCGAATTGATGGGCAAGCCAAACGCGCGGCGCCGCACCTTGTTGATGGCCTCCAGGCCTTCGGCGGTTGGGCCGGAGGCCTCGGCCAGAATCAGGTAGATTTCCGCTAAGCGCAGAATGGGCACGTTCAGGGGCGAGTCCCAGTTGTTCACGTTCACGGTGCCCACAAAAAACTTGCGGATGTTGAAGCCAAATGGGTCACCGACGAGGGAAGCAGGCTGCACCTGTCCGTCGGGGTACTTGTCGCCGGGCACGAACACCGTGGGACCCTTGCGCAGGTCGCCGGGCTCGTAACCGTCCACAAACTCCTTCTCGGGAATGTTAAACCCGTAGCCCCCCGACGATACGACGTAGGGTGTGCCGAAGAAGCGGGCTCCCCAGAACTCGTTCATGACCGAGCCGGGTCCGTCGGTAGAATAGCTGCTCAGGCCGTTTTTGAACTGCACCTCAAACAAGGACTCCTGCCCGTTCTCGTTTTCCACCTTGAAATTGTCGCCGTAGTTGGTCCACAGGCTTTTGCCCGAACCGGCAATAACGGCCTTAGCTTGGGCGGCAGCCTCGGGCATTTTTTTCTCCGTCAGATACACCTTGGCCAGCAAACCCAGCGCCGACCACTTGGTGGCCCGGCCCAGGTCGTCGCCGGTGTAGGAGGCAGGCAGCTTGGTGCTGGCGTCGAGCAGGTCTTTCTCAATCTGGGCGTAGACCTGGGCGGCCGGCGTGCGGCTCAGGCTGGCGGCTTCAGCGGCCGACTGCGGGGGCGTCAGCACCAGAGGTACGTCGCCGAAGCCCCGCACGAGGTAGAAGTAGTACAGAGCCCGCAGAAAGGCTGCTTCGCCCAGGCAGCGGTTTTTGATGGCGGCATCCATTTCAATGGCCGGCACCCGGGCCAGCACTTGGTTGGCCTGCCCCACGCCCAGGTAAGCGCGCTGCCAGTGGCTGGTCGTGAGCGGGTTGGTAGCCGGAATGGTGAAGTTGTCGAGCTGCTGAAACTCAACGCCATCGGCGGCCCCGCCCCCTCCCAGGAAGGAGTTGTCCGACATTACGTCGCCGATGCCCCAGAGCGAATAGTTGAACATCCCGTTCTGGCTAAGCTGGGAGTAGGCGGCGTTGGTGGCCTGAATGGCGTCGTTCTGGGTTTTGTAGAAGATTTCGGTGGTTACGGCATTGCGGGGCTGCAGGTCGAGAAAGTCTTTGCCGCAGCTGCTGAGCAGGCCCAGGGAGCTCAGGGCCAAAAGCAGCGTGTTTTTACGCAGGAGAGTAGTGGGTTTTTGCAACATAGTCGTCGGAATTGAAAGGATGAAAAGGCAACTCAACGGGCGGGCGGCCTAGAAGCCGATGTTGATGCCGGCCAGGAAGGTGCGGGCCTGCGGATACACGCCCCGGTCGACGCCGAAGCTGCCGCCCTGATTGCCCAGCTCGGGGTCGAAGCCTTTGTAGTTGGTGAAGGTCAGCAGGTTCTGGCTGCTCACGTAGATGCGCAGGCGCTGGGTATAGATCTTGCTGGCCAGCGTGGCAGGCAGCGTGTAGCCCAGCGTGAGCAGCTTCAGGCGCAGGTAAGAGCCGTCTTCGAGGTAGTGCGAGGAGATGCGCAGGTTCTGGTTGGGGTCACCGGCCACTGCCCGCGGAATGTCGTTGCTGGTGCCCGGGCCGGTCCAGCGGTCCAGCGTGATGGTGCTGGCGTTGGAAGCACCGTAGAGGCCGCCTTCGGTATAATAGCGGTTCAGGTTGTACACGTCGTTGCCCTGGGAGCCCTGCAGGAAGACGTTCAGATCGAAGCCCTTAAAGCCCAGCGTATTGTTCAGGCCGTAGGTAAAGTCTGGGTTCGGGTCACCGATAAAGGTGCGGTCATCGGCGTTGATGATGCCGTCGTTGTTGAGGTCCTTGAAACGGATGTCGCCGGGAGCCGTGCTCTTCGTGGGGTCAGTGCCAGCCACCTGCACGGCGTGGTTTTTTACGTCCTCAGTGGTTTGGAACAGGCCGTCGGCCACGTAACCATAGAAGGAGCCAAACGGCACGCCTGCTTCGTAGCGCACTAGGTTGCCTCCGCCCCGAGTATTTTGCCCGTCGAAGGGCTTACCGGCACCGAGCGAGGTAATTTCGTTGCTATAGGCACTCACGTTCAGCGAGGTCGACCAGGTCAGGCCGCCGGCTTCGCCCACGAAGTTGTTGGTCGTGATGGCCAGGTCGATGCCGCGGTTGGTGGCCGAAGCAGCGTTGGTGTTGATGCTCTCACTGGTCCCCGATACGTACGTTACTGGCACGGCCGCAATCAGGTTGGGCGAGGTGCGGCGGTAGAGGTCAATCGAGCCCGAAACCCGGTTTTTCCACAGTCCCACGTCGATACCCAGGTTAATCTGCTCGTTATTTTCCCAGCGCAGATCCGCGTTTTGCAGGCGCGTCGGCGCCCCGCCGATTACCTGCGACTGGCTGCCGGAGCCGAATACGTAGCCCGTGCCCGGCACCCCGTTGTTCGACTGCGGCGTCGAGTTGATGGTGGTCAGGTAGGCAAACGTGCCCGCGTTGAGCGGATTGCCCACTTTGCCGTAACCCACGCGCAGCTTCAGGTTGCTCAGGTAGGTGTTGTCTTTCAGGAATTCCTCCTCCGAAATGCGCCAGCCGGCCGAGGCCCCGGGAAACACCCCAAATTGGTTATCCGGAGAAAAGGCTGAAGAACCGTCGTAGCGCAGAATGGCTTGGAACAGGTATTTGCCGGCAAACTCGTAGTTGGCCCGGCCAAAGTAGCTGGCCAGACGGGTGCGGCTGTTACCGCCGTTGTTGCTGAGCTGGGAATTCACCGGCCCGCGGTCCAGAATCGTCAGATTGTTGGTGCTGTACCCGATGCGGCTACCACCCAGATAGAAGTTGTCGAACTGCTGGGCCGACTGCCCGAGCAGCAGGCTGAACTGATGGTTGCTACCAATCAGCTTATCGTACGTCAACGTATTTTCAATCAGGTAGCTGGGGCTATAGTTGGAGCTGCTGTTGGCCGTAGCCTGGGACGTGGGATACTTCGACGAGCCCACAATGGAAGGGAAGAACTGGTCACCCTGCAAAAACTGCAGGTCGGTGCCCACGTTCGTGCGCAGGCGCAGGCCTTTGAGCGGCTCCAGTTCGGCGTAGAACGTGGAAGTAACCCGGTTACGGTTGTTCTTGATCTGGGGGCGCCGGGCGGCTGTCACGGGGTTTTCCTCGCCGTAGTTGTCGGCGCTGGTAAACTCGTAGTAGCTGCCGTCGGGGTTGAAGGCCGGGGCCGTGGGCGGGGCTTGCAAGGCCAACTGAATAACGCCCGAAAACTCGTTGTTTTCGTTGTTGAGCGTCTGTTCTTCCTGGTGCGTAAGTCCCAGCGTATTACCAATTTTCAGGGCCTTGCTGAGCTGCACTTCCCCGTTGGCCCGCAGCGTAAAGCGCTGAAAGCTGGAGTTGATAATGGTGCCGTCTTGCTGAAAATACCCCGCGCTGGCCGCGTAACGGGCCTTTTCACTGCCGCCGGTGGCCGAAATGGCGTAGTTCTGCATCTTGGCCGGCCGGAAAATCTCGTCGAGCCAGTTGGTGCCGGCTCCTAGTGCGCCAGGGTTAGCGTACTTCGGTATCACGTCCAGGCCCCCGTTGCGGCGCGCTTCGTTGTTGAGCTGGGCAAACTCCTGAGCATTGAGTAGCGGAATCTGGCGCCACACCTGCTGAGTACCTACGTAGGCATCCAGGTTGATAGAAGACACGCCAGCTTTGCCCCGCTTCGTGGTAATAATAACAACCCCGTTAGCAGCCCGCACCCCGTAAATAGCCGTGGCGGAGGCATCTTTCAGTACATCAATGCTTTCAATGTCGTTGGGGTTAATGCTGTTCAGTTCGTTGCCGGTTGCGTTGCCATTGCCATCCACGGCTGAGGGCAGCGGAAAGCCATCTACCACGTAGAGTGGGGAGTTGTTACCGGCCGAAGTAATACCGCGCACCCGCACCGAGGTTCCGCCCCCGCCCGGCGCGCCGGAGTTGGACACTACCTGCACGCCCGCCGCCCGGCCCTGAATGGCCTGGGCCGCATCGGCGACGGGCTGGGTTGCTATGTCGCGCCCCGATACCGAGGCTACAGCTCCCGTCACGCTCTGCCGCTCCTGGGTACCATAGCCTACTACCACTACTTCCTTCAGCGCCTGAGCGTCCTCGCTCAAAGTCACGTTGAAGCTGGTAGTAGCTTCCGTTACTGGCACTTCGCGGCGTGAATACCCCACAAAGCTGAATACCAAAACGCTACCCTCGGGCACATCCAGGCTAAAGTTACCAGTTGCATCGGTACTAGTGCCCTGAGTGCTACCTTTCACTACGACCGTGACGCCGGGCAGGCCTTCCCCGTTGGCTTGCGTCACGCGGCCGGCAACGCGGATATCGGCTAGCTTACCGGGCTGCTGGCTGGCCCGGCTAACTGGCCGCCCCGGAGCCGCGGAGGCCACAAACGTTTGCAGGCTACCTGCCGTAAGTAGCACAGCTCCTTGTAGAAGGATTTTCCGGTGTGATTGTGAAAGCATAGAGGTGGGATTTTAAATGGGAGTTAGTGGACAAAAGTGGGCAAAGGGGTGCCAGGCAAAAGCGGAGCGGCTTTTGAATAGTAGCAGAGCGGAACACAAAACAGATAATCTACTCGTTGTAAAGTTCAATTTCACAACGAATAGGGGCATGCTGATTCGGGCCGAAAAAATTTCGGCTTTCAAACACGGGCAAGGAGGTGCGGGAGTGCCGAAAATTGGGCACTCAGGTAGTATACACCGACTCAAGACCTGATCAAGCAGGTCCTAATTGGGCGCGGGCAAACAGTGGCAAAGCTGCTCATTGACCAGGTGCCACAAGAACGGAAATGTTAAATAATGGCCGACTTTACTCGCTCAGCCAAAGAAAGACGGAGTAAGAAGCCGTATAGAGCCGGAATATCCGGCCGGATGTTCTGCATACGCTTAAGATTAGCAGTGGGAATTTCAGCAGGTCGGAAGCAGAGGATAAGCAGGAAAAACAGGAACTTGCGTATCGGGATAGGGCAAGCTGATACGGGTTGCTGCACTGTCTATGGGACGAATATAGAAACATTTGTTTACAATGCGTAAATTCTACGCAATAATCTTTTCCTTATGAATACCCGTCAGGAAGTCCTGGATTTTGTGCACCACGGCGCAGAGCGGTTTTTGCCCCATCTTTCCATCGACTGCGCCATTTTTGGCTACCACGACCATGAGCTCAAAACGCTGCTGATCCGGCACCACGGGCAGGAAAACTGGAGCCTGCCCGGCGGTTACATCGGGCGCCACGAAACCCTGACCGAAGCGGCCCACCGCATCCTGGCCGAGAAAACGCAACTCACGGGCTTGTTCCTGCAGCAGTTCTATACCTTCGGTGACAGCGCCACCCGGATGAACAACATCAAGACCGAGCAGACCCACAACACGACCTACTCCAAAGTAGGCGTCAGCCTCAGCCCGGGGCACTGGCTGTCGGAACGCACTTTGTCTATTGGCTACTACGCCCTGGTCGACTACCTGCAGGTAGTCGTGACACCCGAGTTTTTGGTCGATGAGTACTGCTGGCTCAACGTGGCCGACATTCCCGAACTGGTCTACGACCACAACGAAATCATTCAGAAAGCTCTGCTAACCTTGCGGGCCCATATTTTTCAGCAGCCCATTGGCTACAACCTGCTGCGGGACAAGTTTACCCTGCCCGAAATTCACTCCCTCTACGAAACCATCCTGTGCCGGCAGATTGACCGGCGCAACTTCCGCAAGAAGCTTCTCACCCTGGGCCTGATCCGGCAGCTCGACGAGCAGAAGAAAATCGGGCCCCACCGCTCTCCTTTCTTATATGAGTTTGACCTGGAGAATTACAGCCGGGCCTTAGAAGACGGCTCGATTTTGACTTTTTAGACAATAGAGGCGGGGTTATACAATAGCACCAAGCCGCCTTGGAATTCTGAAATGGCTTGTACTATCAAGTGGTGCCATTGACAGGTCAAAACATACCCTGCCGCAAGGGGCGTAGGACAGCAGAATTAGCTTTCAACAAATATCTGGCGAAGGTATTTTTTACTGAACAAATCAATATACCGCCTGAACAACCACTGTAAACCCGGAATACTCATTTTTAAGAATTTCCGATTTAATCGTTCTAGAATGGATTCCACCAGCCACTGCTGATCAAACTCCGACCAAACTCCTGCAACACCCAAGGTATTCGCTATTACGATTGGAGCTACCTCGTTGTAGTTCATCGCCAAAACCTGCTGCTTGCTGTAGCCGCTTTCCACTATTACAGAACGGATACGGGCAATATCGTTTCGCTCCAACTCGGTATCCAGATAAAACTCGGATAGTGCTATCCACACTGGCTTTCTACGTTGAATTTCACTACTACTTAAGCTCGCCATACTGCTTACCAATAGGATACTAAATGGTTTACTAATCTGCGGACGGCGTAAACGCTGTCATCCAGCCGAAACTACTTTTTAGAAAGATGTGTGACGACAAAATGCCTGCTACCATTATTAAGGCTTTCCGCGTCGGTTGAGGTCAATCCAGCCGGAGCATAAGCAGCCCCGACTCAGCCAGCCGAGGGCTCATGTCCCTCGTCAGATACCCGCTCGAAAGCCGGGTGCTTTCCTAACGCGTAGCGCCGGGCGGCAACTGGGTTGGGCCCACATTAATAAAACCTAATTTGTCCAAATATACGCCATTGCGAACCAGGGCCCGCAGAACCTTTGTTCCCAAGCCTCTAAGCCCTACCTTTGCCCTCCAACGCCCATTCCAAGGGGCCTTTAACTGCTGAATCGTATGCTTCTCGCTGTAACTACTAATTACCAGCCGGTTGATTTTCTGCCCATTGTGGTACAATTCGGCCTGGCCATTGCCTTCGTGGCCTTTGCCATGATTGTGTCCCACCTGGTGGGCCCCAACCGCAAAAGCAAAGTCAAAAATGAGGCTTTCGAGTGCGGTATCGAGTCGGTGGGCAATGCCCGCACCCCGATTTCCATCAAATACTTCCTCACCGCCATCTTGTTCGTGCTCTTCGACGTGGAGGTAATCTTCATGTATCCCTGGGCCGTGAACTTCCGCAGCCTGGGCTGGGACGGCTTCGTGCAGATGATTGTGTTCCTGACCCTGCTGATGGCGGGCTTCGCCTACGTTATCAAGAAAGGCATTCTGAAGTGGACCGGCACCCACGCCTAAGTCCAATTCAACCAAACTTTTACCGGCGCGCTGGTGTTCGGATAAAGGGCAAATAGCCCCTCCAAACTGACAAATCTCATGAGCGATATTCGTGTTCCTGAAATAAAGATGGTTGAGGCCCCCGAGGGCGTAGAAGGCGCTGGCTTCTTCGCAACCTCCCTGGAGTCGGTAGTGGGCATGGCCCGCGCCAATTCCCTGTGGCCCCTGCCCTTCGCTACGTCCTGCTGCGGCATCGAGTTTATGGCGACCATGGGCTCGCACTACGACATCTCCCGCTTCGGCTCGGAGCGTCCGTCGTTTTCGCCCCGGCAGGCCGACCTGCTGATGGTGATGGGCACCATCGCCAAGAAGATGGCCCCCATCGTGAAGCAGGTGTACGAGCAGATGGCTGAGCCCCGCTGGGTGCTGGCCATGGGCGCCTGTGCCTGCTCGGGTGGCATCTTCGACTCCTACTCCGTGCTCCAGGGCATCGACCGGATTATCCCCGTCGACGTGTACGTGCCCGGCTGCCCGCCCCGCCCCGAGCAGGTTCTCGATGGCCTGATGCGAGTGCAGGATTTGGCCCGCACCGAATCGATTCGCCGCCGCAACGCGCCCGAGTACCAGGCGCTGCTGGCTTCCTATAACATCAAGTAGTTTGAAAATTGGCGCTGCAAGCTTCTTGCAGCGCCAATTTTCGCCTCTTAGCTTCTCTACACAGGAATGGCTGAAAATACCCAAGAATCCGCGGCAGAATCTCAGGAAGCAGCGGCTCCACTAGATCCGCAGGCGGTTAAGAATGCTCAGTTGCTAGCGTTGCTGCAGCGTCTGTTCGGCGCCGACACCTTCATGGACGTCGAGGAGCCTTACGGCCTGCTGACTGTGACGACCACGCGGGAGCGGATTCACGAAATCATTGCCGGCTTGCAGCAGGATCAGGAGTTGCAGCTCAACTTCCTGACTACGATGTGCGGCATTCATTACCCCGAAAACGAGGGTAAAGAACTAGGCATGATTTACCACGTGCACAGCCTGGTAAATAACCTGCGCCTGCGCATCAAGATTTTCTTCCCCATTGCCGACCCGGTAGTGCCCACTCTGACCGACCTCTACGCCACGGCGAACTGGATGGAGCGCGAGGCCTACGACTTCTACGGCATTATCTTCACGGGCCACCCCAATCTCATCCGCATTCTGAATGTGGAAGACATGGACTACCACCCCATGCGCAAGGAATACGCGCTAGAAGACGGTACCCGCGAAGACAAAACAGACCTTTTCTTCGGCCGCTAATCTTTAGAACTCAGAACTGAGAGCTTAGAACTTAGAATGTTCTTGTTTTCAAACTTCTTCCTCAAATTCTAAGCTCTAAGTTCTAGCCTCTAAGCTCTAAAACAATGGCAGTAAACGACACGCTGGAAGGTACCCACAAGATCATCCAGGAAGCCCGGGAACAGCAGCAGAACAGCGGCCTCGTTCCCACGCTCAACGACTTCAGCCAGGAACTGACGACCCTTAACCTGGGTCCGACGCACCCGGCCACGCACGGCATTTTCCAGAACATCCTGCAAATGGATGGGGAGCGGATTATTTCCGGCGTCCCGACCATCGGCTATATCCACCGGGCCTTTGAGAAGATTGCCGAACGCCGGCCCTTCTATCAAATCACGCCCCTCACCGACCGGATGAACTACTGTTCGTCGCCCATCAACAACATGGGTTGGCACATGACGGTAGAAAAGCTGCTCGGCGTAACGGTGCCCAAGCGTGCCCAGTACATGCGCGTCATCGCCATGGAGCTGGCCCGCATCACCGACCACCTCATCTGCAACTCGATTCTGGGCGTAGACACCGGCGCATTTACCGGCTTCCTCTACGTGTTCCAGGAGCGGGAAAAGGTGTACGAGATTTACGAGGAAATCTGCGGCGCCCGCCTGACCACCAACATGGGCCGCGTGGGCGGCATGGAGCGTGACTTCTCCGACGTGGCCATTCAGAAGCTGCGCGACTGGCTCAAGACCTTCCCCGCGGTGATGAAGGAGTTTGAATCCATGTTCAACCGCAACCGCATTTTCATGGACCGCGTGGTGAACGTGGGCCCGATTACGGCGGAAAAAGCGCTGAACTACGGCTTCACCGGCCCCAATCTGCGCGCCGCCGGCGTCGACTACGACGTGCGGGCCATGAACCCTTACTCCAGCTACGAGGACTTCGACTTCGAAATCCCCGTGGGTACCAAGGGCGACACCTACGACCGGTTCATGGTGCGCAACGAGGAAATCTGGCAGAGCCTGCGCATCATCAACCAGGCCCTGGAAAACCTGCCCGAAGGCCCGTTCCACGCCGATGCTCCGCACTACTACCTGCCCCCTAAGCAGGCTGTGTACAAGAACATGGAGGCTTTGATTTACCACTTCAAAATCATCATGGGTGAGATTGAAGCGCCGGTAGGCGAGGTGTATCACTCTGTGGAAGGTGGCAACGGCGAGTTGGGCTTCTACCTAATTTCCGATGGGGGCCGCACGCCTTACCGCCTGCACTTCCGCCGCCCCTGCTTCATTTACTACCAGGCTTACCCCGAAATGGTGGTGGGCAGCAGCCTCTCCGACGCCATCGTGACCTTGTCGTCGATGAACGTAATTGCCGGCGAGCTGGACGCGTAGTTTTTTGCTGAATTTGACTTTATGGAATCGACAACCGCGCCCGTGAAACCCCAGTTTTCGGAAGCTGCCAAGGCTGAAATAGACCGTATCTGCAAGCAATACCCGGAGGAGCGCCGCAAGTCGGCGATGCTGCCGGTACTACACATTGCCCAGGCCGAATTCGGGGGCTGGGTAGCCCCGAGGTGCAGGACCTGGTAGCCGAGGTATTGGGCGTGAAACCCATCGAGGTGTACGAGGTTTCGACTTTCTACACCATGTTCAACCTCAAGCCGGTAGGCAAGCACGTGCTGGAAATCTGCCGCACGGGCCCTTGCCAGCTGCGCGGCTCCGACGAGCTGACGGCCGAGCTGGAGCGTATCACCGGCGCCAAAGTAGGCGGTGGGCCTTCGGCCGACGGGCTGTTTACCTTGAAAGAGGTGGAATGCCTGGCCGCCTGCGGCTTTGCCCCCGTGGTACAGGTGCGCGAGAAATACTACGAGCAGCTCGACACCGAAGCTTCGGTAAACGCCATGCTCACCGAGCTGCGCAACATGGTGCACCGTCCGGCGCTTCCCTGGGAAGAAAAAGGCCTGCCCAACGCCGTAGCCAACAATTAACCTCTTTCAGCTTACCGCTCAGACACTATGGGACGCAAACTGCTGACCGAACATATCAACGTTGAAGGCATCGACACCTTTGAGGTATACCGCAAGCATGGCGGCTACCGCTCGGTGGAGAAGGCCCTCAAAACCATGACCCCCGACGAGGTGGTGGAAGAGGTGAAAAAGTCGGGCCTGCGTGGCCGCGGCGGTGCCGGTTTCCCCACGGGCATGAAATGGAGCTTTCTGGCCAAGCCCGAAGGCGTGCCGCGCTACCTCGTTTGCAACGCCGACGAATCGGAGCCGGGCACCTTCAAGGACCGGCAGCTGATGTCGAAACTGCCCCACCTGCTGGTGGAAGGCATGATTACGAGCTCCTACGCCCTGGGCGCCAACACTTCCTACATCTACATCCGTGGGGAGTTGTTGTACGTGCTGCGCATCCTGGAAAAGGCCATTGCCGAAGCTTACGCAGCCGGTTTCCTGGGTAAAAACATCCTGGGCTCGGGTTACGACCTGGATTTGTACGTGCACCCCGGTGGGGGTGCCTATATCTGCGGCGAAGAAACAGCTTTGCTTGAATCCTTGGAAGGCAAGCGGGGTAACCCGCGCAACAAGCCCCCATTCCCCGCCGTGCAGGGCCTCTACGCCCGCCCCACGGTGGTGAACAACGTGGAGTCTATTGCCGCCGTGCCGGTTATTGTGAATGATGGCGGCGACGAGTACGCCAAGATTGGCGTGGGCCGGAGCACCGGCACCAAGCTGATTTCGGCCTGCGGCCACCTCAACAAGCCCGGTATCTACGAAATCGAACTGGGCGTGCCCGTCGAGGAATTCATCTACTCCGATGAGTACTGCGGCGGCATCTGGAAAGGCCGCGACCTGAAGGCTGTCGTAGCCGGCGGTTCGTCGGTGCCAATTCTGCCCAAGGAATTGATTCTGAAAACCGCCGCCGGTGAGCCCCGCCTGATGACCTACGAGTCGTTGTCGGATGGCGGGTTTGTGACGGGTACCATGCTGGGCTCCGGTGGCTTCATTGCCATGGACGAAACCACCTGCATCGTGCGTAACACCTGGAACTTTAGCCGCTTCTACCACCACGAGTCGTGCGGGCAATGCTCGCCCTGCCGCGAGGGTACGGGCTGGCTGGAGAAAATCCTGCACCGCCTGGAGCACGGCCACGGCAATGAGCGCGACATCGACGTGCTGGCCAGCGTGGCCAAGCAAATCGAAGGCAACACCATCTGCCCCCTGGGTGAAGCGGCGGCCTGGCCAGTTTCGGCCGCCATTCGTCACTTCCGCGACGAATTTGAGTGGCACGTGCGCTACCCCCAGGAAGCTACCCGCCCCGGTGCGGTGTTTCCCGGCAAAGCAGTCCTTGTTTAGAACTTAGAAGTGAGAGCTTAGACATAGACGACTTGGATTTAACTTTTAATCTAAGTTCTGACCTCTAAGCTTTAAGCTCTCAACCCAAGAATAATGGCTAAAATAACATTTGACGGCATCGAGGTTGACGTTCCGGACGGAACCACCATCCTCAACGCGGCCCGCACCATCGGCGGCGGCATCGTGCCCCCGGCCATGTGCTACTACACGCCGCTGAAAGGCTCGGGCGGCAAGTGCCGCGCCTGCCTCGTGCGCGTGGCGGCTGGTTCGGCCAAAGATCCCCGCCCCATGCCCAAGCTCGTCGCCTCGTGCGTGACGCCGGTGCAGGACGGCATGGTGGTCGAGAATACGACCTCCGAGCAGGTGCTCAACGTGCGCAAGGGCATCGTGGAAATGCTGCTGATTAACCACCCGCTGGACTGCCCCGTGTGCGACCAGGCCGGGGAGTGTGACCTGCAGAACTTCGCTTTCGAGCACGGCGTGAGCACTACCCGCTATGAAGAGGAGCGTCGCACCTTCGAGAAAATCGACATCGGGCCGCTGATTCAGCTGCATATGACGCGCTGCATCCTATGCTACCGCTGCGTGTTCACCGCCGACCAGCTCACCGAGAAGCGCGTGCACGGCGTCCTGGGCCGCGGCGACGCTGCTGAAATCGGTACCTACATCGAGAACATCATCGACAACGAGTTCAGCGGCAACGTCATTGACGTGTGCCCGGTGGGCGCCTTGACCGATAAAACCTTCCGCTTCAAGCAGCGCGTGTGGTTTACGAAACCCGTAAACGCTCACCGTGACTGCGAAAACCCCAAGTGCTGCGGCCGCGTGGTGCTCTGGTACAAAGGCAAGGACGTGCTGCGGGTAACGGCCCGCAAAGACCAGTACGGTGAGGTAAAGGAGTGGATCTGCAACACCTGCCGCTTCGACAAGAAGGAAACCGCTGACTGGACGCTGGAAGGCCCGGCCCACATCGACCGCTCGTCGGTGATTTCGGCCAACCACTACGAGCTGCCCGTGCTCAACGCCCAGGTTATTGCCGACTTGCCCGAAAGCTCGCTGCGCGACCTGGAACAGAATCCTCCCATGCGCTTAGGTAACTAGTTAGTAGTTGTTAGTTGCTCGTTGTCAGTTGTTAGGCCTAAAGAGTCCTCAACTAGCATGCAGAACTAACAACTGACAACTATCAACCAACAACTAACATGATAGAACTACCAACCTTAGGCTGGCAATCCATTGTTATCCTCGTCGTTTTCGGCGTTTCGCTGCTGATTGCGACTTACTGCACCTACGCCGAGCGGGTTATTGCAGCCTTTTTGCAGGACCGCGTCGGCCCCGACCGGGCTGGTCCCTTTGGCCTGCTGCAGCCTCTGGCTGATGCCGTGAAGCTGTTCACTAAAGAGGAATTCTTCCCGGCCGGTGCCAACCGGGCGCTGTTCGTACTGGGTCCTTGCTTGGCCATGATTACGGCCCTGATGTCGTCAGCGGTAATTCCATTCGGCAACGTCATTCAGTTTGGCACCAACGTGTTCAACCTGCAGGGCATTGAAGTCAACATCGGCATGCTGTGGGTGTTCGGCATCGTGTCGTTGGGTGTATACGGGGTGATGATTGGCGGCTGGGCTTCCAACAACAAATTCTCCCTGCTCGGCGCCATTCGCGCTGGCTCCCAAAACATCAGCTACGAACTGGCTATGGGTATGGCCCTGATTGCCGTGCTGATGATTTCGGGCACCTTGAGCCTGCGCGAAATCACGCTGCAGCAGTCGGTAGCGGGTGAGTGGCACTTCTGGAACATCGTTAAGCAACCCTTGGGCTTCATTATCTTCCTGGTCTGCGCCTTTGCCGAAACCAACCGCACGCCCTTCGACCTACCGGAGTGCGAAACGGAGCTGGTGGGCGGCTACCATACCGAGTATAGCTCCATGAAAATGGGTCTGTACCTGTTTGCTGAATATGTTAACGTCTTCGTGGCTTCGGCCGTGATGAGCGTACTGTACTTCGGCGGCTTCAACTTCCCTTTCCAGTACGAGCTGCGCGACTGGTTGGTATCGGCTCAGGGCTGGGAACTGGTTTCGGCTCAGAACCTGATTTCGATTCTGGGTCTGCTGCTGCTGTTCGGAAAGATCTTCGCCTTCATTTTCTTCTTCATGTGGGTCCGCTGGACCCTGCCCCGCTTCCGCTACGACCAGCTGATGCGCCTGGGCTGGACCATCCTGATTCCGCTGGCCATTTTCAACATCCTGCTCACCGGCGGCCTGATTCTGGGCGGTATCATTAAGTAATCGAACTATGCAGTCCTTAAGCAATAGAGCCAAAAAGTTAGAGGCCAAGCCGATGACGCTGGCCGAACGGGCTTACCTGCCGGCTATTTTCCAGGGCCTTAGCATCACCATGCGGCACTTTTTCCGGGCCGCTACCAAGAAGCAGGTGACGGTGCGCTACCCGGAAGAAAAGCGTCCCTTCTCCCCCATCTTCCGGGGCCTGCACGTACTCAAGCGTGACGAAGTGGGCCGGGAGCGGTGCACCGCCTGCGGCCTTTGCGCCGTAGCCTGTCCGGCCGAAGCCATTACAATGGTAGCTGGCGAGCGGAAAAAAGGCGAGGAAAATCTCTACCGCGAGGAGAAATACGCCGTCAGCTACGAGGTAAACATGCTGCGCTGCATCTTCTGCGGCCTCTGCGAAGAAGCCTGCCCGAAAGCCGCCGTGTACCTGCAGCCCGACAAGATGGCTCCGCCACGCTTCGAGCGCGACGAGTTTATCTACGGCAAAGACCGGCTGGTAGAGCCCGTTGATCCGAATGCTCGCAGCATCCGCGGCATTCAGCTTACGCCCGAGCAAGCTCAGGCTTTAAGCCAGAAAATCAGCCAGCAACCGGCATAAGGCAGTAGCGCGAAGCTCCAGCTTCGCGTGTAGCCCGCGCCGCAGTACCGATTATCGTTCAACGATACGCGAAGCTGGAGCTTCGCGCTACCTTTTGCCAATGGCCTCTTCCCCTTCCCTGTTTTTCTTCTTGTCGTTTGTGGCCTTGTTTGCGGCCCTAGGCGTGGTACTGGCCAAAAACCCGGTACACAGCGTGCTATTCCTGATTCTGACGTTCTTCTCACTGTCGGGCCACTACCTGATTCTGAACGCGCAGTTCCTGGCCGCCGTGAATATCATCGTCTACGCCGGCGCCATCATGGTACTGTTCCTGTTCGTAATCATGTTCCTGAACCTGAACGCCGACACGGAGCCCCACAAATCGGCCTTATCGAAGGTAGCAGCAGCGGTAGCCGGCGGATTACTGCTGGTGGTAATGGTAGCCGCCCTGCGCGACATCCAGCCCGGCACCACTTTCAACGCGCCAGTATTCAACTCGCAGATTGGTATGGTAAGCCAGCTAGGCATGATTCTTTACACGAAGTATCTGCTGCCCTTCGAGTTGGCCTCGGTACTGTTCCTGGCCGCTATGGTCGGGGCCGTAATGCTGGGCAAGCGGGAAGCCGGGGAGCGGAACTTCTAGGCAAGCAGCTTTCGCAAGAAACGAAAAGCGGCGTCTGAAGCACCAGACGCCGCTTTTTTATGCCCTGAATTTCCAATGGTGCCCGACTACTCGCTAAGCAACAGGAGTAGATACTGCTGCTTCACCTGAGCAACAAATGAGGAGCTACCAATAAAAGCTCATCTTCGTGCCCGGAAAGACTACTCTACTACTGGTACCTATGAAGTTAATTGCCTCCCTGGGCTGGGCAGCCCTGCTACTTACGGCGGCGGCCTGCTCACGCGAGAAAGTGCCGGTTCAGGAAGTTGAGGTACGTGGCTTCAGCCGAAGTCCCAAAAGCAGTTCGCCCGCGGATGCCGTTAAAATGATTCTGGGTCAGGTTAATGACCAGCAGGCCAGGCAGGCGACAGGCCAGGAAGAAGTTACCCAACTGGGACTAGAGCAGGAGGACGGCTCTGTGGAAGTGCCCCACCTGGCTAACACCGATTACCTGGTGGTCACCAACGACTCTACCTTACAGCAAGTTCTGGAAGCACAAGGTCCGGGCGCGGCACCCGACAGCATTGACTTTAAGCGCGAGTTTGTGGTGCTGCTGATCCATCCGCCCGTCGCGTTTACTGGCACGACCTTTCTGGATAACGTAGAGGCCGAAGTTGAAGAGGATACCGTCGTGCGACTCACGCTCTCCTCAGTTACTATGCCCGCCGTGGATATGACGGGAGGACTGGGATACGGGCAGTATGACTATAAGGTCAGGATGTACAAGCTACCCCGAAAGAGCTTCCAAAAAGCCCGTATTGTCTTCGAGAAACAAGACGATACTCCGGAAGTATACGTGCCCCTGTAAGGATGGAAAGCCGCCCGGCAGTGGTTAGCTGCTAGCTGCCGAGGCCCACTGGGGTATGCCCTGGTGGAACGACCACGCCCGCCGAAACTAGTCAGCCTTCTTTTCCTGCTCTATTTTCTGCTGGTACTGTTCTATTGTGTCGAGGACCCGCTCGGGATGCACATCCTGGGCCAGCTCGGGAATTTCCGGGTCTTGGGCTTCCTGAATGTCCATCTTCTGGGCTATTTCCCGTACCAGGACTACCAAACGGGTTATTTCGTGCTCACTAAGCAGGCTCACCTGCAGGTTCAGGTCGGCGCGCTTGTCGGCCAGGGCGGCCATACGGTTCTGGCTGATGAGCACGAAAGTGGACAGGAAAATGGCCTCTACGGAAGCCTCCATGGCCAGAATCACCAACGAGGGGTCGAAGGGCTTAAGGCCAAGCCAGCCCACGTTCCAGAGAATCCAGCCGGCAAAGAACACCAGGTGAATAAGGACAAAAGCCATGCTGCCTGTAAACTTGGTTACGGCGTCGGCGGTACGGTCTTGCCAGGTTCGTTGCTTATCCTCGGCTTGCTGCCGTTGCAGCAGGGCTTCAATATTGCGCTCCACTACCTGGGCCATTCCGCCACGGGTAGCTTGCTGAGAGTTGGGGGAAGAATCAGGACTGGCCATTGGGCTACAAAAGATGCTGCCGTTGTATACGGACGGCCCGAAAATGGCAGCTGCGCCGTAGCCAACATCTTTTTATAAGTTTCACCGGGTCAATTCATTGGCCTACTCCTACGCTTGAGCAGCACAAAAAAGCGGCCCCTGATTCTTCAGGAGCCGCGGCTTTTCTTTACTCGGCTTGGGCATTAAACGCCGTTTCGGTTGGTTGTCGGCGCATCCAGGCGGGCGGGCCGCAGCTGGCGCGCATTTTCTGCCGGAATTTCTCCTGCTCTTCCGGCGTCATGCCGGCCATGCGGCTTTCCATCTTCTGTTTCCAGTCGTTTTTGTGCTGCTGCCACTTGCGGCTGAACCCGGGCCGGCCCGAGCCACCCTTAAAACCGGTAAGCAGGCGGGTGAGCAGCAACAGGCCCAGCGTTTGCCAGAAGTTAATGACCGGGCCGTGGAAAAGGTCGGGTACCAGCCAGTTCCAGAGGCTCATCGTCACGTAGCCCATAGCGGCCACGAACAAAATGCCCAGGAGAACGAATTTGAGGACGCGAAGCGGCCAGGGTTTAGGATTCATGATGTGGGAATGTGCTGATGTGGGGTTAATGTGCTGATGCGGTAATATGCTTATGTGCTACTCTTTGAGTTAGCAAAACGCGCTGTAGTCAATCATCAACAGCACATGAGCACATTGGCATTCTAGCACACTAATCAGTGAACAAGTTGGTGTAAAGCGCCTGCAGGCGCTGCCGCAGGTGCTGCACGGCATAGTGCTTGCGCGAAATCAGGGTTTTGAGCGGGACGCCAGTTTCCTCGACTAACTCCTTGAAGCTGCGGCCTTCCAACTCGTGCCACACAAAGACGTCACGCTGGTTTTTGGGCAACTCCTCCAGGGCTTCGGCCAAGGCCTCCATCAGGGTTTCGCGGAGCAAACGGTTTTCGGGGGCATCGTCGTCGGCGGGCAGCACGTCGGCCAGCAGCAGGGAGCCTTCCTCGTTGTCGTCGGCGTAGCGAAGCATTTCCTCTTCCAGCGACGCCGTTTTCTTTTTACGGTAGAGGTCGGTGATACGGTTGCGGGCCACGCGAAACAGCCAGGAGGCCACTTTTTCGACAGGTTTGAGCATCCGGTAGCTTTCGACCAGCTCGCCGAAGACATCCTGCAGAATATCCTCGGCATCGTCGGGGTCGGGCACGCGGCGGCGGATGAAGGCCAGCAGCCGACCGCGCTGTTCCTGCACGGCCTCCTGAATCTGCCGGTCCTGTCCTCTCATCGTGCCTATGGGCAAGGCGTTTAGTGCTAGTGCGTCCATTCTGACTAAGCAGACGCGAAAGGCAGCAAAATACTTTATCCGGCCGAGAATATTTTGCGGAGTATATAACGGGGTTGCAAATAAAAACAACGGCCTGTCGACTGCCGGTAGACATCTCGCGTGCTGCTGACAGGAGTAGCAATCTAACGTCAGCACGCCAGCTGTCCTGCGGCGGCCGACAGGACGGACGAATTAAATGTTTCTAATTCGGCTCCCGATGGGCCTTATCTTCTAGTGGCAAAGGGGCAGAACTGTACTTTTCCCTGTGGATTTACCGATTTTCAGGATACCTTTGCCAGCTAATTAACCCCAGCTGAGCTTTGGCTGGGCCTCTTTGCCTTGTCCGCTGACCCCACTGCATGGAACAGACCATCCCGGAAGTCATTCGCACCGTCCCGCTTGAGTATTACGTGTACTTCGCCACGGCGCTATTTGCCATCGGCGTAACGGGGGTGCTAACCCGGCGCAATGCCATTATCATTTTTATGTGCGTGGAGCTGATGCTCAACGCCGTAAACGTGCTGCTGACGGCTTTCTCCGCCTACCGCTCCGACCCCAACGGACAAATCTTCGTGTTCTTCATCATGGCCGTCGCCGCCGCCGAAGTCTCGGTCGGGCTGGGCATCATCGTGATGATTTACCGCAACTTCCAGAACACCGACGTCAACCTGCTTAACCGTCTTAAGTGGTAATGATAACTCGCCTGTCATCCTGAGCCTGCGAAGGACCTTACCGCACCAGAACGAGTCGTTCCATTGGCACAAGGTCCTTCGCAGGCTCAGGATAACAGACGGTTTTCTTATAGCATACTCCTATGCAAGAAACTGTAATACCCGCAGCCGGCGCTCCTTTTCCGACACTGCTGTACGTGCTGATTCCACTGCTGCCGTTTTTGGGTTTTCTCATCAATGGCCTGCTGAACAAAAAACTTTCGGGCACGGTAGCCGGGGCCATCAGCAGCCTGATGGTGCTGGGTTCCTTTCTGATTTCGGTAACCCTGTTCTGGGAATTCCTGCACCCCTCAGCCCAGTGGCTGGCCCCCGGCGCTACGGCCCACCAGGCCTACACGGTGAAGCTCTTCGACTGGATTTCGGTCGGCACGATGCAGATTCCCTTCACTTACCAGATTGACCAGCTCAGCTTGGTTATGCTCTTGCTAGTGACGGGCGTAGGCTTCCTGATTCACGTCTACAGCATCGGCTACATGCACCACGACGAGAACGTGGGCAAGTTTTTCGCCTTCCTCAACCTGTTCGTATTCAGCATGCTGGTGCTGGTGATGGGGGCCAACTTCGTGATTCTGTTTATTGGCTGGGAAGGTGTGGGCCTCTGCTCCTACCTGCTCATCGGCTTCTGGAACAAGGAAACGCCCAACAACAACGCCGCCAAAAAGGCCTTTATCATCAACCGCGTCGGTGACCTGGGCTTCCTGCTGGGCATCTTCCTGATCTACCTGACCTTCGACTCGGTGCAGTACGGGGAAGTGTTCCACAAGGCTTCAACTCTGCAAGTCGGCACCGGCGTCGTAACGGCCATTACCCTGCTGCTCTTCGTGGGCGCCATGGGTAAGTCGGCCCAGCTGCCGCTCTACACCTGGCTGCCCGACGCTATGGCTGGCCCTACTCCGGTTTCGGCCCTGATTCACGCCGCTACCATGGTAACGGCCGGTATTTACATGGTGCTGCGCTCGAACGTGCTCTTCACCCTGGCTCCCGACACGCTCCACGTTGTGGCCTGGATTGGTGGTATCACGGCCCTATTTGCGGCCACCATCGGCCTGGCCCAGAACGACATCAAGAAAGTGCTGGCTTACTCCACGGTTTCTCAGCTCGGCTACATGTTCCTGGCCCTGGGTGTCATGGGTTACAGCACCTCGCTGTTTCACGTGCTAACCCACGCCTTCTTCAAGGCCCTGATGTTCCTCGGTGCCGGTTCCGTGATTCACGCCATGAGCAATGAGCAGGATATTCGCCGCATGGGCGGCCTGCGCAAGGCCCTGCCGATTACCTTCCTCACGTTCTTTATCGGCTGCCTGGCTATTTCAGGCATTCCACCTTTCTCGGGCTTCTTCTCGAAAGACGAAATCCTGGAGCACGCCTTCCAGCACAACAAGATTCTGTGGGGCATGGGTTTGCTGACAGCTTTCCTGACGGCTTTCTACATGTTCCGTCTGCTGTTCCTGACGTTCTTCGGCGAGTTCCGCGGCACTGAGGAGCAGAAGCACCACCTGCACGAGTCGCCGGCTTCGATGACGCTGCCGTTGATTATCCTAGCTGTTCTGGCCGCCGTAGGGGGCTTTATGGGCGCCCCGATGTTCGTGGGCAAGCACTATCTGGCTGATTATCTAGCCCCGCTCTTTACGTACTCACGGGCTCTGAACCCCGAAGCTTTTGCTTCTGAGCTGGACCACGGCACTGAGCTGATGCTTATCGGTCTGTCGGTAGCGGCTGGCGTGCTGGGTATCATCTTCGCCTATGTGCAGTACGTGAGCCGCCGGGTGCGCCCGGCCGAAGACGACGCCCAACGCTCGGCGCCCGAAAGCCTGGTCTACCACAAGTACTACATCGACGAGCTGTACGACGGCATCTTTGTGCGGCCCGTCATGAGCTTGTCGAAGGGTTTGTACCGCTACGTGGAACAGGGCATTATCGACCCCATCGTCAATGGCTTCGGCCGCGTCACGCTCGGTGGCGGGCAGCTGCTGCGCTACGTGCAAACCGGCTACGTGGGCCTCTACCTGATTCTGATGGTCGTCGGCATCGTGCTGATTCTGGCTTTGAACGTCTTCCAATTCTAACGCTTCCTCTGGACGGCCGGCGTGGAAGATTTCCCCGGCTTCATCTGCATCTGAATAAAGTATGCTGACTGCCTTTTTACTTTTCTTTCCCGTCGCGGCGGCGCTTCTGCTGCACTTTGCCAAAGGCAATGCGGCGCGGGTAATGGCCCTGGGGGCAGCCCTGGTGGAATTTGCCGTAGCCGTGTTTGCCGCCATTACGGCTGCCTCGGGCATGACGCCCGGCAACAGTGAGGCCGCTTATTCGTCCTTTGCCGTTAATATTCCCTGGATAGCCTCGGCCGGCATCAACTTCCACATTGGCATGGATGGGCTGAGCCTGCTGCTGGTGCTGCTGACCACCTTTCTGGTGCCGCTCATCATCCTGGCTTCCTTCCGCCACGACTATCCCAACGCCTCGGCCTTCTACGCCCTAATTTTGTTCATGCAGACCGGCCTGATCGGCGTGTTCGTGTCGCTGGATGCCTTCCTGTTCTACTTCTTCTGGGAAGTGGCCCTGATTCCGATTTACTTCCTGGCCGGTGTGTGGGGCTCCGAGCGCCGCATTGCCGTTACCTTCAAGTTCTTCTTGTACACCATCATCGGCTCGCTCTTCATGCTGGCCGCCTTTGTGTACCTCTACTTCCAAACCGGAGCCAACGGCGGGGTTCGGTCGTCCGACATTGCGGCTTTCTACAACCTGACCTTGTCGGCTGGGGAACAGGCCTGGCTGTTCTGGCTGATCTTCATTGCCTTTGCCGTGAAGATGCCGATTTTCCCCTTCCACACCTGGCAGCCCGACACTTACACCGAAAGCCCCGTGCCCGCTACCATGCTGCTCTCGGGCATTATGCTCAAGATGGGTATCTATGGCACGTTGCGCTGGCTGCTGCCTGTGGTGCCGCTCGGCACGAGCCAGTGGGGTAAGCTGGTCATGATTCTCGCAGTTATCGGCATTATCTACGGTGCCATCATTGCCATTCGCCAGCAGGATATGAAGCGGCTTATTGCCTATTCGTCTCTGTCCCACGTGGGCTTAATGGCCGCCGGGGTATTTTCGCTGAACATGATGGGCCTGCAGGGCGCCGTGATACAGATGCTAGCTCACGGCGTAAACGTGGTTGGTATGTTCTTTATCGGCGACATTATTCAGCGCCGCACCGGCACCCGCCAGATTGCTGAGCTGGGTGGCCTGACCAAGCACACGCCGCTGCTGTCGGTGAGCTTCCTGGTGCTGCTGCTCGGCACGGTAGCTTTGCCGCTCACCAACGGCTTCGTAGGCGAATTCCTGCTGCTGGCCGGTGTGTACAAGTACAACATGTGGCTGGGCGCCGTGGCCGGTGTGACCATCATTCTGGCGGCCGTGTACCTGCTGCGCATGTTCCAGCGCGTGATGCTGGGTCCGGAAACCTCCCTGACTTCTACTATTCAAGACCTGACTGGTAGTGAGCTGGCCGTGCTGGTGCCCCTGATTGTGCTGGTATTCTGGATTGGCCTTTTCCCCAATACCTTCCTGCAAATTTCGGAGCCGGCCGTACTGCAGATCTTGACCCTGATGGGTAAACAATAAGCCCTGATTCCGACGACATGACTTCCATCATTCTGCTCTCCGTTCTCGGCATCGTTAACCTGTTTTTCGGGTTCCTGAAGTCCAACAAGATCCTGCTGCCGGCAGCTATGGTCATTCTGGCCCTGGTGTTCGGCGTGAACCTCATTGATTGGAATACCGACGCTCAGTCGTATTTCAATAACATGCTCACCATCGATTCGTACTCGGTGGCTTTCACCGGCATCGTGGTCCTGACGACGCTGCTGCTGATTCCCTTCTCCCAGAAATACGTGCGGGAAGGCCAGGAAAACCTGGCCGAATACTACTCCTTGCTGCTCTTCTCGTTGGTAGGCGCCATTATGATGGTGAGCTACAACAACCTGCTGATGCTGTTCGTGGGTATCGAAATTCTGAGCGTTTCGATGTACGTGGTAGCTGGCTCCGATAAGCGCAACGTACGCTCCAACGAAGCGGCCCTGAAGTACTTCCTGATGGGCTCCTTTGCCACTGGCATTCTGCTCTTCGGCATTGCTCTGGTGTACGGCGCCACGGGCACCTTCCAGCTTACCGACATCAATGCCGGTATTGTCAATCCAGCCAATGCGTCCCTGCAGCCCATGCTCTACCTGGGCATGTTGCTCATGTTCATTGGCATCAGCTTTAAGGTGTCGGCGGCTCCCTTCCACTACTGGACACCCGACGTATACGAAGGCACGCCGACTTTCTTCACGGCCTTCATGAGCACGGTGGTAAAAACCGCTGGTTTTGCCGCTTTCTTTAAGCTGCTGATTGCCGCCTTTAATGCGGCACAGGGCTTCTGGGTGCCCACTATCATGGCCATCACCGTCCTGACGCTGCTCATTGGCAACGTGGGGGCCGTGGCCCAAAACAGCGTGAAGCGGATGCTGGCTTACTCCAGCATTTCGCACGCCGGTTACCTGTTTATTGCCCTGGTAGCCGTAAACGCCAAGCTTTCGGCCAACGCCATTTTCTTTTACTCGCTGGCTTACTCAGTGGCCACTGTAGCTTCTTTTGCCGTGCTCAAGCTGGTGTCGGATCAGCGGCAGCGTGAAGACTACGCGGGTTTCAATGGCCTGGCCAAAACCAACCCGCTGCTGGCTTTCGTGATGACCGTGGCCATGCTGTCCTTAGCCGGTATCCCACTCACGGGGGGCTTCTTTGGCAAGTTCTTCACCTTCGGCGCGGCCATCGACAGAGGCTACATTGGCCTGGTAGTATTCGCCGTGATTATGTCAATGGTGAGCATCTACTACTACCTGCGCCCTATCATTGCCATGTACATGCAGCCCGCCGAAGACGAAACGGCCGAACCGATTGCAGTAAGCGGCTTCCAGTCGGCCGTGCTGGTGCTGCTGGCGTTGCTGACGGTAGTGCTGGGTGTACTGCCGGGCTTATTCAGCGAGGTATTCAAGTAGGCTGGCTTCCGGTTTATCCAGCAAAAAGAGCGGCCTGCGGGCCGCTCTTTTTGTTTTCCATCCACTCAGGCAAAGCTTATTTCTGGGTTACCCGAATACTGATCCGACGGTTCAAGGCCCGGCCCACGGGCGTAACGTTGCTGGCCACGCCATGCTTGCCACCGTATCCTTTGGCTTCGAGCCGGCTGAGCGGAATGCCCATAGTCACGAGCTCAGCCACGGCCGCATTGGCCCGGTCCTGGCTGATTTTCAGGTTGGCCAACACGGTGCCGGTGCTGTCGGTGTAGCCGCCAATCTTGGCTCGGGCGCCGGGGAAGCTTTTCAGAATGCTGGCCACATTGCGCAGCTGCTGCCGCGACTCATCCGAGAGCGTAGCCTTCTTGGCGTCGAAGTTGACCCGGTCGAAATTGATCCAGCCCTTGGTCCGGTTTACGGGGTCGACTTGCAGCGCGGGGTTGGCTAGGAAAGTATAGAGGCGGTTTTCGGTGGAGTTCACGCCCACGGTTTGGCTGGTTCCATCCACCATAGTTAGCGTCACGGGCCGGCCCGGGTCGTACACGTAGGTGTCGAGGGATGCGTCGTAGTAGCCGCCGGGCGTAGCTGGAGCAGTCAGCTCTGCGCCGGCCGTGGCTGTATTCGGTGTGGGAGCCGCCGTGGCGCTGGTCAGCCCCAGGGTTGCCGGGCTCACCTTCGGAGCGCCGTCCACCTGGTTGTGCATCACGAAGTACTCGGCTCCCGCTCCCAGGATTACCACAGCCAGCACCCAGGCCCAGCGGGAAGTTGGCGTGGCTGATTCCGGCGCTGGCGCCGGCGGTGCGCTGTAGGTATGGCCCCCGCCAACCGAAGCCCACATGCCGCCCGACTCGGTAAGAACACCCGCTACAGCTTCGGGCCTGGCCGGCCGCCCGGCTGCCGGCTCCACAGCTACGGACCTCGCGGAACTGCCCGGCACCATAGCTTCGAGTACCTGAGCCCGCTGGTTTTTCAGAAAACTGAACAGCTCCTCGGGGTTCATGTCGTGCTGGGTTGCGTAGCTGGCTAGCCGGTGTAGCACGGCCTGGGCCGCAATGGCCAGCAGGGTTTCTACCGACGGCGCTTTGATGGCCGTAGCCGTAGCAATACGGGCCACGGTAGCCCCGTAGGCTTCGCCGAGCAGGGCCCGCATCAGGTCGGAGCGGCGCTGTAGGGTATCGGCCGTGAGCAAGTCGGGTAGCACGCCCGATTCGGCGGCTTCGTGGGTTAGGGTCCAGAGGGCTTCCGGGCCACCAGGCCGCTCAGCACGGCCCATGAAACTACTGAGAACAAGCGGGGTAATTTTGCCTAAAGCCTTCCGAACTCCCTCCTCACTCTCGCCCACCACTACACTGGTCTGGCTTACGGTATTGCCCGTAAAGTACGTTTCGACTTCTTCCAGTAGGTTCTGATGCATACTTGTCGAGTTTAAACGTGGTTAATAGATAATAATACTAATTTTTATTCAAATAATAATAATTATTACCAAGTATGAAATTCTTCCCTTCAGCTATTTCCACACGCATATGCCTAAAAAGCAAGTGGCCAGTCCCTGCGTGCAGAGACTGGCCGCCAGAGAAGCCGAGCAGCAAAATCGGGCCGGACGCTACACGCGTTTCATCACGGCGCTAACCGCGTCGGCGTAAATGACGGCCTCGTCGGGAAAGGGTGTTTCGCCGCGAAACTTCTGCAACAGCCGGGCCGTGGTGATGATGTCCTTCTGGCAGTAGTGCACGATGCGCGGCAAATCGTTGTCGGTGTAGTACACCCGGGCCACGTCGGCACCGGTAATATCGTCCTTAGGCGTCGGGATGTTGAACATGGCCGCCAGCAACGACAGGGACGTGTAGGATTTCCGGTCGCCGAACTTCCAGAGCTCCATTGTGTCGAGGTGGTTAATTTCCCAGGGTTTCTTGCCGGCAATATCGAGCTGGGGCGGCAGCGGCAGCCCGTTGATAAGCAAACGGCGGCCCAGGTAGGGAAAGTCGAATTCCTTGCCATTGTGGGCGCACAGCATATAATTGGGCTTACGCGCCAGTAGCATCGAGAACTCGCGCAGCATAGTTACCTCATCGTGGTCGGCAAAGCTTTTCACCCGGAAACGCCACTGCTCCTCCTGTTTGTCGAACGTGAAGCAACCTACCGAAATGCACACCACCCGGCCAAATTCAGCATAGATACCGGCCTGCTCAAACAAGGACGCCGCTTCGAGTTGAGAAGGCATTTCCTCCACGTCGGCGCGAGTCGAGCTCCAGCCTTTTTCGCGGCGCAGTGCGTGGCACTTATGCTCCCACAGCAGCCGCAGCATGTCATTCAGCTCATCGTGGCAGCCTACGCACGGGACGGTTTCGATGTCGAGAACGAACACCTGCTCCAGGGAAATATTGCGTAAAATCTGCATAGCAAAGCGCTCCAACCAGTATTTGAATACCGAAGATAACCGCCGGACGCAAGAATCGTCTTAAAAATATGCCGGCTCCAGCAGGCAAAGACAATCTGCCTACCTAGTGGGAAGGCTGTAAAACTACGCCGCCCGACCTCCGGCGGTGTGAGACCGGAAATCGGGCGGCGGATGCCGGAAGCCGGTGGGCAAGGCGCGGAGCCTGCCGTTCAAGCCAGGGCCGGGCGGCCTCTAAGCCAGAGACCCAACAACACGAGCAACGCTTGGCGGTGTGATTTTGGCATGGCTTCCGACAATTTAGGGAGAGAAAGAGCCAACGACTCTGCTTGCCCGCTGCATGACGGATTCGGCAGAGCCATTGGTCGTATCCAAGATGGTGCTTTCCGGCTTACTCGTCAATCACATGATTATGTGAGTAGCCTGACCTCTACGGGCCTAGGTCAGGCCCTGGCGCAGGGCTTTCGACACGGCCTCGGTCATAGAGCGCACATGCAGCTTCTCGTAGATTTTCTTGATGTGGGACCGAACCGTATCGATACTGATGCCCCGGTCGGCGGCAATCATCTTGTAGCTGTAGCCTTCCACTAGCAGCCCCAGAATTTCCTGCTCCCGGGCACTCAAGTTGGCCGGCGACTCATCGGTAGCGGTAGCAACCGGAGGCTTGGTGCGCGGAAACAGGCGCAGTACCTGCCGGGCAATGGCAGGCGTCATGGGGGCGCCCCCGAGCCGCACCTCCCCGATGGCGTCGAGCAGCTTTACGGGGGGCGTCTTTTTGAGCAGGTAGCCGTCGGCGCCGGCGCAGATGGCCTCAAACACCCGGTCGTTGTCCTCAAACACGGTCAGCATCACAACATTCACCTGGGGCGAGGCCTTTTTGATGCGCTTCAGGCCCTCAATTCCGTTAATGCCGGGCATGTCGATGTCCATCAGGATGACGTCGGGCGTGAGGCGGGCTACGTCGGTTGTGGCCTGGGTGCAATTGCCCAGCGCCCCCACCAGCTCCAAGCCCGGTGAGCCGGCGAGCAGCTGACTCAGACTGGCCCGCAGGTCAGAATTGTCTTCGTAAATCAGGACGCGGGTGGGAGTTTCCATGCAGTGCGACTAGTGAATTTGGTGATGGCAAAGATACGGGGCTCACGGTCCTGGTTGAGCCTACATAATAATGTGAGCAACCTTTTGGCAGCGGCACATCGTTCTTTTTACTGCTATAAATCAACCCTATAGCGGCACGCTCAGGCGTAACACGGTACCCTGGCCGGGTGCAGTCTGAATGTCGAGTGCCCCCTTCATGGCGGCGGCCCGGCTGCGCATGTTGGTCAGGCCGTTGCCACCACCCTGGGCCGGGGCACTGGGGTCGAAGCCCACGCCGTCGTCTTGCACCGTGAGCAGCAGGCGGTGGTGCTCGTAGGTGAGCGAAATAGCGGCCTGATTGCACTGGGCGTACTTGGCTAGGTTATTTACGGCTTCCTTGAACAGCAGGAAAAACTCCCGCCGGGCCCGCATGTTCAGGCGCAGTCCCGTCACCGACGGGTCGGCGCGGAAGGTGAAGTCGATGCCGCGGGCTTCGAGCACGTCGGAGGCAAAACTGCGCATGCGGGCCACCACGTCTTCCATCGAGTCGTGGGCCGGGTTAATGGTCCAGACGATGTCGTCCATGGCATCCAGCATACGGCGCGAACTGTCGCCAATCTGGTCGAGCAGGGCGGTGGCCTGCTCGGTGCGCTGATTGTGCTGGTGGGTGCGGGCAATCTGACTCAGAATGGAAATGCTGCTGAGCGTGGAGCCCATATCGTCGTGCAGGTCGCGGGCAATATTGTGGCGCACCCGCTCCAGGGCCAGCAACTGGCGCACCCGCAGGCGGTAAGCCAAAAACAGCAGTCCGAACAGCACCCAGCTAACCAGAATCCGAAACCACCAGGTGCCGTACCAGTGGGGCTGCACCACAATGGTCAGAGCCGTACCCCGTGCATTCCAGATTCCGTCGTTGTTGGTGGCCCGCACCCGGAAGGTGTAGGTCCCGGGGTCGAGGTTGGTATAGGTAGCCTCGCGCTTGGTGCCGGCCTGCACCCAGCCCGGGTCGAAGTTTTCGAGCCGGTAAGCATAGCGGTTTTTCTCCGGCAGACGGAAGTTGAGGGCCGCAAACTCCAGGGAGAAAAAATAGTCGCTCGGAGCCAGCACGATGCGGCGGCGCACACTGATACTGGTATCGAGCTCTACGAGCTGGTTGAACTTGCGGAAGCCAGTGAGCACCACCGGCGGCGGCACGGAGTTGGTGAGTACCGCGGCCGGGTTGAAGCTGACCAACCCCTCTACCCCGCCGAAGTACATTCGCCCGGTGGGACTGGCGTAGTAACCGCCGGCGTTAAACTCGTCGAAAGGCAGCCCGTCGCGGGTATCGAAGGTGTAGAACTGCCCGCTGGCCGGCGTAAAGCGGGCCAGGCCCTTATTAGTGGAAAGCCACAGGTGGTGCCGGGCATCTTCCAGGATGCCATATACCACGTCGTTGGGCAACCCCTGGGGTTCCCGGAAGGTGGTAAACACGCCCCGCCCGGCATCGTCGACGCGGCAGAGGCCGCCGCCTTCGGTACCCACCCAGAGCTGGCCGCGGTGGTCTTCCAGGATGGAGCGCACGAAGTTGCTACTCAGGCTGCGCGGGTTCCGGTCGTCGGTGTGAAAAGCCGAAAACTGCCCCGTGGCGGGATTATAGCGGCACAGCCCGCCCCCTCCGGTACCCACCCAGATGAAACCGGTGCGGTCCTGGTGCACCACGCGCACGAAGTTGTTGCTGAGGCTATGCGAGTCGTTAGGCACATTGCGGAAGGTGATAAAGCCATTTTGGGTCGGCTCGAAGCGGTTCAGTCCGCCCTCGGTGCCTACCCACAGCCGGCCGCCGGGGTCCTCGTAAATGGTGCGGATAAAATCCTCGCTGATGCTGGTTTTCACCGCGGGGTTGTGGCGGTAGTGCACGAAACGGGAGGCCCCGGGCTCCAGGCAGTCGAGGCCCTGGCTTTGGGTGCCCACCCACAGCCGCCCCTGCCGGTCGACGCACACGGCCCGCACGAAATCCTCGCTCAGGCTGCCGGGGTTCCGGGGGTCGTGCCGAAACTGCCGACGCTGGCCGGTGGCGGGGTTGTAACTGACCAGGCCCATCCTTTCGGTGCCCACCCATACTACGCCGCTGGCATCTTCGGCCACGGCCCATACTGGTCCGTTGGGGTTGCCAGCCAGGCCGGGGTAGGCCAAAAACGCGCTGGGCCGCGCCTCGAAGCTGCTGATGCCGCCCTCGGTGCCAGTCCAGAGCAGACCTGAGCGGTCCTGAAACACGGAGAGCACCACGTTGTCGGGCAGGGAGTGAGCCACACCGCGCTGGTGCTGGTAGCTGGTGAAGGTTTTCGGGCCCGGCTGGTAACGCACCAGGCCTTTGTTGGTACCAATCCAGACGTGCTGCTGCTGGTCGAGAAACAGGGCCCGGATGGCTTCCCCGGGCCCTTGAGCGGAGTGCTGACCAACGCGCTGCCGATTGCCGGTAGCGGGCAAGTACCAGAGGCCGTCGGTTTCGGTGCCCACCCACAGGCCGCCCTGCGCATCGGGCTGCAGGGTCGTAATGGCGCTGGTGGCAGCCCAGCGCGGGTCGGCTTCGAGGTGGCCCGTGCCAGGATTGAGTTGGCTGATACGGCCTTCCCCAGTCCCGACCCATAGCCCGCCGGCAGCCGACTGGGTAATGGCCCGCACGGAGTTACGGCGCAGATTTTCGGGAAAGGTCGCCGCGTGGGCAAAACGCTGGAAGTGGTTTTTGGTGGGCACGAAGCGGTGCAGCCCCCTTCTGTACCGGCCCACACCTGGCCTTGCTGGTCGCAGTAGACCACCCGCACAAAGTTGTCGGCCAGGCCATTTACGTCATTAGGCTCGTACTCGAAGGTGCGAAAACGGCCCGTCACGGGGTTGTAGCGGCACAGTCCGCCCCCACCGGTGCCTACCCAGAGCTGCCCCTGCTTATCCTCGGCCAACGACAAGATGAAGTTGCTGCTCAGGCTGCCCGCGCGCTGAGGGTCGTTGCGAAACACCCGAAACTCTACTCCATCGTAGCGGCTCAACCCATCCTGGGTGCCAAACCAGAGGAAGCCCTGCTGGTCCTGCACAATGCTGTACACGCTATTCTCCGACAAACCCTGGGTGGCCGTCAGGGTATGAAAGGTCAGGGCGGAAGAGGTTTGGGCGCGCACCGGTACCACCAGGCTAACCAGTAGCCCGAGCAGCCCCAGCCGCCGCCACGCGGCAAACAGGTAAGTCATAGGAAAGAACTTAAGCCCGAACCGACCGCAACAGCGCCGCCACCAGTTCGGGCTGCAACCTAGGTATTTCCCTGCGTCCGCCCAATTACCGGCTGGTTCTGGGAAAGTGGACAACCCGCCCCGAACTCCGTTTTTTCGATTCCGGCATTTCGGTACCTTGCCTTATCCTCTACTTCTATCTTCTGCTAGCTAGTTCGCGCACCGTATATGCCTGAATCCCTACTCCAAATCAGTTCCGCGGAAACCGGCCGGTTGGGCGTCCGCCACGTCAAGCGTTTTTGGTTTCACATGCAGGCCAAACGGGCCGGCCACCACGTAGAGCTCACCGAGCAGGACTGGCGCTTCGATAACCTGCTGCTCAACGGACTGGGGTTGCCGCTGGAAGAAACCACGCAGTATCTGCTTCAAACGGCTGCCTCTTTCGACGAGTTTGAGCAGTGGATTCTCACCAGGAACGAGGGCCAGCTTCGGCCTGAGCAGGTGGAGCGGCTGAACAGCATTTTCTGCGGCCAGCCCTACGGCCCCGCCCTGCGCGCTCATCTGCAGCAAATAGAGGCCTACCCCGCTGTGCTCAGCACCGACGACTTGCGCTTCTGGGACGAGCACGGCTACGTGGTGGTGCGTCAGGCTATTCCGCGGGAGCAGGCCCGGGCCACCGAGCTGGCCGTGTGGGAGGCCCTGGGTATGGAGCCCGATAACCCAGCATCCTGGTACCAGAAACCCATTGGCAAAGGCATCATGATGGATTTCTACCACCACCCAACGCTGAGCGCCAACCGGCAAGTGCTGCGGATTCAGAAAGCCTTTGCCCAGCTCTGGCAAACTCCCGACCTGTGGACCACCACCGACCGCACCAGCTTCAACCCACCCGTTACCGAGGTGTTCCCCTTCCAGGGTCCGCACCTGCACTGGGACGTGAGTTTGCAGCCGCCCTTTCACTTCGGCACCCAGGGCCTGCTCTACCTCTGCGACACACCCGCCGAGCAGGGTGCCTTCTGCTGCGTCCCCGGCTTTCACCGCCACCTCGATACCTGGCTGGCTAACCTGCCCGCCGGCACCGACCCGCGCCGAGTAAACCTCGACGCCCAGGCTGTGCCCATTGCCGCCCAGGCCGGCGACTTCGTCATCTGGCACCACTTACTGCCCCACGGCAGCAGCCCCAACCGCGGCACGTACCCGCGCATTGTGCAGTATCTGAATATGTACCCGGTGGAGTTTCGGGAGAATATGGAGTGGGTATAAAAAACCTGCTTTAAAAGCAGAAGCGGCACCTGATCCTTCAGGTGCCGCTTCTGTTAAGTTAATTCTCAAAACCTACTTCTTCTCCACCGCCGTGGCAATGCTCAACTCCTTGAGTTGGGCGCCGGAAATGGGCGAGGGCGAGTCAATCATGACGTCGCGGCCGGAGTTGTTTTTGGGGAAGGCAATGAAGTCCCGGATGGAGTCGGCGCCACCGAAGAGGCTGCAAAGCCGGTCGAAGCCGAAGGCAATGCCACCGTGGGGCGGGGCGCCGTACTCGAAGGCGTCGAGCAGGAAGCCGAACTGGGCCTTGGCTTCTTCATCCGAGAAGCCCAGCAAACTGAACATGCGGGCCTGCACGGCCCGGTCGTGAATGCGGATAGAGCCGCCGCCCACTTCCACGCCGTTGATGACCATATCGTAGGCATTGGCCCGCACCTCGCCGATGGTGTCGGGGTTGTCGAGCAGGGCCACGTCCTCGGGCTTAGGCGAAGTGAAGGGGTGGTGCATGGCGAAGTAGCGGCCTTCCTCCTCGATGTACTCCAGCAGCGGAAAGTCCACGACCCACAGCGGCGAAAACACGTCTTTGTCGCGCAGGCCCATGCGCTGGCCCATTTCTAGGCGCAGTTCGCTCAGAGCCTTGCGGGTTTTGTTGGGCTCCCCGGCCAAAATCAGCAGCAAGTCGCCGGGCTGGGCGTTGAAAGCGGCTTTCCACTTCTGCAGCTCGTCCTGGGAGTAGAACTTGTCCACCGACGACTTCACGTTGCCGTCTTGCTCCACGCGGGCGTACACCAGGCCGGTAGCACCCACCTGGGGCTTCTTCACAAACTCGGTCAGCTCGTCGAGCTGCTTGCGGGTGTACATGGCCGAGTTGTGCGCGTTGATGCCCACCACGAGGCCGGCCGCGTCGAACACCGGGAAGCCCTGGCCTTTCACCACGTCGTTGAGCTCCACAAACTTCATTTCGAAGCGGGTGTCGGGCTTGTCGTTGCCATAGTAGCGCATGGCATCGGCGTAGGTCATGCGGGGCAGCTCCCCGATTTCCAGGCCTTTCACTTCCTTGAACAGGTACTGCACCAGGCCCTCGAAGGTGTTCAGAATATCCTCCTGAGTCACAAACGACATTTCGCAGTCAATCTGGGTGAACTCCGGCTGACGGTCGGCGCGCAGGTCTTCGTCGCGGAAGCACTTCACGATCTGGAAGTACCGGTCGAAGCCCGACACCATCAGCAGCTGCTTAAACGTCTGGGGCGACTGGGGCAGGGCGTAGAACTCGCCGGGGTTCATGCGTGAGGGCACCACAAAGTCGCGGGCCCCTTCGGGCGTGCTTTTAATCAGCACGGGGGTTTCTACTTCAATAAACTGCTGGCCGTCGAGGAAGCGGCGGGTGGCTTGAGCCACGCGGTGGCGCAGCATCAGGTTGTTGCGCACGGTATTGCGACGCAAGTCGAGGTAGCGGTACTTCATCCGCAGGTCGTCGCCGCCGTCGGTTTCGTCCTCAATCAGGAAGGGCGGCAGCTTGGCCGGGTTGAGCACCTCCAGCTTCTCCACCCGAATTTCGATGCCGCCGGTTGGCATTTTGTCGTTTTTGGAGTGGCGCTCAGCCACGCGGCCCGTCACGCTAAGCACGTATTCGCGGCCCAGTTCCCGGGCCTGGGCCCGCACCTCTTCGGTTTCGACGCCTTCTTCCAGGGCCAGCTGGGTCAGGCCGTAGCGGTCGCGCAGGTCAATCCAGAGGATGCCGCCCTTGTCGCGGGTGCGCTGTACCCAGCCGGTCAGGGTTACGGTTTGGCCAATATGGTCGGGGCGAAGTTCGCCGCAAGTGTGCGTACGGAGCATAGTCGAAGGGTATTCTGGATTGAAAGAAGCGCGCGGGCCGGCGCAAAGATAGGATTCATGGGCGCGTGCGCCACATATACCCGGCAATGCCGCCGAATTTGCCAGCCGGACCCAGGCGGCACACGGTTCGGGTACACTTTTCGTTAGAATTCACGGCAGCTCTAATGGTCACAACAAGGCTAACCGTGCTACCTTCGTGGCGCAGGCCCCCGGGCTCACTACCATCCCATAAAATTGGCCCGGATTCTGCAATGCGCCTTCCCGACACTGCTACAGCGCTTTCTTCCCTCCATCTGCATATGAAACGTACCGTTCTTCTCGCCGCCGCTGCCCTATTTACGTTCTCTGCGGCCCAGGCCCAGACGAAAGTTAAAACCAAGTCGAAATCGGAAACCGGCGCCTCGGTTAAAACCAAGACCGAAGCCGATGCCGAGCCCGTAACCCTGAACGGCCCCATTAAGCGGGTAGAAACCCTGTCGGGCATCGACGTATTCCCGGCTTCGGGCGGGCAAACGATTATGCTCAGCTTCACCCAGCAGTTTACCAAGCCCGGCACGCTGGTCATGACCGACTACAAGAACAAGCCGATTTACACTACCGAGCTGGACCCGGCCAACAACACCGGCGCGCCGGTCGACCTGGGCCGCATTCCGGCCGGCACGTACATGATAGAAGCCAAGACGGGCAACTACGTGTACTGGAAGAAAGTCCGCATCAAGTATCCGTCGGCGCCAGTATCGACCAAAAAGCGTCGTTAATCCCCGCTAATGCCTTTTTTCGCCTCCGAAATCGTTCTGGTTCCGGAGGCGTTTTATTTGGCCCGGCGGCCGGAACGAGGCTGGGCTCTTTGCGCGTTTTACCCTGAAGTTTACGACCCTACTGTTCCCTTTGCGGCCAGTGGGCTACCTTGCTGCACTCTTATGAAAACATCCGCTTTCCTGGGGCGCCTGGCGGCCCTGCTGCTGGTCGTCGGGCTGCTCACGGCCTTTGCCGGCCCCAAACTCACCAAGACCTCCGTCGGTAAAAACATTACCATCGGGGTGCCCGACGGCTTCACAACTCTGCCCGATGATGGTATTGCGGCCAAATACCCCGCCGCGCGCCGGCCGCTGGCCGTGTTTACCAACCCCAGTGGCCGCGTGGATCTGAGCGTGGCCCAAAAGCCTACCACTTTCACCGACCGGGACTACGGCCTGCTGCTGAAAATCTACAAGTCCAGCATTCAGAATATGTACTCCAAGGTCGAGTTTCTGTCCGAGGACATTCGCACCGTCAATAAGCGCGACTTTATTGCCTTTGAGTTCGTCTCGTCGGTAGCCGACAACAAGCGCGGCAGCAACCTGGCTCCTATCCGGCGCTACCAGTTCGTGCAGTATGCCATTCAGGGCGACCAGCTGCTGGTCTTCACCTTCAACTGCCCCGCCGACGAGCAGCCCCAGTGGCGCCCCACGGCCCAGGCCCTAATGCAGACGATTACGGTGAAGAATTAATGTGCTAATGCTCCTGTGTCCTTGCGAGCGGAGCCGTGGCAATCCGTCCTCTGCAATGTACGGAGTGTCCCAAAGTGAAAAGCCCTTTCTCGTTGCGTACGGGAAAGGGCTTTGTGGTACAAGAACGTGCCTACCTTCGCAGAGCACGGATGGCTTCGTGCCTTGCAAGGACACATTCTCCCACATTCTCCACCTTAGCACCTGAGCACATCAAACCCATGTTTTCCGACGAGCACTACATGCGCGAGGCGCTGAAGCAGGCGCGCTACGCCCTGCAGGAAGAGGAAATTCCGATTGGGGCCGTGGTAGTAATGGATAAGCAGATCATTGCCCGGGCCTATAACCAGACCGAGAAGCTGCGCGACGTGACGGCCCACGCCGAAATGCTGGCCCTGACGGCGGCGGCCAATTACGTGGGCAACAAGTACCTGGCCGAGTGCACGCTTTACGTTACCGTGGAACCCTGCGTGATGTGCGCCGGGGCCAGTTTTTGGGCTCAGGTGAAGCGCGTGGTGTACGGGGCGCCCGAGGAAAAACGCGGTTTCCGGCGGCACGGCAACCTTCTGCACCCACGTACCGAGTTGGTAGCGGGCGTACTGGGCGAGGAAGCCGCCGGACTCATGCGGGAGTTTTTCGCACAACGCCGTAAATAATCTACTTTTGGCCGCGCCCGGTTACCGGACCATAACCATATCGGGGACATCGGAGTTACTCTCCTGACCTCTTCCACCATCCATCCATTCAACTCAACACCCTTTCTTATGGCTTTCGAACTGCCCCAACTGCCTTACGCCTACGACGCGCTGGAACCCCAAATCGACGCGCAGACGATGGAAATCCACCACACCAAGCACCACCAGGCTTACGTTACCAACCTCAACAACGCTATTGCCGGCACCGACCTGGAAGGGAAGTCGCTGGAAGAGCTGATGCACAACATTGCCTCGGCTCCGGCTGCGGTGCGCAACAACGGTGGTGGCCACTGGAACCACTCCCTGTTCTGGACCATCCTGGGCCCCAATGGCGGTGGTGAGCCTACCGGTGCCATCGGCGAAGCCATTACCACGGCTTTCGGTAGCTACGACAAGTTCAAGGAAGAATTCACCAAAGCCGCCACTACGCGCTTCGGCTCGGGCTGGGCGTGGCTGTGCAAGCAGGCTGACGGCTCGGTGCAGATCTGCTCGACGCCCAACCAGGACAACCCGCTGATGCCCGACACCGGCTGCAAAGGCACCCCGGTGCTGGGCCTCGACGTGTGGGAGCACGCCTACTACCTGAAGTACCAGAACCGTCGCCCCGACTACATTGCCGCCTTCTACAATGCCATCAATTGGGATGAGGTAAACCGCCGCTTCGCCGAAGCCAGCTAAGCTTTTCGGTTCCGACCCAACAAAAAAGCCCGCTCCAATTTCTGGGGCGGGCTTTTTTATACGACATACATTCCGGCTTTATACCGAATCCGGAGGCTTGAGGTAGCGCTGCAACGACTGCACGTAGGCCTCGAAGGCGGCCACACCCTGGGGCGTGATGGCGCAGCGCGTGAGCGGGTAGCTACCGCTAAATTCCTTGGTCATGGTCAGGTAGCCGGCATCCTTGAGCTTGCCGATCTGCACGCTCAGGTTGCCGGCAGTGGCCCCGGTTTTTTCCTTCAGAAAGGTGAATTCGGCCTCCCGCACGCTCAGCAAGAGCGACATCACCGCCAACCGGAGCTGGGAATGCAGCAGCGGGTCGAGGTCCTCAAACGGCGCGGCCACGACGGAAACGAGCTTTGAGCAGATGCCCGGGAATAATATAGGCCACCACGACGGCTGCGCAAAGCAGTAGCAACTGCGTCTGAAACGGTACCATAAAAGCTACCGTGGCTAAAAGCCAGCACGCGGCCCCACCGTACACCAGCGGCCGGAAACGCAGCACCCCACCCGATACAAATGTTCCCAAGCCATATAAGGCAATCAGCAGCGGATACGCTTTTTGCCAGCCCTGCACCATTCCAATACCCACGAACATGACGAGCAGCACGCACATCCCCGCCCAGAAAAAGCCCAAGAAGTCGCCGACGGGCGTATGCACTTTGCGGCGCTTTTCCTGCCGGTAATGATAAATCCCGACCACGACGCTGCCCAGCGGCATCGTCACCCAAGGCAACCAGGGCCGTTCGTACCCGGCCAGCAGCAGCACGTAGTTGCCTAGCGCGGCCGCCAGCACCAGCCAGCCCCAGAACAGAAAGTCGAACGAGTTGTCGCTCAAATCCTCTTTGGCAGCCTGAATCATTTGCTGAATCAGGTGCAGGCTTTCCGGTCCGGTCAGCGGTTTATCAGTGGTGTCCATGAAGGGGCAAGCAAAAAAGCAGAAGCAAAACTACAGAGAAGCGGGCTAGAGTAGCTCGAAAAATGGATTACAGCGAATTTCCTGGGGCTGATAGTAAGCCGGGCGAACGGGCCGGTGCTTCGGGGCAACCGGCAACACTGGCTGCGCCCTACGGTGTGCCGGCCGGCTTAGCGCCCGGCCCAGCACGAGGCCCAGGGTGAAAATCAGGACCAGGCTCCCGAGCAGCGCCGCTCCGCCGAAGCTTAGGAGCTCCCACGCCAGCGTGCTTGCCACAGCCAGCACAATTGCCGCCAGAGCAGGAAGAATAACACCAAGGCGAAAAGGCAGGCGGTTTTCCAACGAAAAGTCAGCAAGGAAAGAAGCGGGCAGCATGGCAGTAGGTGCTGGATGTATAACCAAGGACCTAACGGCGGGCAGCAGCGCGCAGCACGGCACCAGGCACGAGCAAAGCAGTGGCGGCAGCGGCCAGCAAGAGCAGCATCTGGTCGGTGGGCGCCTGGAAGCGCAACGCCAACGAGCCGAACACCCACGCCGCGGCCCCGCCAAAAATCAGGGTGCGCAGCTGCAGAATGCCGCCGGCCACGAACGTGCGGGTACCAATGGCGAACAGCATTAGCGGCAGCACCGTGGCCCAGCCCAGCTTGGGCACCAGGGCCGGCAGCACGGCCAGCACCACCCAGGTAGCCAGGCGCAGCAGGCGCACGGCCTCACCCTGCCCCGAGCGGGCGGGCAGCCGGTAGCCGCGGTAAAAGTGGAAGGCAAAAGCCGAGAGGCCGGCTCCGGCAATGGCCACCTGGAAAGGCAACCCCTGCAGGCTCGGAGCTACGGCCTGCACCAGGGCCGCCGAACCCAGGGCCGTGCCCCAGAGCAGGTAGTCAATAGCGTTGGTGGTCAGTTCCTGGGGCGTGATGGGCAAGGGCTGACCAGCGGCGGCAGAAGAAACAGGAGCGAAAGTAGTGGAGGTCGACATAGCGGTAACGGGTTGAGGTTGTGGAGGTGATTGTAATTATGTGCTTGAACGATGCAAACATAAACTAGTTTACAATATAAACTACATCACAACACAAACTTTTTTTCAGCCGCTATTTTATCCGGTCCTACTAGCTGACTTTCTGTTGAGCTTTTATCGGCTTCCGAGTCGGATACCATCCCTCACCACGCTGCCGGCTTCGGGCTGGCTCCGACCTCGCCTTGGTAGTAGGTGGTTTGCGTACGGTGGCGCACCGCGGCAGTAGCCTGAGGGCGCGCTTTCTACCAGCCTGACCAAACCCCGGGCTCAAATTTCCTGGGGCGGAAATCTTGTATATTTAGGAGCAAAAATTCCCTCCCTCCCTTTTTCAATTGAATTGCATGAGTACGAAGTTGCGTCTCACTATCCTGAGCTTCTTACAGTTTTTTATCTGGGGCTCGTGGCTGATAACCATTGGCGCGTACTGGTTTCAGACCAAGCAATGGTCGGGTGCACAGTTCGGCGCCATCTTTTCCACGATGGGCATTGCGTCCATCTTCATGCCCTCCCTGATGGGCATTGTGGCCGATAAGTGGGTGAATGCCGAGAAGCTCTACGGGGCCCTGCACATCCTGGGCGGCATCGTGCTGTTCACCGTCCCACTGGTCACCGACCCTGGCACCATGTTCTGGGTGATGCTGCTGAACATGATTTTCTACATGCCCACGCTGGCCCTGTCCATTGCCGTATCGTATTCGGTGCTGAAGCGTGAGGGCCTGGATGTAGTGAAGGACTACCCGCCCATCCGGGTCTGGGGTACTATCGGTTTCATCGTGGCCATGTGGACGGTGAGCTTGCTGGGCTTCGAAAAGTCGGCCAACCAGTTCTACGTGGCGGCCGGTGCCGCTATTCTGCTCGGAATCTACTCTTTCACGCTGCCTAAGTGCCCGCCTACGGCCAAAGATACCCCGAGCCGTTCCTTGGTCGACGTGCTAGGTTTGAAGTCGTTTGCCCTGCTGCGTGACACCAAGATGCTGACCTTCTTCCTGTTTGCCCTCCTCCTGGGGGCTGCCCTGCAGCTTACTAACGCCTACGGCGACACGTTCCTGCACGATTTCGACCAGAACCCGGCCTACCAGAACACGTTTGCGGTGAAGTATCCGGCCATCATCATGTCCATCTCGCAGGTTTCCGAGACGCTCTTCATCCTGGCTATTCCCTTCTTCCTGCGCCGCTTTGGTATCAAGCAGGTGATGCTGTTCAGCATGATTGCCTGGGTACTGCGCTTCGGCCTGCTAGCCTACGGCACGCCCGATAACCCCGGCATCTGGCTGATTGTGCTGTCCTGCATCGTGTACGGCATGGCCTTCGACTTCTTCAACATCTCCGGTTCCCTCTTCGTCGAAACGCAGACGGCCCCGTCTATCCGGGCCAGCGCCCAGGGCCTATTTATGATGATGACCAACGGCTTTGGCGCGGTGCTGGGTAGCCTGGTGAGCGGCGTGGTTATCGAGCGTTACTTCACTTACGCCGATCAGAGCAAGAACTGGCACGGCATCTGGCTAGCCTTCGCCGCCTACGCCTTGGTTATTGCGGCATTGTTTGTGGTGCTATTTAAGCACAAGCATGACCCGGAAGCGGTATCCAATACCGAACACGCTGAGCCTCTTCTGTCCGTCGAGCAGGCATAAGCTGCTTCGGCAAATGCCAAACTTGGAAAGCTCCTGGGCGCTGCGCTCAGGAGCTTTCTGCTTTATAAGCGGGCCTTTTACGCGGTAAAAGCTTCGCCGTGTGGAAACCAAAATCTGCACTGTTGGCCTGCTTCGTTTTTTCACTCCGATGGGCCCAGCAATGCCATTTTCCTTCTTACTTGCTTAAAATCAAACCGTTACTTCTCTGCGCACTGCTTTCAGACCATAACTTGGTTTAAAAAAAGTATGTGTTTGGTATAAAAAAAGCATATCAATAGCACACGAAAAAACCCGCCCTGCACGCAGCAAGGCGGGTTTTTGCTAAAAAATAATCTGCCGCTTAGAACTGCTCGTCGGCAGCGAAGTAAAAGTCGCCTTCGATCTGGGCATTCTCGTCGGAGTCCGAACCGTGCACGGCGTTGGCTTCGATGCTCTTGGCGTATTTCTTCCGGATGGTGCCTTCAGCAGCCTGGGTGGGGTTGGTAGCGCCAATCAGGGTGCGGAAGTCGGCTACGGCGTTGTCCTTCTCCAGGATGGCAGCCACGATGGGACCCGACGACATGTACTTTACCAGGTCGCCGTAGAAGGGGCGCTCCTTGTGCACGGCGTAGAATTCACCGGCGCGCTCGGCGGTCAGCTGTACTTTTTTCAGAGAAACGATGCGGAAGCCACCCTCTTCGATCATCTGCAGGATGCCACCAATGTGGTTGTCCTGCACCGCGTCGGGCTTAATCATCGTGAACGTGCGGTTAGTTGCCATTCGGGAGAAGTTTTATAAAGTTGAAAGTTAAAATCAGGCGTTTATCGGCCGGGGCAGATTGTGGCCGCAAAAGTAGCCGAATCTGGTCAGTTCAATACAATACTCCGCAAATAACGACCTCGCCAATCCGCCCGGTCCACTTTTCTTGCGCCCAGTTCGCACCCCGAATTAGCGGTTTGCGCAGCCTATTTGGCCTTTCTGAAGCTCCTCTACCGGGGCGCCCTACGGATTAGCAGCCTGTAGGTTACCTTTGTGCGAACCCAAAGCCCGGCAAGCATTGTTAGGTCATCGGCGATTATCTGCGGAATATTTCCGACTTTTGCCGCCTTGCTTCCGGCCTAAACCACCGAATTTCAGCCACCTATCAGTAGGCAATGTCCACTATCAGCGAACTGAAGGAGCTGCTCGCGCAGCCCCGGCAGATTTTCATCACCACGCACCACAAACCCGACGCCGACGCTCTTGGCTCCTCGTTGGGCTTGGCGGGCTACCTCCGCAAAAAGGGCCACCAGGTCACCGTCGTCACGCCTTCCGACTACCCCAGCTTCCTGTCGTGGATGCCCGGCAACGACGAAGTAGTGGTGTACGATGCCCGGCAGAACGACGCGCAGGTCCGCGAGATTATCGGCACGGCCGAAGTCCTGTTCTGCCTCGACTTCAGCTGCCTCGGCCGCATCAACGAGATGGGCGAGTACATCCGCACAGCGCCCGGCACCAAGGTCCTCATCGACCACCACCTGGAGCCCGAGCAGTTTGCCGACCTCGACTTCTCGAACCCCAAAGCCGCCGCGACGGCCGAGCTGGTGTTTGAAGTAATCCGGGACCTGGGCGACCAGGACATGATTGACGTCGGTATCGGCGAGAGCCTGTACGCCGGCATCATGACCGACACGGGCTCATTTCGCCATCCCAGCACCTCGCGCAACGTGCACCTCATCATTGCCGAGCTGCTCAACGCCGGCATCGACCTCTCGTCGGTGCACCGCCGCATCTACGACTCGCACTCCGAAATGCGCCTGCGCTTTCTGGGCTTCGTGCTCAAGGACAAGCTCACGGTGCTGCGCGAATACAACACAGCCTACATTGCCATTACCCAGGACGAGCTGCGCCAGTACCAGTCCAAAACCGGTGACACCGAGGGCCTCGTGAACTTCGCACTTAGCATTGAGGGCGTCGTGTTTGCCGCCGTGCTCATCGACCGGGGTCAGGCCGTGAAGATTTCCTTCCGCTCGGTGGGCGACTTCTCCGTCAATGAGTTTGCGCGCAAGAATTTCAACGGCGGCGGCCACCACAACGCGGCCGGCGGCATCAGCCACGATCCCCTGGAACCCACGGTACAGCGCTTTCTGGAGCTGCTGCCCCAGTACCAGACCCAGCTCGTGACGGCGCCTTTGGCAGTTGCGCCCCCTTCGGTGTAACTTGCCTCAAAATATACTTTTTCCAACCCTTCCTTTTTCATGTCTTTTCAACGCAATTTTCTGAGCCTGGCCCTCGCTGCCGGCGTTCTGGGCCTGGCCTCCTGTAACAAGGGCGGCGGTGATTTCACCAAGACCAAGTCTGGCATCGAGTATAAGATCTTCAAAAGTGAAGGCGGCAAGTACAGCGACAAATCGGTAGGTGCCGAGGGCGACGCCACGTACAAAGACCGGCTGGGCAAGATTCTGGCGCTGAACGTGGAATACCGCACGGCCAAGGACTCGGTATTGTTCAACTCCCGTAAGCAGAATCAGGGCATTCCGATGCGCATCAAGCTGCAGGAAGTAACCACCAAGGGTGGCATCGAAGAAGCCCTGGCTTTATTGCAGCCCGGTGACTCGGCCGTGTTCCGCTTCAATGTGGACACCATCTTCGCCAAGTCATTTAAGCAGCCCGTGCCCCCGTTCATGAAGAAGGCTGGCAACACGATGAGCATGTACGTGAAGGCTGATAAGCTGCAGACCGAAGACGAGGCCAAAGCAGCTCAGCAGACGGAGATGGAAGAGCAGCAGAAGAAGATGATGGCCTACGCTGAGCAGCAGCTCAAGAAGGACGACGTGATTCTGCAGGAATACATCAAGAAAAACAACCTGACCGCGCAGAAAGACCCCTCGGGCGTGTACTACGTGGTAACCAAGGCCGGCACCGGTGCTAAGCCCACGCCGGGCCAAACCGTTTCGGTACTGTACAAAGGCAGCCTGCTCGACGGCAAAGTATTTGACTCGTCAGAGAAGATGGGCAACAAGCCAATCGAGTTTCCCTTGGGCGTAGGCCAGGTAATTCCGGGCTGGGATAAGGGCATTGGCCTGCTCAATAAGGGCACCAAGGCAACCCTGCTGATTCCCTCGTCGCTGGCCTACGGGCAGCGCGGCGCTGGTGCCGACATTCCGGCCGACGCTCCCCTGCGCTTCGACGTTGAACTCGTGGACATCAAATAAGGAACGTCCCTCATACCCGAGCCGCCGTGCTTGCGCCCTGGGGCCGGGCGCGGCGGCTTTTTTGATTACTGGGCTTATGCTATACCGTTTTTCCTTCCGTTCGCTGACCCGCCCCGTGCTACTGGGACTGGTGAGCACCCTGAGCTTGGTGTCGGCCTGTAAAAAGGAAGACGAAAAAGACTACACGCAGATTGATGAGGAAATCATCAAGCAGTACGTGGCCGATAACAAGCTGACGGATGCGCAGCGCCAGAGCTCCGGCCTGTATTTTGTGCCCACAAATAAAACGACCGGCGTGCAACCCAAAGCGGCCCAAACAGTCTCCGTGTTATACACGGGCACGCGGCTGGATGGCACCGTTTTCGATGCTTCCTCCAAACACGGCGGTGCGCCCTTCAGCTTTGTGCTGGGGGCCCGGCAGGTGATTACGGGGTGGGACGAGGGTATTGCCTTGATGACCAAAGGCAGCAAGGCAATCCTGTTGATTCCGTCGCGGCTGGCGTACGGTGCGCGCGGCGCCGGCAGCTCAATTCCGCCGAACACTGTGCTGCGCTTCGACGTGGAGCTCGTGGATGTGAAGTAATACCATGTCCGGGCCCGCCCTTTAAAAGCATACCCAGCATTTTTTAGTACCAGAGAACAAGCACAACGAGATGAAAAAGATGTTTCCCCGCTCGATAGTCACGCGCCTGGCGTTGTGGCTGCTGGCCGCTCCCCTGCTCCTGGCTTCCTGCAACAAGGATACCGACGCCATCAAGGCAGCCAAGGCTCACGAAGAGGAATACCGGAAGATAGACGATGCCTTGATTCAGGCGTATTTTACTCGTCACAACATCAGCAGCAGCAACTATCAGCGCACCGAGTCGGGGCTGTATCTGGTGAAGCTGGAGGATGGGGCGGGTGAGCTGATTAAGGCCGGCAACAAGGTACAGGTGAAGTACATCGGCAGCTACCTCCGGGAAGAAAACGAAAACGTCGTATTCGACAAGTCGTACGGCAACCGCACCCTGTGCGAGTGTACCGAAGTAACGGTGGGTCAGGGCCAGGTTATCCGGGGCTGGGAAGAAGCGCTGAAGCTGATGAAACCCGGCGACAAAAAGCAGGTGTTTATCCCCTCCTATCTGGCCTACGGGCCCTACCCCGGCAACAGCATCCCGCCGGATGAGCCGCTGCAGTTCTACATGGAAATCAAGCAGGTGCAGTAAGCCAACCGGCTCATGCGCAGTATCTGGCTTTTTTTCGCTGCCTTCGCAGTGCTGCTTGGGCTGAGTTCGGGCCGGGCCGCCCAGGCGCAAACCACCGCCCCACGCCCAACGGTACTGGCCGACACTATACTCAGCCAACGAACTGCCAGCGGGGTGCGCTACACGGTGCGCCAGCGCGGCACCGGCGCCCAGGCCCAGGCGGGTGACCGAATGCTGGTGCACTACACCGGCTTTTTACCCGACGGTCACATTTTCGACTCGTCGGTAAGCCAGGGCCGGCCACTGCGGCTGCGCGTGGGCAAGGGCGAGGTAATTCCGGGCTGGGACGAAATTCTGCTGCTGCTGCCCGCCGGCAGTCGGGCCCGGGTCTGGATTCCGGCTGCGCTGGCCTATGGCGCCCAGGGCGTACGCAACCCGGACGACGATTCGCAGTTTACCATACCGCCCAATACCAACTTGGTGTTTGAGCTGGAAGTCGTGAAAGTCCACTGAAACCTACTGTCATCAAACAACAACGCCCACCGGAGAACGGTGGGCGTTGTTGTTTGATGACAGTAGGTAAGACGTAGTGCCCGGTAGGCAGACTACTCGGCCAGCACTTCCGAGAGAATATCCAGGGAGCGAATGTCGCCCAGCTTCTCGATGTGAAGCTGGTAGTAGCGGATAACCACATCGAGCAGTTCGCGCCGGATGCGGCCATTGGGAATGGTTGAGTGCTCGGGAGTTTGAAGCAGTTCGTTGAAATACTGATCGAACTCGCGGAAGCGCAGGGCGGCAGGGCTGGAACCAGCTGCCGTAGCGGGGGCCGCCGACGCAAACGCCACCTGGCTGGTAATCTCCTCCCCCGACTCGGCTCCGAACCCCAGGTAGCTGGCCAGTTCCAGCAGAAAAACCAGGGCAAAGTTTTCGTATCCGTCCCGCTGCTGGTCGAAGCGCACGATGGAGTCGTGCAAGAAGTGGAACAGCGGCTCGTTTTCCTCTTCCTCCAGCAGCGTGCGGCTCACTACTTCCGACAGAAAGAGTACCACGCTGCTTTTGTGCACGTCGTAGGGCAGCGTGCTAAAAGGCAGGGCACAGCGGTATTCGGAAAGGCGGGTGATGCCACCCTGCCGCGAAGTATAAGCCACCAAGTCCAGCAGGGTAAAAGGCTGAAACAGGGCAATACGGCCCGGCGGCTTAGCCTTACGCACGCCGTTGATGATATAGGTCTGCAAGCCCAGCCGCTCGGTGTAGATGCGGGCAATAATGGACGTTTCGCGGTACTTGATGTAGTTCAGGACAATGCCCCGGGTCTTGATCAGCATGAACAAAAAGGCTGGTAACAGCGCAGAGCCAGCGTATCTGGCCGGCGCAGAAATACAACACCACCGGGCAACAGATAACTCCCGGGCCAGTCTCGGGCCGGCTTTATTTCTGCACTACGGCAATTTTGCTGATGCAGCCGTTTTTGCCGTCGGCATCGGACGACAGCAGCAGATACACGCCCGACTGCACCTTGCGGCCGTTGTAGTCGGCCAGGTTCCAGATGACGGTGCCGCCATTGGCCTTGGTCTGGTACACGAGCTTACCCGTCACGTCGGTTATTTTGACCAAGCCGTTGTTGGCCAGCCCGCTGATGCCAACCTGCCCAGTAAAGTCGGTGCGCACCGGGTTCGGCGAAACTTTGGCGCAGTCGGGCTTGCCCTCGGTCACGGAAGCCGAGCCGCGGTACGATACCAGCCCGGCAGTGGTACTGACGAATACTTCCCCGGTTTTGTCGTTTACTTCCACGTCCACGATGTCGTTGGAAGGCAGCGGGCTGTTTTCGGTGGTGAAATGCTGCAGCCCCTCATCGGCATCTTCGCTGAAGAGCCACAGGCCCCGGTCGGTACCAAACCACTTGCGGTTGGCCCCGTCTACGGCCACACATTTTACTACTTCGCCGAGCAGCGCCCGGAAGCCGCTGCTGATGCCGCGCCGGATGACGGGCTGCTGAAAACTCCCGGCATTGGTGGGCAAAAACACCGTGCTGGGGTCGGTAAAGAGAGCAATACCCTTCGCCGTAGCCACCCAGATATTGCCTTTGCGGTCCTTGGCTATATCATAGACAGCATTGTCGGGCAACTCGCTGTTGCTGGTATTAAAATACCGGCTATTCTGCTCCACTGGGTCGTAGGCAATCAGCCCAATACCATCCTTGCGCGATTGTGAAACCCAGATATAATCGTTGTCATCCACAACGATACGGTCCAGCACTTCGAATCCCGGGAGGTAGGGCATGGTCTTCCACGTGTTCGTGGCGGGCAGGTACTGGTGCAAGCCCGATACTCGGGGCAACTCAGAATGCCGGTTTACAACCCACACGTTTTCTTTGGAATCCTTGGCCAGATCCGTAATGCGAACATAGTCGAGACTACCGGGAATGGCGCTTCTTAGCGGGGAACCCGGGGAACCTTCAGTAAACTGCTCGTATTCCCAGGGCCCTTTCCATTTCAGTAAGCCGTAGGCGTAGGAAGCAATGTAAAGTGTACCATCCTTGGTGCGCACTCCGCGGGTGATATCCTTGAACTTTGGGAACGTTGGCGTTGGGGTGAAGCCCTGGTTGGTAAAATTGGTCCAGTGGCCATCTTTATACTCAAAGAATCCCCCGAGCCATTCCTCCTGCACGTAGGCGCTGGTGTAGCCGCCGCTGAATACATCCACGGTATTGGAGCGGGCGTCGGCCAGCACGCTGAACGAGCGGGAGGAAGCCGGGGCATTGGTCGTGAATTTCTCCACCTGCTTGTTGGCCGAGAGCTTCACTAGGCCATTCTCGTAATCGGCCACGTAGAAATCCCCGGTTGGACTTTGCAGCACGGCTTGCGGCGACGGGCTCTGCTCGGTCGTGAGCAGGCGCTCGGTATTGCCCGGCGATTTGATGAGCGTCACCTTCCCGTCGCCGACGGCCAACAGACCAGCCGTCGAAGCGGTAAGCTGCTGGTAGCGGCCGCCCACGTAAAGGCTGTAGTCGGGCTGCCAGGGCGCGCTGCTGCTGCAGTTGTAGCAAAGCAGGTTGCCGGCATCTACACCGGCGTATACGAATTTACCAACTGTGGCCAGGGTATGATACCGGGCCGTAGCGGCGCTGGCCGAGGGCAAATCAATGGTCCAGCGCCGGTAGTCGAGCAGGTTGTCGGTCAACTGTCCGCGCATCAGTCCCGAGGAAGTAGCCGCAAACAGCGTGTTATCAAGCACTGTAGTGGCATACACATTCACTTGGGCACCATTGGGCCCAATGTTGTTGTAGGTATCCCGGATTTCGCGCTTGGCCATATCCACCACGACCAGGCCGAAACCGGCGCTCAGGTAGGCCCGCCCCCTGCTGAAGCTGATGTGGGCAATGGTTTTGTCCCCGACAATGGTTTTGCGCTGAATATCACTGACGTTGAGGATGTCGCCGTCGGCCGTGATAAAATCCAGGTTGCCGTTGCGGTACACCACCAGCACCTGCTTGGTCACTGGGTCGTAGCCCAGCGTGCTGACGCCCACATCGTGCAGCCCGTCGCGACTGGAAAGCAGCTGAGTGGTATTAAGTTCTTTATCGTAGAAGAAAAAAGCATCCTCCGTAGCCACGTAAACCCGGTTGCCGGCTTCGGCCAGGGCCTTGGCCCGGTTATTTGGCAGATACAGCTGCCAATCGCCGTAGCCGGCCGTGTTTTGCGCTACGGCCCCACTGATAGCCAGCAGGAACAAGAAGAAGGTACCGGACCACCGGCGGGCGCGTAACAGATAATTCATTGGCAAAGACAAAAAGTCTACAAGAATAGAGTTAGGCGCATAACGCCAAGCTGAGCGGATTAGTGCTTGGCCGCCGACGCGGGCTCGGTGGTTTTTTCCTTCATGCCTTCCAGGAAGCAGGCCCGGCAACGGGCCTCGTACGAATCGGTTTCCCCGAGCAGAATCTTGTCGTCGGAGGCGGCAATGCGGAAGGAATAGGTGGCCAGCTCGCCGCAGCACACGCACACGGCGTGGACTTTGGTGACAAACTCGGCAATGGCCATCAGCGTGGGCATAGGACCGAAGGGCTTACCCATAAAATCCATGTCGAGGCCGGCCACGATGACGCGGGTGCCGCGGTTGGCCAGCTGGGTGCAGACCTCCACCAGGGACTCGTCGAAGAACTGGGCTTCGTCGACGCCCACCACGTCGCAGGCACCGGCCAGGAGCAGCATTTCCTGGGCAATCGGGACGGGGGTGGAGCGGATGCTGTTCGAATTGTGCGACACCACGTCGTTTTCGTGGTAGCGGGTATCGAGGGCAGGCTTGAAGATCTCGACGCGCTGGCGGGCAATCTTGGCCCGGTTCAGGCGGCGGATGAGCTCTTCGGTTTTGCCCGAAAACATGGAGCCGCAAACGACTTCAATCCAGCCCCGGCGGGGCGTATCGCGGCTCGTGCCGACGCGGGGTTCTATAAACACGGTGCTATCTGTTGTCGGTGGTCGAAACCCGGCGGGCAGGCTCCAGTTGGAACCTCTAAAGTACGCGTTTCAGGGCGGAGCCTCAAATGATCGGCAGCGGGCTTTTTATCACTGCGTAGAGTATCAGCGGCTTATAACTCAACAGTCTTGTGCAAGCCAGGCGCCGGGGTGAGCGGGCTTCTTGGCCACTGAACCGAAAGTCCCGAACCGACTGGCTGCCGGGCCGTACCTTGTCAGCAGTATCCCGCTTCCACCGCCTTATGGATACTCCTCCCTCTCATGTTTAGCCCCAGTGACTCTGCCGAAATAGAAATCAATGCCCTGCGGAAAGAAATTCAGCAGCTGCGCCAGCACCAGGCCGCGGCCCAGGAACTCACGCAGCAACGGGAGCAGCACGCACAAAGCCAGAAGCGCTTCCGCACGGTGTTCGAGAACTCGCCCCTAGGCCAGAAAATAATTGCGCCCGACCTGACCATCCGGCAGGCCAATGCCACCCTGGTCGGTATGCTGGGCGTAGACAGTACCGATGCGCTGGTAGGCCGGCACATCCTGGATTTTGCGCATCCGTACCACCGCTACGACTGGCAGCTGCTGCAAGAGCGCCTCTGGGACCACAAGACGCCGAGCTTCTCACTCGAAACCTGCCTGGTGCGCCCCGACGGTTCCTCGTTCTGGTGTCGGGTCACCTCCATTCTGTTTGAAGATGAAGCCGGCCTGATGGGGTATACCACCCTAGAAAATATCTCGGAGCGGAAGGCGGCCGAGGCAACCCTCAAGCGCCTTTACGACGCGCAGGAAACCATTATGCACCTGGTTGCGCACGATCTGAAAAACCCGCTGACCAACATTCAGATGCTGGTGGAGGTGCTGCAGCGCGACGAAACCCTGCTAAGCAGCTGCCCGGCCAGCACGCAGAAAGAAACCAAGGCCTTTCTGAGCATGATTGAGCAGGCCTGCACCGACGCCAATGCCTTGCTCAAAGACGTGCTCTACCTAGGTGAGCTGGACGCCAAACGCCTGGAGAAGCAGCCCGTCAACATGAACGACTACCTGGACGCCCGCCTGCTGGTGTTCCGGGTAGTGGCCCAGCAGCAGGGCATTGAGCTAGTACTGGAGCTGCCTTCCGAAATAATAGAAGCCCATATTCACCCCGGCCGGTTTAGCCGCGTACTAGACAACCTACTAACCAACGCCCTGAAATTTACGCCCCGGGGAGGCCTCATTCACGTCAGGCTGCAGGAACAGCAGGGCCAGGTCCATATCCAGGTGCAGGATACCGGCCAGGGCATACCGGCCGAGCTGCAGGGACAGGTCTTCGATAAGTTCAGCACGGCCGCGCGGGAGGGCCTTTACGGCACTGCCACCACCGGGCTAGGCCTTTTCATCACCAAGCAGATTGTGTTACTGCACGGGGGCAAGATCTGGCTGGAAAGCACTGAGCACGAAGGAACTACTTTCTTTATCGAGCTTCCCTGACCCAGCAACCTTACTCGGAGTAGTGCTGGTGGGGCAGCTTCGTGGCCTCGGGCACGCGCCCGGTTACGCTGCCGGCAGGCAGACGGGTTTGGCACGTAAGGCGCTCGTGAGGCAGCAGGCGGCCGGCCGTGCGGTAGCGCAGCTCCGCGTCGGTGGGCGGGCTAAGCAGTTCCAGGCCTTCGGTGACTTCCAGTCGGCAGGTGGTGCAGCGGCCTTTGGCCCCGCAGGCGTGCATCCAGTCGTGGCCGGCGGCGTGCAGAGCGACGAGTAGCGTAGCGCCGGTGGGCACCGAAACTACGGCGCCAGACAGGTTTTGCACGGTTAGAGTGGGCATCTTTGCGTAAATTGCCCGTTGAACCAGGCTTTCGATGAACGACAAATATAGCTCCGCAAAACGCGAACAATACGGTCAGCGGCTGGCCGCTCAGCTCTGTGACCAGCACTTCGGCCCCGCCCCCACCGCCACCCTCGACGGACCGGCCGTGCTGCGGTTTACGCCCATTCGGCAGGTAAACCTGTTTGTGGTGCAACAGTTGCTGGCCCAGTGGACCGGGGAAATGGCCCGCCTGCGCAGTCCTTACTTCGACTTCGAAGCACCCGACGTGCGCCAGGCTCTGACCCAGTTTATGAACACCCTGTCGCGCCGCATCAAGCTAGGCCGGGCTGCTTTCGAACCCCTGCTGGCCCGGGCCATCAGCGACACGCTCGGCGTGGCCACTGACCCGCAGCAGGCTTTTGAGCAGAAGCTCTGGGGCCAGCAGCCCACGGCCACGGCCGAGCAGCTGCGCGACTCGCTACGCTATTTGGATATCGATAAAGCCTTCTTTCAGGGGTTTATTGATACGCTGACACCGGGCACTGCATTGGAGCGGGACTCGGTGTTGGGCCGTTTCCGGCTCTACCAGGAAGCCAACTACAAGGACCACGCGCCCCTGGAAAAAGTGGTGGAAGAGTTCAGCCAGCTGCTGCCACTGTCGGTAGCCGACTTGCAGGAAACAGCAGCTTCTGCAGCGGCTCCGGTATCCGAACCGGCTCCCGCTCCGATGGTAGTAGCCCCGGCTCCGCCGGCAACCCTGGAAGCGCCGGCTCCTGTGGCTGCCAGCGTTCCGGAATCCACCCCGCCCCCAACTTTTGTAGCTCCTGCGCCGGCCCCTGCCCCGGTTACAACGCCTGCTGCCGAGCCCGAACCTATTCGCCGCTCACTGGCCGAAACGGCCGTGCCGGCCGGGGTGCCCTTGTACGAAAAGCTCAGGGCCGAGCGCCCGGCCACGGCACCGCTCAGCGAGACGCTGCGGGCGGAACGGCCCAGCACAACGCTGGCCGAGAAGTCGGCCCCCAAGGTGGAATCGTTGCGGGAGGCTATTTCCATCAACCAGCGCTTCAGCTTCATCAACGAGCTGTTTAACGGGGAAAACATGGAATACCACACCGCCATTCAGCACCTCGACACGCTACCAAATGCCGAAGTGGCCAAGCGCTACGTGACGGAGGATTTGGCCCACAAATACGGCTGGGTCCGCAAGGAAGAGCACATCAATAAGCTGCTCAAGCTGCTGGACCGCAAGTTTGCCTAACCCCAGAGGCGGCGTGCTTTTCCAGAAAGTACCGGGGCTGGCGTCGAGGGGGCTGCACTGGCGGCAGCTGCTGCTGGTGTACGTGCTGGCCGTGGGCCTGCTGGCCGGCAGCGCCTACACGATGTACGTGCACTACGACTTTTCCCACTCCCTCGACACGCGCAGCTACTTGAGCATGGCCCGGGGCGAGTTTCGGGGCGTCAGCATCACGCGGCGCTACCGGGTGCCGGTGCCGGCCGTAGCGGGGGCCGTAGCCTGGCCCGTGGAGCAGGTCTACGCCCGGATCTGGCCCCAGCGGGCCGCCACCGACTGGCCCCTGCGGCTGGCCTTTTACCTGGTCAATACCCTGGTGCTGGCCGGAGCGGGTCTGCTTATTTTCCGCAGCTGTGTGCTCTACGGTGCCTCACCGCCGGCTGCTCTGCTGGCGCTGGTGGCGGTCCTGACTAGCCGCTGGGCCGTGTACACGGCTGGCCTGCCGCTGGTAGATAGTCTGTATCTGCTGGTGTTTGCCCTGGCTTTTTACGCCGCCCGCAGCGGCTCAGCAGCGGCGCTGGTGGCCTGTATTCTGCTCGGGCCGCACGCCAAGGAGTCCTTCATTTTTCTGGCGCCGTGGCTGCTCTGGTTTGCCCGCCCGGCGCTGTCCTGGCCCCGGCAGCTAGGCTGGCTGGCCTTGTCGGGAGCCTTGGCCTACGCGGTGCGGCACTGGATTGACACCCAGGTAGGGGCCCCGCCCCAGGAAAGCCTCAACAACGCCCTGGACCATCTGCACAACATTACCTATTCGCTGCGCCGGCTGCTGTCGGTGAAAGGAGCCGGGGAAATATTCAGCATCTTCGGCTTCTTCTGGCTGGTGCTGCTGGCCGGCTGGCGCTTTTCCAGCCAGCTGTGGCTCCGGCCGCTAGGCCTTGGCGGCCTAGCCCTGTTGGGCGTCATCTTGGTACACATGCTCCTATCGGGTGACCTGGGCCGCATGGGTTACCTGGCTTCCCCGGTATTTGCCGTGGTTTTCGCCCTGCTGCTTACCCATCATCCGGCTTTGCAGTGGCTGGGCGGCACGGCGGCCGAAACGGAACCACCCAAGCCAGTTGCCTAGCGGATTTCAGTTAGGTAATATGGCCCGAACGACGTGGCAAAGGAATCTACCCGCTGGGTTTGGAAGCCGCGCAGCAATTTTGCGTTTTGGTTGCCGTACACCAGTTGGGCCCGGTCCAGGAGCTGGGGGCCGTGCAAACCGGTGGTGTAGAGCCGGTGGCCGGCCCGACGCTGCTCCCGCAGCCACTGCCGCAGCCGCTGCGGCGACTGGCCCGGACGCTGCACCAACAGCGTGGGCGTCGGCAGCACGTTGGGCGGGGCCACGGCCTGCCCCGTCTGGTAGTGAAGCTGGTTGAGCACCAAGTTGTGATTATCCAGCAAAAACCGGCTTTGGGGCTCCTGCCGAATCCGGCGGAGCAGGGTGTCGTTGTTGGCAAAGCGCAGCTGATGAGCTGGCGCTAAGCCAAAGGCCAGGTTCCAAAGCAGTAACGCCAGTCCGGTTACCAGCACTGCCCGCTGCGGCACCCAGGCCAAGCCCGGCAACAGACCAAGCACTATTGCCAGCAGCGCCGGGAGCATGACCATAAACTCGGCATTGCCTTCGGCCGATACGGCAAACAAGAACTGCACACCCAGAATCAGCCCGTGCGTGCGAATAACCCGGTTTATCAGCTCAGCTGGCTCCGCCGAATACCCAGCCGGACTCCGCTGCCGGAAACTGCGCCATAGCAGCCCAGCCGCGTAGGCCAACAAGGCCAGAAACCCTGCTCCCACCAGCCACAGTGCCGGATACTGCCGCAGCAAGGCCAGCGTGGAGCCGTGCAGCTGCATAAAGGTGCGCACCAGATTAATGACCGAGAGCAGCAGGCCGTGGCCCGAAATGCTGCCGCCGGCCGTGCCCGCGTAGTAATCATGGAACACGAAGCGCCAGAGGGCCGGCAGCGTCAGGGGCTGGTGCCAGGTGGGCAGCGCGGCCAGGTACGCCGCCGGTACCAGCAGGGCTGGCAGGCTGTAAAGTACCCCACTGCGCACTTTGTGGTGGGCGTACCACACCGTACCCAGCAGCAAACTCAGCCACCAGAAAAAATGAATCTGGTGAAACAGGCAGGCTACGGCGGCCCAGAAGCCGGCCCAAAACAGGTTCGTCGGCCGTTGCCCGCACAGCTGGTAGCGTACCCAGGCCAGGCTACCCAACAACGAGAGCAGCAGGGGCTGAATGTAGGTTTCATTTTCGGTGGCAAAGCGCAGCACGCCAAAGCTGCCCCCGACCAGCAACAGCCAGGCACCCACCGGCTTGACCGGCGCTACCACCCGCAGTAGTTGCCGCAGCACCAGCAGACTGCCTGCCGCTGCCAGGGCATTCAGAGCCTTGAGTGCCGCCAGCGTATCAGGCTGCAACCCTAATATTTGCAGCGCCTTCACCCACAGCCAGCCGGCCGGATTATACAGCAGGTGGTGGGCCAGAAATAGTTCGTGGCCGTGCCGCACGCAGGCCGCGTAGTACCAAGCGTCCAGGGTAGAATTCCGGGTCGGCAGCAGCAGGTACACCAGCGTCAGCAGGCCAATAACGATGAAATCGGAATGTTGCGTTATGAATTTTCTCCAGGTCGACGGCGCCAATTCATACTGCATAATTCGACGTTTTGAATTCCCGGATTACCGCACCAAGTCCTGCTTGCGGTAGGCATCAATGGCCAGCAGGATGAATAGCAGCACGGTGAACGACCACAGCGAGGAGCCACCGTAGCTGAAGAACGGCAGCGGAATGCCCACCACCGGCGCCAGCCCGATAGTCATACCGATATTGACAGCAAAGTGGAAGAACAGGATGCTGGCCACACAGTAGCCGTAGGTGCGCCCAAACACCGATTTCTGCCGCTCGGCCACGTACAGCACCCGGCCCAGAAGCGCCATAAACAGCACGATAACCACCGTGGTACCCAGCCAGCCCCCTTCCTCACCGATGGTGCAGAAAATGAAGTCGGTGCTTTGGGCTGGCACGAAGTCGAACTTGGTTTGGGTGCCCTGCAAAAACCCTTTGCCCACCAGCCCGCCCGAGCCAATAGCAATCTTGGACTGGGTCACGTTCCAGCCTACGCCCAGCGGGTCGGCCGAGGGGTTGATGAGCACCTCGATGCGCTTACGCTGGTGGTCCTGCAGCACGTTGTTGAAGAAGAAATCCACGCCGAAGACCATGCCAATAACTACCGCCCACACCGACAAGGACAACGGCAGATGGTGACGCAGCACTTTGGGGTTGGCAGCAAAAACCAGAGCCAGAATGACGGTAAATGCCCCGACTAGCCACAGCTTGGGCACCAGCAGCGCCAGAATCAGAATGATGGCACCAGCAGCCAGAATCACCAGAATCAGCGGCGACATCCCCTCGCGGAAGTAGGCCAGCAAAAAGGCGGCAAACACCAGGGCCTGCCCGGTTTCATTGGCGGCCAGAATGAGCACCGGCGGCAGCAGCGTGAGCCCGGCCAGCACGGCCTGGTCACGGAAATTCTGCTGGCGCAGATTGATGCTGGCCATGTAGCGCGACACGGCCAGCGCGGTTATAAACTTGGCAAACTCGGCCGGCTGCAGCCGCATGGGCCCCAACTCGAGCCAGGAGCGCGACCCGCCAATGGGCCGGGCAATAAACGGCGTGATGATGAGCAGCGCTATCATGATGCCGTAAAGCACGAAGGCAAACGTATCGTAGGCCTTGTAGTCGATAACGACGAGCACCACGATGAGCACCACGGCGGTACCAATCCACAGGATTTGCTTGAACCAGTCGAAGGCCATGAGCTGCTGGAAGCTCAGGTTGCCAAATAGGCTGCCGTTGGTGGGAACATCGGGCGAGTAGCTGGCCGCATACACCGTGAGCCAGCCCAGGCCCACCATCAGGGTGTAGATGCCGACGGTAACCCAGTCGAGACTGCGACTATAGCGTGCGGGTAAGGCCATACTTAGCGGCGTTTTACGAATTTTTCGGCGCTGCCTTGCAGCCAGTACTCCCAGTTCTTGCGCACCACTTTGCCTCGCAGATACTTCTCAATCATGAGCGAAGCCAGGGGCGCGGCCGAGGTGCCCCCGAAGCCGGCGTTTTCAATGAACACGGCAATGGCAATCTTGGGGTCTTCGGCCGGGGCAAAGGCAGCGAAGGTGGCGTGGTCGTCGCCGTGGCGGTTTTGCACGGTGCCGGTTTTGCCCGCCACCGAAATACCGAACTGGGCCAAGCTGGCGAAGTTGCCGGTACCGCCGCGCCCGTCGACCACGGCCTGCATCCCCGGAATCACCGACTCAAAGTACTTCGGGTCGACGCTGGTCATGTGGCGCTGGGTGTACTCAGGCAGCGGCCCGCCCTGCCCGATGCCGCGCACGAAATGGGGCGTGTAATAGTAGCCGCGGTTGGCAATGGTGGCCATGATATTCGCCATTTGCAAGCCAGTAATACCGATTTCGCCCTGCCCAATGCTGAGCGAGTACACCGTCTTGTAGCCCCAGCGGTGGTAGCCATAGGCCTTGTCGTAGAACTCGGGCGAGGGAATCAGCCCCTTTTTCTCACTGGCCATGTCCACGCCCAGCTTGGCTCCCAGCCCAAACGACATGACCTGCCGCCGCCACTCGGCCAGGCCCAGGCGGGCGTCTTCGAAACGGTTGGTGGAGCGGCCGCGCAGCACGCTGGCCCGCATCACCTGGTAGAAATACGGGTTGCAGCTGTTCTTGATGGCAATGGTCACGTTGCGGGGCGGCTCGTGGCGGTGGGTGCAGCGCACCAGCTTCCAGTTGCAATCAAATGGCGTTTCGGGCGTCACCACCCCCATTTGCAAAGCCACCAGCTCGTTTACCATCTTAAACACCGAACCGGGCGGGTACGTCGCCATCAGCGGGCGGTTGAACAAGGGCCGCTCAGGGTTATTGAGCAGTTCCATGTAGCGGTTGCCCATGCCCTTGCCGGTCAGAATGGAGGGCTCATACATCGGGGCCGATACCATGGCCAGGATTTCGCCGGTTTTGGGGTCGAGGGCCACGATGGAGCCCCGCTTGCCCTGCATCAGCATCTCCCCGTACTTCTGCAGTTCGATGTCAATGCTGGTGTGCAGGTCCTGGCCGGCTACGGAAAGCGTATCAAACTCGCCGCCCCGGAAAGCGCCCTTCTCAATGCCGCGCACGTTGACCATGCGGTACTGCACGCCGCGCCGCCCCATCAGCACCGATTCGTAGAACGACTCCAGACCGGTAATGCCCAGGTTGTCGCCGGGCAGGTACTTGGCGTACTTGGGCTTTTCCAGAAAGGCCGGGGTAATGGCGCCCACGTAGCCCAGGGCATGAGCCATGTTTTCGGTTTTGTAGGAGCGGGCCATCCGGGCCTTGATGCTGAAGCCGGGAAAGTCGATGAGGTTGTCCTGAATGGCGGCCAGCTCGGGCGTGCTCAGGTTCTGGACCAGCGGCGAGGCCTTTACCCGGGAGTAGGCGCGGGCCGTTTTCAGCCCCTCCCGGATTTCCTCCAGCGGCAGCTGCAGCAACTGGCTGAAGCGAACCGTATCGAGCTTTTTTACCTCCCGGGGCACCACCATCAGGTCGTACACCGGAATGTTCTGCACGAGCAGCTGCCCGTTACGGTCGTAGATCAGGCCGCGGTAAGGCACCTGCACGATGCGCTGCAGCGTGTTGCGGTCGGCGGCCAGCTTGTAGCTGCCGTCGAGGACCTGGATGTAGAAGAGTCGGGCCCCAAATACCAGCGCCACGACCAGGAATAAGGCCTGAACGACGTACTTGCGGCCTTCTAGGTATTGCAAAGCGAAAGAAACTGAGGGTAAACATGTTCCGACTCACCAGCCGGATTCACAAAGATACGAACGGTGAAGTGGTGAAATTGTGAAGCGGTAAGTTATATCCCGCACCTACCAGGCAACTTCATCAGCCGCCCACCTCTCACCGACTTCGCCTAACAACAGCCGAAGTTCAAAACGTTTTTCTCTGCTCAACAATTGCTTGCCGGAGCCAATCATTCCCCGGTAGATTTTCGGGCACAAACGCACCTACCCACCTCACCAGCTGCCCTACCTACTGCGGCGGCGGGTGGGGAAGAACACCAGCTGGCTAATGAGCAGCGTAAGGCTGGTGTAGAGCGTGCTGATCAGAATTTTGGCCAGCGTGAGGCCGAAGAAATGGAAGCTGCCCAGCTCCAGCAGGAAAAAGGTAGTGTGGTGAATCAGCACCAGCAGGCTCAGGTACACCACAAACCACTGCCAGCCCATCTGGTGAATACTGGCCGAGTCGGCCGAGTCGTATCCGTCGCGCGGGGTGAGCAGGCGCAGCACCCAGGGCCGGAAGTAAGCCAGCACAACGGCCGCAGCGGCGTGCAGCCCACCGGTGTCAAAAAACAGGTCGACCACAAAGCCGGTGATGAAGCCCAGCATGAGTTGCACCACGATGGGCGTGCTGATGGGCAGAAACAACAGAAACCCGATGTAGAGAATGCACCAGCCCAAATCGAACAGCACAAAGTCGGTGCCGCTGATCAGGAACACGTACAGGCCCACGTAGAGCACGAAGCGCAGCAGCTGAATGATGATGTCGCCTACTCCCCTCACGGCTTTTCCTCCTCTTCCAGCTTAATGCCCGTACGAACTTCCACTGTGTCGCGCTCAGCCTTAGGCCGGGCGCTGACCACGTACACGTAGGTGAGCTTGGTGAAATCGACCGACAGGCGCACCCGCACCGTCCAGAAGTTCTTATCCGGCTCCCGGACAAAGGATTCGACCCGGCCAATCATCACGCCTTCGGGAAAAATGGCGTTGTAGCCCGACGTCACGACGGTGTCGCCGCGCACCAGCTTGTTCTGCCGCGGGATGTAGTCGAGCAAGGCGGTGGTAGGGTCGTCGCCAAGCCACTTGATGCTGCCGAAGGTGCCGTCGCGCTGCAGCTTGGCCGAAATCGAAGTTTTGGAGTGCAGCACGGAAGTCACCGTGGCGTAATGCTCACTAGCTACTTTCACCCGGCCCACCACGCCAGCGGCGGCCAGCACACCCATGCCTGGCTTCACGCCATCCACGGAGCCGACGTTCAATGTAAGGTAGTTATCCACTTTTCGAAGCGAATTGTTGATAACTCGGGCCGGAATCAGTGGATAATCCGGGTCACGGGCCGGAATCTGGCGTAATCCCAGCAACAGAGAGTCCGGGCGAGCCAGCTTGCGCAGGCGGGCCTGGCTCACGCTGTCCTGGGCCACGGGTAGGGTATCGGCTTCCCGGCCGGCCACGTCGGAGCGGTAGAGTTGCTGGCGCAGCAGGGCGTTTTCGGCTACCAGGTTTCGGTTTACCTCAAACAGCCGAAAATAGTCGTACACCCGGGTCCGGACCGCCAGCACTTCGCCGGTATAGGCGTTGGCCGAGTTGAAAAACGCCGCTTTCTGGTACGAGCTGTTACGCACATACAGATACAAACTCAATACCTCCAATAGTCCGAACACCAGGATGCCCCGGTAGCGGAAAAGGAAGTTGAGCAGATTGTTCATGCGTAAGTCAGTCGGGAAATAAGAATGCAAGAAGGAGGAATGAAGAGGTCGGACCAGGTCCCTTCTTCATTCCTCCTTCCGCATTCCGCTTTGTAATTAGGTCAGCAGTACGCCTTTAAACGCCTGGATATCCTTGATGGCCTTGCCAGTGCCGCGCACTACGGCGCGCAACGGGTCTTCGGCAATATGAATCGGCAGCTTGGTTTTCACGGCCAGGCGCTTGTCGAGGCCGCGCAGCAGGGCACCGCCCCCGGTCAGGTGAATGCCGTTTTCGTAGATATCAGCCGACAATTCGGGCGGCGAAATCTCCAGGGCTTTCAGTACGGCCTCCTCGATTTTGGCTACCGACTTGTCCAGGGCAATGGCAATTTCAGACGAGGTTACCTTGATAACCTTCGGAATACCGGTCATCAAATCCCGGCCGCGCACCTCGAAGTCGGGCGGCGTCACGTCGAGCTCGGTCAGGGCCGCACCCACTTCTATTTTGATCCGCTCGGCGCTCCGTTCCCCAATCAGCAGGTTGTGCTGCCGGCGCATGTAGTCCAGAATATCCTGGTTGAACACGTCCCCGGCCGTCTTGATGGACTGGTCGCAAACGATACCTGACAGGGCAATAACCGCAATTTCGGTGGTACCGCCCCCGATGTCGATAATCATCGAGCCGATGGGTTGCTCCACGTCGATGCCGATGCCGATGGCGGCGGCCATGGGCTCCTGAATCATCCACACTTCCTTGGCTCCGGCGTGTTCGGCGGAGTCACGCACGGCGCGTTTTTCTACTTCGGTGATGCCTGAGGGAATGCAGATAACCATGCGGTGCGAGGGCTGAAACAGACGACGACGCGTGTCGATCATCTTAATCATGCCCTTTATCATTTCCTCGGCGGCGTGGAAGTCAGCAATTACGCCGTCTTTCAGGGGCCGGATGGTTTTGATGTTGTCGTGGGTCTTTTCGTGCATTTGCTGCGCTTGCCGGCCCACGGCAATTACTTTATTCGTTGTACGGTCTTTGGCGATGATGCTCGGCTCATCCACGACGATAATATCGTTGTGAATAATGAGCGTATTGGCCGTCCCCAGGTCAATGGCGATGTCGCTGGTAAGGAAGTTGAAGAAACCCATTGAGTAGCGGCAATTAGAAGAGAATGCACAGTTTAGCTCCGTGCAAAGTGGGCGCAAAAGTACACAAGTTTCAGCGAAGCACCACCGGTATAATCATGGCATGGCCGGCAACAGCGGCACCAAGGCAAAGGCCGAGCTACGACCTGCCGCGAAGCAGTGCCACCGCTGAAACGCAGCAAACGCAGATTCCGCTCAAGCATTGCCCGCCGAGCTTGTTTTTCGTTGGAAAACCTGGTGTCATGGCGAGCGAAGTGCGGCTATCCGTCCTCTGTGCGGACTTCTTTAAAGTAAAAAGCCCTGACGTTACGCTAACGTCAGGGCTTTCTGGTAAAAGGTCAGTCGTACTGTGCTGATGGTCCTCGTGTCATTGCTTCGCGCTGCTCGCAACGACACGAGGACCAATCAGCACAGTACCAACCTAGTGCTTGAAGTGGCGCACGCCAGTCATGACCATAGCCATGCCGAGCTGGTCGCAGGCGGCAATGCTGTCGGCATCCTTGATGGAACCGCCGGGCTGCACCACGGCCCGGATACCGGCGGCTCCGGCAATTTCGACGCAGTCGGGGAAGGGGAAAAAGGCGTCGGAGGCCATAACGGCGCCCTGTAAGTCGAAGCCGAAGGACTTAGCTTTCTCAATAGCCTGGCGCAGGGCATCCACGCGCGAGGTCTGGCCCACACCAGAGGCCAGCAGCTGCCCGGCCCGGGCCAGCACGATGGTATTACTCTTGGTGTGCTTGCAAACCTTGGCCGCGAAGACCAGGGCTTCCGTTTCCTCAGCCGTGGGCGCCGACTGCGTTACCACTTTGAAGTCGGCGGCGGTTTCGGTCTGCCGGTCGAAGTCCTGCTCAATGACGCCGTTGAGCAGGGTTTTTACCTGCTTCTTGGGAAATTCCACCGGCTTCTGGCGAAGTAGGATGCGGTTTTTCTTGCTTTGCAGAATCGGCAGGGCTTCGGCCTCAAACTCGGGGGCAATCAGCACTTCGAAGAACAGCTTGTTGAGCTCCTCAGCCGTAGCCGCATCCACGGGCTTATTGACGATAATCACGCCGCCGAAAGCGGATACTGGGTCACAGGCCAGGGCATTGAGGTAAGCCGCGTGCAAGGTTTCGGCCTGAGCTACCCCGCAGGCGTTGGTGTGCTTGAGGATAGCGCAGGCGGGCTGCCCGTCCTGGAATTCCTGCATGAGCAGCACTGCCGCGTCCACATCGACGAGGTTGTTGTAGCTGAGCTGCTTGCCGTGGAGCTGGTCGAACAGGGCCGACAAGTCGCCGTAGAAGGTGCCGGCCTGGTGGGGGTTTTCGCCGTAGCGCAGGCTGGTAGCGGGCTTCTGGCTTACTTTCAGCGCCGTACCGTCGATGGCGGTACCCTGGCTGAGGTAGTTGAAAATGTGGGTGTCGTAGTGGGAAGTGGCCTCGAAAGCGGCGGCTGCGTAGTGGCGGCGGTCCTCCAAATCGGTGGCTCCGTTCTTTTCGCGCAGCAGCTCGGTTACGGCCTCGTACTGGTTGCGGCTGCTGACGACCAGCACGTCGCGGTAGTTTTTGGCCGCGGCCCGCAGCAGGGAAATGCCGCCGATGTCGATTTTCTCGATGACGTCGGCTTCGTCGGCACCCGAGGCCACGGTTTCCTCGAAGGGGTACAGATCCACAATCACCAGGTCGATGGGCGGAATGTCGTGCTGCTCGGCCTGCTCCAGGTCACTGGCCTCGTGGCGGCGGTGCAGAATGCCGCCGAATACTTTGGGGTGCAGGGTTTTGACTCGGCCGCCAAATACTTCCGGGAAGCCGGTCAGGCTTTCCACGGCCGTTACCTCGGCGCCCAGCTCCTGGATGAATTTCAGGGTGCCGCCCGTGGAGTACAGCTTCACGCCGTGCTCTTTCAAAAGCGCCACCAGCGGCTCCAGACGGTCTTTGTAATAGACGGAAACGAGGGCGGAGCGAATGGGCTGCGACATAGCAAGAAAGGTTTTTGGTCTGAACGATTGACGGCGCGAAGGTAACCCCGCTGCCTTCGCCGAGCCAACCAGCCGTGTTACCGAATTGTTATGCCCACACATCCGTAGCAGCTCCGCCGTACGCACTACGCGTGAGTTGTTCCCGACCTGCCTCGGCTTATCCAGTGGTGAGCAGCGCACAAAAAAAGCCCCGACCACGAGCGGGTCAGGGCTTGTTGAGCGGCGGAAAAAGCGGCTTAGCTTTCGGTGGCTTTCACCTTTACTTTACCTTTTTTAGCTTTTACTTTATCGACCTGAGCACCGTCCTGCCCCCGACCACGGCCGCCGCGCTGCATGCGGTCCTGCTGCATTTGGGTGAACTTAGCGTACTGGTCGGCGGTCAGCACTTCTTTGAACTGAGCCTCGTACTTGTCGCGGTTGGCCTTCAGCTGAGCGCCCATCTGCTCACGGGTGGCGCCTGCCGGGCGGCCCTGACCGCGCAGGGCCTGGCGCTCCTGCTCACGGGTCAGCAGGATCTGCTTGATGCGGCTGGTTTGGTCGGTACTGAGGCCCAGTTGCTTGGTGAGCTGCTCGCTCTGCCGCGTGGCGCGCTCTTCAGGCGAGGCCTGCTGGTGCATGTCGCCGCGGCCTCTGGTGGCCGGAGCAGTGGTTGTAGTTTGGGCGGCGGCAGTGCCAATGGTGAGGGCAAAAGCGGCCAGCAGGGGAAGCAGGGGAAGTTTCATCGAAGAAGGGATTTAATAAGGATTGTCGTGTCTTTGATGGCAGAGCCAGAGGAGAGTTTAATGGCGGCACTTAGCGGCGACCATCGTAGCGGTTGTCGTTGCGGTGCTGCGCTTCCCAGCGAGCCCGCTCGGCGGCCGTCACGCGGTGACTGCGGTCGTAGCCGTAGTTAAAATCCCGGTCGTTGCGGTCGTTGCGGCGGCGCTCTTCTTCCAGGCGGCGCTGGGCTTCGAGTCGACGCTGCGTATCGAGGCGCTCCCGCTCCAGGCGGGCCCGCTCGGCCGAACTCAGTTTGTTTGAGCGGTTGGCATCGTTACGGTGGTCAGCTTCCCAGCGGGCCCGCTCCGCAGGCGTCACGCGGTGGTTGCGGTCGTAGCCGTAGTTGAAGTCTCGGTCGTTGCGGTCGTTGCGGCGGTCGTCTTCGCGGCGGTCATTTTTCCAGTCAGCGGCGGGAGCAGGCGCAGCGGCAAAGGAGTTGGCTGAAGCCAGCAGGGCAAAAGCGGCGGCCAGGGAAAGCAGGGAAGTTTTCATGTTGCGGGAAGAAAAGTAGCAGTGGAAAGGGAAGACTGCCGCGCCTAGTCAGGTGGAGGGCAAGCCGGTGAAAAGTTTGTTTCAAGCGCTTGATTCCCTCTTTGCAAGCTGAGTGCCACCTCCAGGCCCCTTGCCCGGCCGCCGCGCTTTCGTCGGCAGAAGCCCCGCTTCCATCGGCCGCCGCCCCGATTCAGCCGACCGAAACCAGCTTACCAATGCTGCTTTTGCCTCTTACCCGCCGCTTTTCCCGCCCAGGAAGCCCGCCGGTAGCCGCCTGTCTTTTGCTAAGGCTGCATAATTCCCTTGTTTGCTCTCCTTGGCTATTGAAGCCACGGCTATACATACTTTGCTTACCGCCGGGTATTTGTTTGTCCTGCGGGCAATAGCCTTCAGCCCTGGCCCGACGCTGGCTGCACCGGTGCAGGGTATATGCAAAAGGCCCGGGAAGGCATCTGCACCGGCGCAAATGCCTTCCCGGGCCTTCTGCCGCCAATGGCAGCAGGCGGCAGGGCGAACGAAATCAATTAGCGCGCGACGCGGGTGTAATACACGCGTAGGCGCAGCGGGTGAGTGGCATTTTGGGCGCTGCCCAGTACCGTGCGCTCAGGGGCCGCCACGCTTTCGGGCCCTAGCAGGATACCCTGATTGAGCAGCGTGCCGCGCAGCACGTTCTGCACGTAGGCGCTCATCCCCAGGGTGTAACGGCCTTGGTCGAGGCCGGTGCGCTCCGACACGCCCCGCTGATAGGCCAAAGCTACCAACGCCCCGTCGCTGGTCAGAAAGTAGGCCCCGTTGCGGTTGGCGCGGTCGGTGAGGCGGGCATAGAGGGTGGCGGGCGGCGGCCAGAACCGGTTTTCGGCATTGCTCACCGTTTCTATCGTCAGCTGGGCCGAGTTAATGACGATGGTGCCGCCCAGCTCTTTGAGTTGGGTTAGGTAAGGAAACTCCAGCTTGGTTTTGAGCCCTAACCCGGCCTGAATAAAGACTTCCTCCTCCGTAGCGGCGCTACCGATACTCTGCCGGATACCCGTCAGGGCGGCCAGCTTGGTACCGGTGCGGTCGGCCTGAAGCTGGAAGAAGTGGGTGAAGTCGCCGGCCAGGTTGATGGGGTAGCTCAGGGCCTCGGTGGGCGCGACCGGGTCGTGATAATACAGGAGCAGGGCGCAGGCCTCGGTAGCGGCGCTCCAGCGTACCAGGGCCGCGTCGTCGGTGGAGCCGGGCGTGAGTACCAAGCCCGGCAGGCGGCTTTGCAGCTCCCCCAGCGTGGTCAGCTGGCTGTTCTGCCCGGCCTGCCACAACTCCTGCCCCAGGCTATTATCGAGGCGCACCCGCAACTTACCCAGGCCCGCGCGGGCCCGGAAGGAGCGGCGGCCCAGCACCGGGGCCGCGTACGGCAGAGCGTCGTTGGCGAAGTACGTTTTGTTGACCTGAAAGGCCTGCTCCAGCCGGTGTACTTCCAGCTGCTGGGTACGGGTGGTATCGCCGTAGCGGTAGGTATCGGCGGTGAGCACCAGCACCAGCGAGTCGTAGCGCAGGGCCGGGTCGGGCGTGAAGGCCGCCGTAATGCCCGTCTGCAAATAACTCCGGCCCGTAATGGTACCCAGGAGCGGGTCGTGGTAGCGGCCCAGCAGCAGGTAGCTGGTGGTGGCCGAAGCTACCGAGTCGGTGAGCACCGTGCTGGCCCGCACCGTGATGGTATCCGTGTAGGCTGCGTCCAGGGCTACCGGGTTGGGGCTGGGTAGCTCCTCGCCCAGGTCGTCGGGGTCGGTGCAGGCACCCAGCAGGGCCAGCAGCATAGGCAGGGCCCGGGGCAGCAACTGCCAAACGAGGCCGTAAAAACGCAGCTTACTCATTTTTGGCATCGGGGGCCAGTTCCCAGGTGTCGTCGAGGCGGGTACTGCCCGAGTTGCCCAGGCTTACGTAGCCCCGGTCGCCGAGGGCAAAACCCACCGGATAGGTGCGGCCAGCGCCGGCAAAGGCGGTTTTAACCGTCCAGGTATCAGCACTGGGATTGTATTCCCAGCAGTCGGTTTTATTGCCGGCATTGGCGCCCAGGGCCACATAGCCTTTCTCGCCAATCACGAAGCTAGCGGCATTCTGGCGAGGCAGGGCGCTGTAGTCGTAGTCCAGGTCGTCGTTGCTGTCGTCGTGGTACACAAGGTCCTTGTGCTGGGTCCAGAGCTCAGTGCCGGGGTCATACGACCAGATATCGGTCTGGAAGATGCCGTTGTCGGCGCCCAGCAGCAGGTAGCCGGTATTGCCGATGCTGAAGGCCGTGGCCCCCATACGCTTATTGCCGCCGAAGCTGGGTTTCTGGGTCCAGGTGTCGGTAGCGGGGTCGTACTGCCAGAAGTCTTTCTTGGCGTTGCCGTCGTAGCCCGTGCCCACGTAGCCTTTGCCATTGATAGTCATGGCCGCGGCGTTGTAGCGGGCCGAGCCGCCGAAATCGGCCTTGCGGGTCCACTGGTCGGTGCTGGGGTCGTACTGCCAAAAGTCCCTGAGCCGGTTCACCCCGTCGTAGCCGGTGCCCACGTAGCCTTTGCCATCGGCAGCAAAGCCCACGGCCAGGTAGCGGCCCACGCCGGGGAAGTCGGCCCGCTGCCGCCAGGTGTTGGTCGTGCGGTTGTATTCCCAAAAGTCGGTGAACTTGTCGATGCCGTCGGTACCCAAACCCACGTAGGCTTTGTCGCCGATGGTGAAGCTGACGGCCGAGTTGCGGGCCAGGCCCTCAAACTGGGAGCGGCTGGTCCAAGTACCCAGCACGTCTGCAGTAGCGTCGTCGTCTTTGGAGCAGGAACCCAGGCCCAGCGCCAGGGCCAAGAGCAGGGCCAGCGAGAGTAGTTTTTTCATAAAGTAAGCAGCAGACAGTTGGTTGATATGTAGCAGGAGGAGCCTCCAGAAGGCCGGAGCGTTGCAGCGCCCGACCTTCTTTTCGCTTTTATTCACTCACCGGGGCAAACCTAGGCGCTGACCAAACCGGGCTGCCACCGCACTCGGCCACCGCCCTAAGTTCCTAGACCAACCGCCCGATTTCGTCGGCTGAGCTTCGCGCTTGTCGAAGGTTTTACAACCTGTTTTGCCCGCTGCTTTAGGCATAAAAAAGCCCGGCCACCACACGGGCAGCCGGGCTTGCAACCGGACGAAAATCCTATTCAAGAATCAGGTCCAGCGGCTCATAAACTGCATAAAGGCCTCCTTATACTGGTCACTGACGGCCAGCGTAGCGGGGCCAATCTGGACGGTGTTGCGGCGCACGGCCTCAATCTTGTCGAGGGCCACGATAAACGAGCGGTGAATGCGCAAAAACCGGCGAGCCGGCAGCTTCTCCTCCATGGCCTTGAGGCTCATTAGGGAAAGTAACGGCCGGGGCGCACTGCGCAAATGTACTTTCACGTAATCCTTGAGTCCTTCCACGTAGAGAATATCGTCCAGAGCCACCCGAATCAGCTCATATTCCACTTTCAGAAAGATAAAATCGTCCTCGGCGGCGGCTGGCGGCGCAGCAGGAGCCGGTGCCTGGTGATGCTCGGCGTAGGCCTTGGCCTTGGTAGCAGCCCGCAGAAACTCCTCGTAGCTGAAGGGCTTGACCAAATAGTCGAGAGCATCAACGCGGTAGCCGTCAAGGGCATACTGGTTGAAGGCCGTCGTGAAAATAATGCGCGGACCGGTGCCGGGCGTGCCGCGGTCTAGCACCCGGGCCAGCTCCAGGCCCGTCAGCTCGGGCATCTGAATATCGAGAAAGAGCAAATCCAGGTCGGGGTGCTCGTGCAGGCTACGCAGGGCTTCTACCCCGCTCGAATACTTGCCTACCAGCTGCAAAAAGGGCGTTTGCTCGATGAAGGCAGCCACCATGCCCAGAGCCAGGGGCTCATCATCGACGGCAATGCATTTGAGGATAGTCATACGGTGTGCAAGGTTAGGAAAACGCAGAATTCGCCTTCCGGCGTGGTTGCTTCCACCCGCAGCACGTAGCGGCCGGGATAGAGCAAATCGAGGCGGCGCTGCGTGTTGGCCAGCCCGATGCCGCTGCCCTCGTCGAGGCTGGTGGCGCTGGCGGCAAAGAGCGTATTGCACACTTCCAGCTCCAGCACGTTGGCCGAGGCCTGGCGCACGGCCACTCGAATCCGGCTGGGCTGAGTGGCACTCACCCCGTGCTTAAAGGCATTTTCGACGTAGGGCAAAAGCAGCATGGGCGCAATAGGCACGTCGCGCACGGGCTCGGGCCACTCCAGCTCCACCTGCACCCGCTCGGTCAGGCGCAGCTTCATCAGGGCCACGTAGTCTTGCACAAAGGCCAGTTCCTTGACCAAGGAAGTCGTGTCGGCGGGCGTTTCGTAGAGCACGTAGCGCATCATGCGCGAGAGGGTGTGAATGGCCTGCCGGGCCGCCGCCGCGTCGACCACCGTTAGGGCGTAGATGTTGTTGAGCGTATTGAAGAAAAAGTGCGGATTGATCTGGGCCTTCAGAAAGCTGAGCTCGGAATGCACTTTCTGCTGTTCCAGTTCCTGCCGCCGCTCGGTGTCGGTTTGCCACTTCTGCACCGCCGCCACGCTGGTACTGATGCCCAGCACGAGCAGCGTCGTAAGCAACCCCACCATATCGAAGCGGCGGGGTCGGAGCCGAAACGGGCCACCATTGCCCCCTCCGCCGCCCCGAAAGCCACCCGGCGGCCGTAGATGCTGGTCCATGAGCGTCTGCAGGTTTAGAGCCGACTCGGCCAGCTGGGACAAGGCCATCACGACAGCCGCCGTAAGCAGGATTACCAGCACAAACCAGCCCGCGTGCCCGCGAAACAGCAGGCGGGGCACGCTCACGTAGGCTGTCAGGTAAAACGCGACAATCCACAAACCGAATACCAAGGCTTGCTTGGCCCAAAACTGCCAGGGCAGCTCAAAACGACCCAGCAGTGGGTTGAGCAGCACTAGGCTCAGGCCAAACAGGCCCCACATCAACACGTGGATTAAGGGCGTCAGATAACGCCGGATTGGAAACGCAGCCATGCAGGTCAGCCCAAGGTTGAAAAGCCCAAACTTACTACCACGCCGGGCCTTAGGTGCGCGCAATGGACTGCCCCGCGCATTGCCTCGACTGGCGCGCCGCTTTCATCGACCAGCCAGCAGCCAGGGTGCACGACTACACCGCTCCGGCTACCGGACGGTTGGTGCGCAGGCTGTCGAGGCTCCAGATGCCGGACCCGTAGGCGGCTATAAACAGGAAAACAAAACAGTACACCACGGCCAGCTCGCCCTCGTTGATGATGGGCAGCGGATGCTTGGGAAAGTGAGCCATGAAGTAGGCCACCGCCATAGTGCCGCTGGCCAGAAAAGCCGCCGGGCGGGTAAACAAGCCCAGCATGATGAGCAGTCCGCCCACTAGTTCGATAATACCGGCCACGCCCATCAAGGACGCGAGGGGCATACCCGAACCGTCGCCGGGAAAGCCCAACAGCTTCTGACTGCCGTGCATGGCGAAAAGCAAGCCGACCACGATGCGGAGCAGGGCGTAGGCATAGGAAGCGTAGGAGGAGTTCATACAGCGCAGAGAAAAGGTGAAGTCTTTCCTACGCGCCTCCTCCCCTGCTAGTTAGCCCGAACCCCTAGAAGGCCTCGCCGATGCTGAAGTAAAAGCCCGTCGAGCCGTCGCGGGCCAGGCCATAGTCGAAGCGGATGTTGAGCCGGTCGCGGCGGTTGTACTTGAAGCGCAGACCCGCCCCCCCAATGGCCTTCAGCTCGTTGCGGCCCAGGTCGCCCACCGTGTTGCCGACTTGGCCCAGGCTGCCGAAAATGGCTCCGTTGAAGCGCCAGAACAGAGGCCGACGTAGCTCGGCCTGCAAGGCCACCAGTTGCCGGTCACGGTAGCGGCCTTCGTAGTAGCCCCGCAGAATTTTGTCGCCGCCCAGGTTGGCCAGCTCCCGAAACGGGACGTGCCCGCTGTGAAACTGCCCCACCAGCTGCGTTGCCAGGATGGTTTTACTATTCCGCCCCAGCGGCTGGTAGTGACGGGCATCGAGCAAGTAGCGGGTGAAACGAAAGTCGCTGCCCAGGGCGCGGCCGTTGAACAGGGCCGAGAGTTCCAGGTAGTTACCCGAGTAGGCGCTCAGAATATTGTCGCGGCCGTCGTAGAGGAAAGCCGGGCCTACGCCGGAGGCTACAGTACTGGCCTGCAACTCTTCCCCGGGCCGCTGTAGCAGCAGGCTGGGCCGTTGCTGGGGCGTGCCTTCGTCAATGTTCTTGCGCACCTGTACGTCGCGCAGGTTGGTTAGGCGGTATTGCAGCCCGGCAAATACGTTGCGCCGCACCTGCCGCAGCACCCGCTGGTTGACGATGATGAGCTTATACTCAATCGTGGATTCGTCGTCGCGGCTGGTGTTGGGCCCAAAGCCGTAGTAGTTGATGGGGTACTTGTAAAAGTAGCTCAGCTCGCCGTTAACCAGGAATTTTTCGCCCGGTGTGAAGACGTTGTGGGTCAGCTGCACCAGACTTTGGTTGTTTTGGGTGCGCCACACTACCAGGCGGGCGTTAGACTTGCGCGCAGTGGTATCCTGACCAAAGCGCCACACTGGCAGCATGGCCAGCCCGTAGCCAACGCCAGTTTCGGGCTGGGAAAACACAATCGGGAAGGGTAGAAAGCTGGGCTTGGCCGGTTTGGTCACGGCCGCTACTGGCGCAGCTGGCTCGGGCATAGCCGCCGAAGCTGGTGCAGGCGTCTGCGAATAGGCACGGGTAGCCAGCAGACTACCCAATAAACAGGAGTAAAAAAGGCGCATGCAGTAGAATAGGCGGTGGGGCTGATTGCCAAATAAGCAACAAATTATCCTATTCTAAACACCTTGCTTTCAACTTCTCAGCAGTTGCGAAATGCTCCGTTTTGGCCGGGCCAAAAACACGGCAGCCCCGCCGAGAACCTCAGCGGGGCTGCCAGTAGCCAAAGCCGGCGGAAAGCTATTTAGAAAGCTTCGCCAACGGCAAAATAAATGCTCGGGGCCGTATCGGTGCCGCCGGCGTAATCGAGGCGGATGTTGAGCCGGTCGCGGCGGTTGAAACGGAAACGCAGCCCCGCGCCGCCGGCCAGCTTGGTGTCGCCGAAGCTATACTCGCCTACTTTGTCGCCCACTTGACCAGCGCCGAGGAAAGCCGCCCCGTCGATGCGCCAGAACAAATGCTGCCGCACTTCGGCCTGAGCCGTCATCATCTGCCGGCCCCGGAAGCGGGCTTCGTAGAGGCCGCGCATCAGGCCGGCGTTATTATACTGCGAACCGCCCAGGTTAGCGCCCAGGCCGCCCAGCTCCCGGAACGGGACGCTGCCGGAATGAAATTGCCCCAGGTATTGCAGCGCCAGAATCGTGTTGTTGGAACCCAACAGCGGCCGGAAGTAGCGCAAGTCGAGCTGGTAGCGCTGAAATGTGTAGTCGCTGCCCAGGCCTTTGCCCGTGAACAGCGCGTGGGCATCAATGTAAATGCCGCGGTAGGTAGCCAGCACATTGTCGCGGCCTTCGTAGAGCAGCGAGGGGCCCAGGCCCGATACGATGCCCCCCTCCTGCTCTTTTTGGGGCAGGTTGCGGAACAGACTCGGCCGGTTTTCATTAATATCCTCAATGACACGCACCTTGCTGGTGTTGGTCAGGCGGTAGCGCAAGCCGCCGTAGAGGTTGTGAGCCGTAATGCGCCGCATAAACTTCTCATCAAACACGAACAGCTTGTAGCCAATAGTCGATTCGTCGCTGGATTTGGTGTTGTTGCCTAGGCCATAGTAGAAAAACGACAGGTCATACTGGCTCAGCTCACCAGCGAAGTAAAACTTCTCGTTGGGCGTGAAAACGGTATGCGTGAGCTGAATTGTGCTCTGCTTTTTCTGGGTATACCAGGCAATCAGGCGGGCGTTGGATTTGCGCACGGTGCTGTCCTCGCCGAAGCGCCACACTGGCAAAATGGCCCCACCGTAGCCGAAACCGGTTTCCTGCTGGTAAAACAGCACCGGCACCGGTATAAAGTTGGGCTTGTCGGCCGGGTTCTTGACGGCCGGCGCTACCGCGGCACCAATGGGGGCAGGAGCTTCCGGCAGGGCAATGTCCGGAATGACGGGAGCAGTTTGGGCGTGGGCAGCGGCGGCCAGCACTTGCAGGGCCAGCAGCGGGTATAGAAAGCGCATACTAAGGAATTGAAGCAGAAAAGGATAGCAACTAAGCTGAACACTTACCGTTCAGCTGCTCTAGCTACCCTAACGCAACCTTCTCCCCTACGGTTTTAGTAGAGCCGCACAAGTACCATCGACAGCACACCGGCCAGCATAATCCACTTGCACCAAGCGCTGAGCTGGGCGAAGTCGCGGCGGCGGTCGGCGCGGGCCAGGTAGCGACCCAGCCCGAAGGCCGGTATCAGTACGGTGAGCAGCAGCCAGCCACCCAGCAGCCAGTGCTGCTCGCGCAGGCTGTGCAGCACACCGCCCACCACCAGAATGACCAGATTCAGCAGAAAAAAGCCCACAGCCCACTTAGTGCGGGCCACGCCCCACACAATGGGTAGCGTGCGGCAGTCATGCTCGGCATCGCCGCGCATATCTTCCACGTCCTTCACAATTTCGCGCACTACGGTCAGCAGGAAAGCGGCCAGGGCATAGACCCACACCGTGGTTTGACCGGTGCGCAGCTGCAGCTCGGGCAAGAGCACCAAGGCGGCCGTAAGTAAAGCGATGCTGAGGTTGCCGACCAAAGCCAGCCGCTTAAACCGGGCCGAATACCCCCACAGCAGCAGGGCCGAGCCCATATTGACGGCGCCCAGCACCGGCGACAACAGCCCGGCCAGGCCCACGCCCAGGCCCGAGAGCAGCAAATGAGCCAACATGGCGTGCCGCCGGTTCACCACACGCCCCACCACCAGCCGGTCGGGCCGGTTGATGACGTCAATCTTGACGTCGTAGTAATCATTGATGATGTAGCCGGCGGCGGCTACGCTGAGGGCGGCTACGGCCAGCAAAATAAAGCGCACCGAAAGCAGGGCTGCCAGCGGGTCGGCGGGGCGCAGCAGGCAGGTTTGCACCAGGGCCAGGCACAGGGCCATGATGAGCAGGTTCGGAAAGCGGATCAGGCGCAGCAAGGGTGGCCAGCCGCCCCCGTTGCCCGCTGCTGCCACCGGCCGGGGAGTTGAACGGGCCATAGATACACCAGAAGTAGGAACCGTAAAGATGGCTCAAAAGCAGCAGATAAGGCTCTACGGTTGGGCTTGCTGGCAGGCAAAAAGAAAGCCTCTCCAAAGGGAGAGGCTTTCTAGAAAGCAAAAAACCTATTAAGGCCGAAAGCCTACAGCTTCTTTACGTTAACCGCATTAACACCCTTGCGGCCTTCCTGCGTGTCAAACTCCACGCGGTCATTCTGTTGGATCTGGCCCCCGTTAAGGCCGGTTACATGGACGAAGAAGTCTTCCTTCGTGCCATCTTCTGTAATGAAGCCGTAGCCCTTCGACTCATTATAGAATTTTACGGTTCCTGTTTTCATGAAACTAAAAAAAAGAAAATGGATGAATGGATGTTTGGGTAAATATAAAGGGAATTTGGAAAACCGCAATTACGCTTTGCCCCGTTCAGCTTCCCCACTTATTTGCCAACAACTTGGACCTGAGCTGCATTAATACCAGGTCTTTTGCTCCTTCATCACGGCCTCTACCAGCTCGCGCACAGCACCGTGGCCGCCAGGCAAGGCCGACGTATAGTTGCTGATGCGCTGCACGTCGGCGGCGGCATCGGCGGGGCAGGCGGCTATGGCACAACGGCGCATCACTTCGATATCGGGCATATCGTCGCCCATGTAGGCAATGTGAGCCGGGTCGAGACGATAGGTGTTGATATAGGTATTGAAGATTTTCATCTTGTCGGCCACGCCCAGAAAGATGTCGTGCACGTCCAGAGATTCAAGGCGACGGCGCACCCCTTCTTCCTCCCGGCCCGAGATGATAATGACGCGGTAGCCGCGGGCCAGGGCATGGCGAATAGCATACCCGTCGCGGATGTGGAAGGCGCGTGCCTGCTCCCCCGAATTCAGGGCCAGCAGCGTACCATCGGTCAGCACCCCGTCCACGTCGAATATAAAGGCTTTGATAGCAGATAAATCCGGGCTAGTACCGTTTGCACTCATAGGTAACTGATCAAGAAAATCGAATTGGCGGCCGGGCCACCAGTGAAGCGCTAGTTTTGGTTATCGCGCCACTCGTACACCCATTTGGCCTGAATCTGCTCGAGGTGGCCTTCGTTGGCCTGCTCGCGGGTTCCCACGAAGTTGGGCAGGGTCAGCACCCACTCCAGCAGGTCGGTGAAGCGAATACGGTAAATCTTTGCTTCGTCAAAAGAGTCCCCGAACTTCTCGTACAAGGCCATGGCAATGTCCTCGTGGTCGTTCCAGTGGATAGGCAGCTCAAAATGGGCCATTGGGTCGAATATGGAAAAATGTGGAAATGTGGTTAAATGCGGAAATGGTTTTATACGCTCTGTTGCAGCATATTAAACACATTTCTCCCATTCAAACACATTAAAAACTAGTGTCCCAGGAATTCCTGGCGCGGAATGAGGATAACTACGTCTTCGTTGCCCTGCATCACGCACTGGCAGCCCAGGCGGGAGTTGATGCGTGGGTTGACGGCGCGGTCAATGAAATCTTCTTCTTTGTCGCTGATTTCGGGCAGGTCATTCTCGCCCTTGAGCACGTACACGTGGCAGGTAGAGCAGCCACAGACGCCGCCGCAGTTGTGTTGCAGCTGAATTCCATTGTTCAAAGCCACGTCCAGCACCGATTCACCTTCCGCTGCTACGTGCGTCTGGTCGGGCTGGCCGTCTTGAAACTGGAAGGTAATATTGACGACTTTCACGGAGTAGAAACTTGAGCAGAGCAGAATTTGGGGCAAAGGTACGCACCCCGGCCCGTAATTAAAGCGGCGGACCCGGCGGCTTGTTTTGCCGGCACCTTCTTTACGTAGCTTGAATACTGGCTGTTAGCTCGTTATAAATCTGCCGCCACTGCGGATGGCCGAGCAGCAACTCGCGGTGCCGGTCGAGGGTGGCCGTATCCTGGCGCACTGCCGGGCCGGTCTGCACCGTAAAGGGCGGCTGAGCCAGGGCCTTTTGCACGGTTTCCCGAATCAAAGGCTCCAGCAGCGTGAAAGGCAGGCCAGCCTCCTGCACCAGCGCGTGGCCGATACCGAGCAGGTGGTTGGTGAAATTGCAGGCAAAAACGGCCGCCACGTGTATTGCCTGCCGCTGGGGCGTAGCTACTATTTCCACCACCTGACTAAGGCTCCGGGCCACTTCCGCCACCAGGTCCTGGTCGGCAGCCGTGCCCGCTTCCACGCAGATGGGCACGCTCAACCACTCAATAAGCCGGCCGGGGCTGAACGTCTGCAACGGGTACAGGACGCCGCCCCGCAGCGCCGGGTAAGGCGCAAATACCGCCAGCGGCAGGGCTCCAGCCGTGTGCACGACCAGGGCGCCGGCCGGAAAGGCAGCTTCGGCCAGCACGGCGGGCACGGCCCCATCGGGCACGCAAAGAATATAGAGGTCAGCGGCGGGCAGGCTTTGCAGGTCGAGGCTGGAGATGGGCAATGCGCCGGGCACTTGGGCTGCTACTGCCTGGGCCGAGGCTAGGGTCCGGCTCCAGACGTGGGTTACCGTGTGGCCGGCCCGCCACAAGGCCGGCCCTAGGTGCTGGGCAACGCGGCCGGCCCCCAGCAACAAGATTCGCCGCCCACTAGAAGGGTGATACATGGAAAGCAAAATGAATCAGAAGGAAGCCGGAAGGTACGCCGCAGAAATGTTTGTTTTTTTCGGCTTCTGTTTTTTCAAGGATTTTTAGCACCTTGTATTCGAAGCAACCCAATATTGGGCATTTCAACAACACAGACTTTTTTCTAAAACCTTTCAATTTTTCCCTCTTTCCAATCCATTCTTTATGACAAACTGGTACAAAACGGGTCGTTCAACGCAACGTTGGCAGAAGCTGGCTTTGGCCGCCCTGCTAGCTGGTGGAGCTACAGCAGCTCAGGCCCAAGGGCTGGACTATGGACCGGCTGGTTCGCAAAACGTGGCCGGCACCTATACCGATCTGGGCACCACTGGCACTGCCATTACGGTGGCCAATAACGATGACGCCAACTCGGCAGTTATTCCAATCGGCTTCTCGTTTACCTTCAACCGGACGGCTTTCACGGATTTCGTACTGAACACCAACGGCCTCATCAAGCTGGGCACTACTGCTCCAGCGGCCAACATTACGAACTACATTGCGGCTCCCGACGTGAACATCATTGCCCCGCTGGGCGGCGTTGACCTGGCAGGCTCGCCGAACCAGACGGCCTCGCCTACGGAGTTCCGGGTAGCTACCACGGGTACGGCCGGCAGCCGGGTTTGCACGATTCAGTGGGAAAACCTGGCCGACAAGACGGCTCAGTTCGCCACGATGCAGTTTCAGGTGAAACTCTACGAGGGCTCAAACCGCATTGAGTTTGTGTACGGCACTTGGACGGCCGGCACGGCTGCGCCCGTTGGTATCGGCTTCCTGGTAGGCCTGAAAGGCTCCAGCGCCAACTTGACCGACCGTCTGTTTGCCCAAAAGGCTTCCAGCGCCACGGCCTGGACCACAACCATCTTCGTTACCGATTCGGGCGGACTTATTCCGCCGCACTTTACGCGTAACACCTTCCTGCCCGATGCCGGTCGTACGTACCGCTTCGACCGGGTTACCTGCGCCCCCGTATCGGGCGTATACATTACCCCGAACGCCACCACGGCCCAGGTAGTATATAACGCCCCGAGCACGAGTGCAACCTACTCGCTGATCTATGGTGCTCCCGGCTTTAACCCCGCTACGGGCGGCACGACGGTAGCTGCCACGGCTTCGCCCGCCAACCTGACGGGCCTGACCCCTTCTACCACGTATCAGGTGTATGTCCGCTCTACGTGCAGCGCTACTGAGCAGAGCCTGTCGGGCCCATACACCCTGACCACGCTCTGCAACCCGACGGCGGTTACGACTTTCCCCTACACGGAGAACTTCGATGCCGTAGCCAGCGGCGTACTGCCCTGCGGTATTTCAGTTGCTAACACCAACGCTGACACCGTATCGTGGAAAAACCGCAACAACGTACCCGGCAGCCAGGGTCCTATCGTTGTAGCGTCTTCGGCTCCAAACGCCATGACCTACTACTACAACGAGGACGCCACAACTGCCGGCAACGACTGGTTCTACACTCCCCCACTGTTGCTGCGCACCGGCAACCGTTACCAGCTTTCGTTTAAATACCGCACTAGCGGTAACACCCTCTACCCCGAGAGCATGGAAGTGAAATACGGCAGCTCGGCTAGCCCCGCTGGTCAGACGACGACCCTGTGGAGCAGCAGCTCTATTGTTGCCAACACGTACTTGGATGCCAACGCAACCAGCACCATTCCAGTACTGCCCATTACGCCTACCGCTACGGGTAACTATTACATCGGCTTCCATGCCATGAGTGCTGCCGACCAGTTCTACATTGCTGTTGACAACCTGCAGGTAACGGCTACGGCTATCACCGGGACTTCGGCTGCTCTGGACTACGCTATCAACGTATTCCCGAATCCTTCGACGGGCTTCTTCAACCTGGACATCAAAGGTGCTAACGCCAAAGGTGCTATGCAGGTGGAAGTAATGAACTCGCTGGGCCAGATCGTGCACACGGCTTCGGTACGAGACAACCAGCTCAACAAGCTGGACCTGTCGAACCTGGCCGGCGGCATGTACGTCCTGAAAGTGAAGTCGGGCAACGACTTCTCGGTTCGTAACATTTCGATCCAGAAGTAATTTCTTCGGTTTCGGAATTCGAAAAGGGCAGCCCTGGGGCTGCCCTTTTTTATTGGGTTTTTTATAGTCTCAGCCCCTTCGGGAGGGTTCAGGCAGCTGCCACCCTACGAAGCCACGCCAAGCACAGATTGCCTGATTAGCGCTTTACTTAAAGGCATACTAGGTAAACTATAAAGTTGAGAGCGAGAGAATAAGCTCTAGCTCGTTGGTTTTAATATCTACTGGGCCATTACCAGCAATTACTTAACTCTCCTAGTATTGCGCGGAACATAACCAGCGTGACGACAGTAAAGCTCACAAAAAAGCCTGTGCTGAATCCAGCACAGGCTTTTTTGTGACAAATAGCGGCAGCCTTACGCGGCTACTTGAGGCTTAGCCTTACGCACTTTCACCGGCGCTGCGGCAGGAGTTTTGGCTTCGGCCACACGAGCTTCGCGGCGGCGTTTTACCAGGGCCATACCGAAACCAAGAGCCATCAGCAGCGTACCGCTCCAGAGCAAATTGATGAAGGGTTTCTCCATGGCCTTCAGGATGATATAGTCCTTCTGGGTGGTGCTTACGCCGAAGGTGAACTTCTGCTTGGTGGGGTCCACGTTGATGAACACCATGCGCAGACCCAGGTCTTCTACCTCATCCGATACGCGGCCTACCTGGCTGTTGCGCACCACAAACATGGGGTGTACGTGGTACTGCTTCTTCTCGCCAAATACTAGAAAATCGCCCTGAATGGCCAGGTCACCCTTGGCCAGGCCCAGGCCCGCCGTTTCGTGGGCTGGCTCTACGCCACGGAACACGGCGAAGTAGTCGTTCAGGTAAATCGTGTCGCCGATGGACAGCACGTGCTCCTTTACTTCGCTCCAGTCCTTTTCCTTGCTGGGGTCGGGCACGGAGCTAATGTGGGAGTATATGTCGTGGCTGGCGAAACGCTTGATGTCTGGCGAGGCCAGCAGGCCGCCCATTTCCTCGTTTACCTGGGCCCGAGGATACAGCGTGAAGGTGTTGCCCGACTTCTTTTCCTTGTAATCAACCTTATAGTAAGTGTTTTCGGGCAGGATTTCGACCGTGTCACCAGCCTTGTAATACACTTTGCCTTCGGCCTTGATGTCGGCGCGGGCCAGAGCCTTGTACTCGTCGTCGGTGCGGAAAAGTAACTCCTTGTTGACGTAGCCAGGCACGCCGGGCACGTCGTAGTACTGGCCGGTGTAGCTGATGTCGTAGCCGCCCATCGGGGCCGACTCGTTGCGCCACAGCAGCACGTTGTCACGGTTCAGATCTTCGGGAAACTCCTTGGAGTACACCATACCCGACACGTTCTTGGAAATAATGTTAGAGTAGCCGGCCGAGGCCAGAATACCCAACAGCATTAGCGAAATACCGATGTGGGCAATACCACCGCCCGACAGCGCCACGCGCCGCCGAACCAGCGTCAGGACTACTCCCAGGTTGGCCAGCACGCCAAACAGGCCGGTGGTGAGCAGCACGATGTAGACCGGGCTCATCTGCAGCTTGTTGTAGCGTACCAGCAGAATTACGAGGGCCGCGCTGAGCAGTGTAATCATGCCGGGCACGGCCAAGGAGTTGGTGAGGGTTTCCTTATCGTTCTTCTGCCACCACATGATTTGGGCCAGGCCCGTCAGGAAAGCTACCAGCACGCCCATCCACAGCTGTATTTTGGTGTAGTGCGCAATTTGGTCGGCGGGCAGCGCCAGGTTCGACTTGATGCCCAGGAAGCCCAGGAAGGCATTATACACCGGAATGCTGGTCGTGAACAGCACCTGGAAAGCACCCAGGCACAATACCGTAGCGCCCACGAATACCCACAGCTCGGGGTTGTACGTAGTTAGCTCTTTCTCCGAAACCGGAATCGACTTCCAGCGGGCTACGAGCAGCCAAATAGCCAGCACCACGAAGGCCATCAGGTAAATCAGCAGCTGGCCCGACAGCCCAAGATCGGTAAAGGAGTGCACTGAGGCATTGCCCAGCACGCCGCTCCGGGTCAGGAAAGTAGCGTAGAGAATGAGTAGGAAGGAGGCAATAACCAGCACGAAAGACGTGCGCAAAGCCGTGCGGCTGCGCTGCCACAGCACCATGCCGTGAATAGCGGCCACCAGCACCAGCCAAGGAATGTAGACGGCATTTTCAACCGGGTCCCAGTTCCAGTAGCCGCCGAAGTTCAGCGTTTCGTAGGCCCAGTAAGCGCCCATCATAACCCCTACGCCCAGCACGAGGCCACCGAGCAGCGCCCAGGGCAGGGAAGGTTTAACCCATTTGATAAGCTCCCCTTTCCAGAGGCCAGCAATAGCAAAGGCAAATGGCACCAGCGTCAGGGCAAAGCCCAAGAACAGCGTGGGCGGGTGAATCACCATCCAATAGTTCTGCAGCAGCGGGTTGAGGCCAGTACCGTCTTTGGGCACAAAGTTGGGGTTCATCTTGAACACCGGCAGATCAACCAGGAAGTCGCGCAGCAGGATGAAGGGCGAGGAGCCCAGCTTTACGTCCAGCACCACCACACCCAGAATCATGGACGTCAGGAAGAGCTGCACGAAAGCAAATACGGCCATTACCGGGGCCTCCCACTTACGGTGAAAGCGCATGATGGCCAGGCCCAGGCATACATGCCAGAAAATCCAGAGTAGGAACGAGCCCTCCTGCCCTTCCCAGAAGCAGGAAATCATGTAGTGCACCGGCAGGTGGTTGCTGGAGTGGCTCCAGGCGTAATAGTACTCGTACCGGTGAGTGTAGATGATGGTAAACAGGCAGACGATAATGGAAATTACCGCCACGCTGTGCAGTAAAAACGCACCGCGCCCAATGCGCAGCCACGACCCATCGGTTTCCCCGAGCGGCTGGTTGCGGGCCGCCATATAATAGGAGTAAGCCGCTACCGTGGCAGCCACAAAAGCCACGATAACACTCAGGTGCCCCAGGTCACCGATGAAGGTATTAAGCATGTTTTCTTAATTAAGAATTAAGAATCAGGCAATAAGAATTACAACTCAAGCCACTGTGGTACAATTTAATGCCCGTAGCTACTCAAGTAGGGACTCTTACTTCCCGATTACTAATTAACTGAGGCGGTAGCGCCCTTAATGTCCTTCTCCACGTACTTGGAAGGACATTTCAGCAAAATCTTGTCGGCCACGAACACGTCGTTGCGCATAGCCCCAGTGATAACCACCTGCTCCGACTTGTCGAAATCCTGGGGCTTGGGGTTGAAGTAAATCACGCGCTGGGCAATGCGGTTGGTATCGACCAGGGTAAAGGCAAAGTAGTTCGGGTCCAGCGTCGGGTTATACTCCAGGCCCAGAATGTTCTTTTGCCCATCGCGCGGCAGACGCCCTACCACGTGTACTTTGGTCAGGTTGCCATCGGCGGCCCGCTCCCGCGCCTCGCGGAACGAGACGTACACGCTGGCATCGCCCACGGTACTCATGATGATGACAATAGCAACGGCAATGATGCCAATGACGAAGAGATGAGATTTTTTCATGATGCTTCAACAGCGCCGGACTCGATGGGCCGGCTTTACTGAACAACCAAAGGTCCCCGAAAAATCCGTCGGGTCGGAATTCATTTTGCACCCGGCCGCCTGATCTTTGTCAGGTAGCCGAATTGACTTTTTTGTTTGCTAGTCTTTCAGCTCCCGCTCAAGGCGGCCCACCTTACGGTCGAGCGACACGAGGAAGGCCAGCAAACCAGCCAACACCACGGTAATGACGGCCACTACCACGTAGATTTTACCGTTCTGGCGCAGGGTATCGGCCATTTCGGGCGAGTCAGCGCCAGTAGCCGACTGGGCAGCGGCGTGGAACACGGGCAGCAGCAGGGCCACCAGCAGCACCAGAGCCGAACGGAGCTTAGGCAAGCTGTTTTTCATATACTTTTTGTTTGAGCAGAGCAATGCGGCTGGCCACCTGAGCCAGCCAGAAGGCCAGTAGCGTCCAGCCAATAACGGCCGGGTAAAACACCAGGCGCATATTGTCGTCGAGGTCGTACTTGGCAAACGCCGGGTTGCCGCCCGCGCCGGGATGGAGCGAGTCGGTGAGGCGGGGCAGGATGTAGAAGAGCGGCATAGCCGTGGCGAAGGCGAAGATGTTGTAGATGGCCGAAATCCGGGCCCGCTGCTGCTCGTCGGTAAAAGAGGAGCGCAGCACCAGATATGCGCCATAAATCAGCATGGCAATGGCCGCGCCGTTGAGCTTGGGGTCGTTGGTCCACCACGTGCCCCAGGTATATTTGGCCCAGATGCTGCCCGTAGCCAAACCCACGCAGCCCATCAGAATACCGGTACGGGCCGCCTCGTGGGAGCGGATATCCAGCTCGGGCAACGGGTTGCGCAGGTAGCGCACCGAGTACACGACCGAGGCAATCAGGATGAAGGTCATGCCGAACCACATTGGCACGTGGAAATACAGGTTGCGGATGGTTTCGTTTAGAATAGCCAGCCGGGGCACCGGCACGAGCAAGCCTGCCACCGCCGTATACAGCAGCAGCACCACGGCCAGCGCTTTCCACCAGTTGTTTTTCATGAGCAGCAATCGGTAAGCTGCGCTGGACGAACCAACACAGGACGCAGGAATAACAGGCAAGCAGGTTGATTTGTCACAACTTGCAAAGCAGATTTATCGTTTAACCCGCCGCGCTTTTGCATTAGCTCCGCCATAAGAAGGGAAACAACAGGTACGACACGGCACTCACAATCATGTTCAGAGCCACCAGTGTGAGCAGGGAGCTGCGGCTGGCCTCAAACTCCAGCCCGTCCAGCGCGTTCTTGGATACTTTGATAAGCAGCAGCAGCATGGGCACCATTAGCGGAAAGCCCAGCACAGCCATCAGCGTGCTGCTATTGGTGGCTTTGGCCGCAATACCCGACACCAGGGTTAGCGTGGAAGCAAAGCCCACGGCACCCAGCACGACGTTGGCCAGAAACAGCGGCAGGTTTTGCACCGGGTTGCCCAGCACAACGGCGTACAGCCCGAAGCCAGCTAGTGCCAACCCTAACAGTAGCAGGGCGTTATACACAATCTTGGCCATAATAACGGCCTGGGGTTGCACCAAAGTGTAATAGTAGAGCAGCCGGCCACGGCTTTCCTGTAAAAACCCTTTGGCCACGGCATTCACGGCGGTAAAAAGCAGAATAATCCAGAACAGGGCGTTCCAGGCGGGTACTGGCAGCTCGCCACCACGCAGAGCGAAGCTCAGGTAGCACACAAATACGGTGCTGCCCACGTAGAGCAGCATCCCGCTGAGGGCGGCGCGCTGCCGCCATTCCAAGCGGAAGTCCTTCTGAATCAAATACCAAATCTCGCGGAGGAGCAACACGGTACAGCGGCTGGTGAACAGGGCCGCAAAGATACAACCCAACCTCCGGATAGGCCTCACCTAAGTTCATTATTCGCCACCAGCCCGGTTGGGCAGTAAATAGTTGGGCAACAAAAAAGCCTTCTGCGGAGAGCAGAAGGCTTTTTTTAGGAGGCGGCAGGCCTACTTAGCTACGGCAAACTTCCCGGTAGTGGTAGCACTTTCCTGAGTCAGGCGGTAAGTATAGAGGCCGGCGGCCAGTGCCTGGGTTGAAAATATCAGACGCCCCTGCACGGGCTGGGCGGCGTAGGTAGCCACCACGCGGCCCGTTAAATCGAGCACGCGCAGCTCGGCCGGCACCGTGGATTTATTCAGCTCAAAGGTGATGAAGCTCGTAGTCGGATTAGGATACACGGCCGTAGTCAGCACCTGGGCCGAATGGGCGGCCAGTATCGGCGTGCGGAATGGCAGGAAATCGACTAGGCCCAGGGCGGCGTTATCGGGCTGATGGTAGACGTGAGCCTCAATTTCAGCGGCCGAGTTGGTGCCCCAGTCATTGTTTTCGGCTTTGAAGCTTTCGGCGGTGTTGTTGTAGATATCGTACACCTGCCCTCCGTTACCGTTACCCGTCAGCAGGTTACGACCCACATTGGTTGTATCAGTGCTACTCAGGTCGCCGAAGCTCACGCGCGGGGCCGGCGTACCGGTATTAGAGCGTTGTAGGGTCACGCCGTAGAGGTTGCCGCGAATGATGTTGCGCGACACCACCCCTACCTGCGTCTGGGTACCATTGAAGTTCAGCCCGCTGCCGCCGGTCTGGGCGTTGGGGTTAATGTTGTTATCGGCGACAACGTTCTGGGTGATATAGCTCGTGATATTGCCCCCGACAATGGCAATACCGTAGCGGTTGTTGCGCACAATGTTGCGCCGGATCAGAACCTGGCTCACGGCGGCAGTGCCCAGTAGGTTGGAAACGCTGATGCCACCCGCCATCTGGAAACGACCTACTACCAGGTTGCCCTGAATAATAATGGGCGTAGCGCCTCCAATGCCCAGGTTAATCTGGGGCCAGTTGCCATTCTCGGTGCTGTTGGCCACCAGCACGTTGTTGCGGATAATGGGGGAAGTGGGCCGGTTCGAAGGGCTCAGGATACCGGAGCGGGCATTGCCATAGATGCGGCAGTTGGTAATGCGCGGCGTGCCGCCCGACAAGCTAATGGCCCCGCTGTTGGTAGCCCTGTTGTTGATGGAAGCCACCTGGTAGCGCACTACGCAGCTATCGAGCACCAAGCTGGCGTCTACCACTTTCAGGCCGCCACCGTACTCCACCACGGTTTTGCGCAGCACGGAACCTTCGCTAGTGGCTGAAAAGGAGAAGCTGTGGAAGGGCTTGGTTGGGTCAATGGCGGTGAATTTGACCGAGTCGCGCGGGTTAATGAGCAGCACTCCATCCACGTAAAATAAAGCCAGAGAGGCCATTTTAATAGTGGCGTTAGTGCGGATGTCCAGCGTGTCGCGGGCCGACAGCCGGATGGTGTCGTTCACCTGCACTGCGCCGGCCACCGTCGTAACGTAGCCCCCGGAAGCGGCCTGCAGCTGGGCTAGCGTCCAGCGGACGCCAGTGCCGGGCGTGCGGTACTGGGCCTGGGTTGGCAGCCAGGCACTAATCATCAGCAAAAGCAGGAGTAAGCATTTCTTCATAGGAAGAGCGGAAAAAAGGAGTTGGAAAGGAAAAGGAAGATAGGCTAAAAACTCAGATGAGGCCCCCGGGTTGCCCCAAGTGCCTCATCTGTGCCGGCGTAACCGGTGGCGGATGCCCGAACCGGCTTAGAAATCGTAGCCGAGCGTGAAGTAGAATTTCGGACCTTTCTGCACGTAATCTTCCTGGCCCCAGGCTACGTCGGCCTTGCCGTAGAAACCCAGCAGCGTGGTCCGCATCCCGAAACCGTAGCCTATCAGCATCGGGTTGCGGAAGTTCACGACGGTAGCCGTGAAGGCGTTGCCGTTGCCGCCCCGCACCTGGGTGTTAAACGAGTTGTTTTCGTTGAATGGGTTGGAGCCCGAGTAAGCCGAGCCGGCATCCCCAAAAGCGGTGAGCTGCAGATTGCGGAAGAAGCCCGAGTAGATAGGCTTGCGCGACAGGTACTGAATGATAGGCACGCGCAACTCGGAGTTGAACAGCACGTAGCGGGGGCCGTTGCGCTTGCTGTAGTCGAAACCGCGCAGGTTAGTCACGAACTGCTGGTAGAACACCTGGGTGGGGTCGCTGAGCAGGGCTGTGGTGGGCGTTAGGCGGGAATCTTCGTAGCGGGCGTTCAGCCAGTTGTCCATACCACCGAGGCGGAAAGTCTGGGCCGATTTACCAAAGAAGGAGCCAAAGCTGGCCCGGTTGGCCCAGGTAATCTGCCGGTGAATCTTCTGGTAGTGCCGCAGGTCGATATAGATTTTACCGAAGTTCTGGTCCCCGTCGTCAATGCCGTTGAGCTTGAGCAGACCAATTTTCATGCGGGTGCCTTCCATGATATTGACCCCGGTAGAAATGGCGTTGTCAAAGACAAGTTCCCCGCTCAGGCCGATATAATTGCGGCTGATATCGTCCTCGGTACTGAATTTGGTGATAACCGTGCGGTTTACGTTTACGAAACGCGGACCGCCACGCACGCTCAGGTTATGAGTAAGTGGGTAGGCAATGGTCGGCGACACTTCGTGGCGGCCAAAGCGCAGCCGCTGATTCTCGGCGTCGAAAAAGTACGCCTGCTTCTGATAGCCAATGCTCCAGTCGTAGCGCTTCTTCAGATTGGTGTACTCCGCGTACATGTTGCTAGTGCGCAGGTCGGTCAGGGCGAAGATGCCGGCCCGGATGCGGTGATCCTCAAACATATCCGACAGATTGGCCTGGCCAATTAGGCCCAGCCCCAGCAGGGGGTCGGCATAGAGCGACGACACCACATTGTCGATGCTGAAGCGCTTGTCATACTTGTAGGGGCCGGCCACCGAAAATGCCTCCGCCGGCGGGGCGGTGGGCAGGGCTGCTACAACATCGGTACGCTTGCGACGCGGGGCGTTGACCCGGCTAGGCGCGTCTTCTTCAAACTGATAGTCGCTGGTATTGATTTGCCCGTCGCTCTTACGGGGCTCGTTGGCCGGTGCCGCGTTGTTGCCCTGGGTATCGGCAGCTATGGGTTTGGCAGCTGGAGCGGCAGCCCGTACCGGCGTTTTCGACCGGTCTTCCAGGGTTTCCTGCCGGGCTGTTTTGTAGAGAATCAGGTTTTCGGGCAGCGCGTACGACGGGTAGATGTATACCAAGTCGCGCGACTTATCGGCCGCCACAAAGCCCAGCGCACCGGTTGTAGCGTTGTAGTCGAAATTATCAATGTTGGGCAGAAAGCTGCTGACCGGCACGTGTTGCTTGGTCTTGAACAAGTACCGGTAGATACTGCGCACGCCACTTTCCTCGCCCAGGAACAGGATTTCGTCGTCGGATATGGCCCGGGGCCTGCTTTCGTTGGAAATAGTGCTGACCAGAGTTTCCACCGGCTGCGTACGACCATCAAGGTGGTAGATAAACAGGTCGTAGTTGTTTACCACATTACCAAACGAGCCTTTTGCCGTGCCGGCCGAGTCCAGCCAGCGGTTGGAGCTGAAGACGATGCCGCTGCCGTTGGGCAAAAACACGGGTTGCACGTCGTCAAAGACGTCGTCGGTGAGCTTTTCGGGCGTGCGGCTACCGGCCCGGAGCACGTACAGGTCGTTTTGACCATTACGCACCCCACTAAAGACCAATGACTTGCCGTCGGGCGAGTAGTTCAGGTCCAAGACCTGAGAGAAAGGCCTGAAAATCGAGGAAGAGTTTCGGCCGAAGAGGGCATCCACGAACTGAAACACGAAGTTGGTAGGCCCCGCATCGGCCGAAACCAGGCTCAGGCTCATGTTGCCCTTCACTTCACCGGCCACGGCTACCTGGCTGTTGCTGCGCCAGGCCAGGGCCGGCAGACGGGTTTCTACCTGCTGGTCGGGAGTTTTGTAGCCCCCGCGGTAAATGGCGTGGCGGCCCGAGCCATCCTTGTTGGCTACCATTACCCGGTAGCGGCCCCGCTCGTTCGACACGTACGCCAGGCGCTGGCCGTTGGGGCTCAGCACGGTCTGGGAATAAATGATGCCTTTACGGTTAGTCTTCACCACCTGAGTGCTTTCCTCGGGCAGGATCAGCGGTGTCTGGGGCTGGGCATTGAGCTGGCGGTAATAGGCCACCCAATCCTTGAGAAACACCTTGTAGGGCACGTTTAGCGAGCTGCTAATGCCCACCTCCACGTCGCGGGTAATGCGCGTCAGGTTCAGAATGTTCTGAATGGTGGTATAGCCGTAGCGCTCGGCAATGTAGTTCCAGATGCTTTGGCCGGCCAGCTCGGGGTTGCGCACAAAGAACTGCGCGGGCCGGTTCGACTCCACTTTCTGGGTCATGTCCCGCATGTAGTCGTCCATGTCGACGCTCCAGCCTTCGGAGGCATAAGCCGAGGCCCCGGATACAAACCAGTCGGGCAGCTGCAGCAGGTAGCTGCTCTGGATAACCTCCTTCAGGGAGCCGCCATACATCATGTCGTTGAGCAGTACCTTAGTAATCTGGTTGCTCAAGTCGCGCTTAAACAACGTTTGCTGGCCCTGAAAGGCCAACTGCACCTTGCTCATGCGCAGCAGCTCGGTTTCGCCACCGGTCTGATACTTATCAGTGTCCAGGCCCACGTTGCTCTGCCGCAGGTCGCCCACGGAGTTATAGAGCATAACCGTGGTTTTGGAGTACGGGTAGTAGCCGATGAGCGAAGTGATGCGCTGCAGTTCCTTTTCCGCGTACTCAGCCGCTCGGCGGGCGGCCACTTCCCCACCGGCGTAGTAATAAATGTTAAAGTTCTGGGTGCTGAGCTGCTGCCAGTTGAAGTCCTTGTATTGAATACGGACCCGCCCAAACGGCTCTTGCGCCGACTGGGCCTGGACTGCGTCTCCCGCCGACAGCACCACTGCTGCCGATAACGCCACGAGTAAGGATACGTGCTTCATAGAGAAGGCGAAAAGCGGAGAAATCAGGAAGAAACGCCAGCCTCGGAAAGACTAGCTAAGTATAACGCAGAATACCGCTCGATATTGACCTCGGACCATAATTCCGCGGTGCCTTCCAGCACATCGGCAAAATGGGCGGCCAGCCGCGGAGCAATCATTACTCCCTTGGAGCCGAAGCCATTACATATACTCACAACCGGCCGGGCCGGATGCGTACCCACCAAAGGTTTGCGGTCGGGCACGGTCGGGCGCATTCCCATGCGCTGGCCGGTCACCACAAACGGCTGGTCCGTCATCGTGCTCAGCTTGTGGCTGAGCTCCTGCCGGGCCTCGTCGGTAATCGATTCCGCAAATGGGGGCCGCCGGTACGTGGCTCCCACCCGAAAGCGTTGCTGTCCTAGTGGCACTACGTAAGCGCCCCGGTTGAGGACCTGGGCTTCGGATAAGCCCGGGCACTCCACATCGAGCACCTCGCCCTGGTTGGGTCGCAGCGGCAGCCAGTTAAAGTACGGATTTTGCGTCGCCGCGCTGCCTTCACAGAAGATAATATGCCGAGCCCGCACACTTTCCCCGTAAACAACGCCGCTGTCGGTGACAACAAGCTGTTGCGGGTCAAAAGTTTCGCGCCGCAGCCACCCATTTTGCAGCCCCTCAGTGGCCAAGGCCTCCAGCAACTCGCGCAGGGCCACGTAGCCCCCCGCCGAATGGTAACACCGCCAAATTCCTGGCGCAACCCGGCCTGGGGCGCGGGGCCCAGGTTGATTTCGGCCACAAAATCCTGCCACGGATTATCGGCGCTACGGGCCAGAATAGCATTTTGCTCGGCCACCGAGGATAGCAGTTTCAGAATAGGCACTTCGAAAAAGAACTGCCGGCCGAAATGAACGGCCAGCTCCCGGTAAAAATCTGTGGCGGCCGTCATCAGCTCGTCGGCCCGCCAGGTGAGGGCGAAGCGCTGCCCGGCTACGGGGTTCATCAGGCCGGCCGCTACGTTGGAAGCCGAATCCGGCTGGTAGGCATCCAGTACCAGCACGCCGTAGCCCCGGCGGCGCAACTCATAGCTTAAGGCAGCACCGGCAATACCGTGGCCGATAATCAAGTAATCAAAGCTTGTCATGGGCGGCAAGGTAAGAGGAAAACGGCGGGGCTACGGTGTTCAAAAGCCCAAGGTAGCGCCACAGCCAATGGCGACGACCAGGGGCTACCATGCATGTTCGCGGCAAGACTCGTAACTTACCTCCCCAATCTCTCTGGCAGCTGCCAGGTTTATTTTATTAAGCTGCATGACCGTTTCTGGCTTTACGTTCAACGCCTTTTCCGAAAACACTTACCTGCTGCATGATGCCACCGGCCAGTGCGTCGTCGTCGACCCTGGCTGCTACGACAAGGCCGAGCAACAGGCACTGCAGGCTTTCATCGAGGCCCAGGGGCTGCAGGTAGTGCTGCTGGTGAATACCCACTGCCACATCGACCACGTTTTCGGCAACGCGTTTATTCTGGACACCTACAAGGTTCCGTTTCTGATTCACGAAGCCGACTTGGCCACGCTGCGGGCCGTGCCGACCTACGCGCCCAGCTACGGCTTCGCCCAGTATAGCCCCGCCGAGCCCACCGGCTTTCTGACGGCCGGCACGCCCGTCCGGTTTGGCAATACCGAGCTGGAGGTGCGCTTCACGCCGGGCCACGCCCCGGGCCATGTCGTGTTTTACCATGCCCCTACCCAGGTGGTTATCGGCGGCGACGTGCTGTTTCAGGGCAGCATCGGCCGCACCGACCTGCCCGGCGGCGACTACCAGACGCTTATCAACAGCATCCGCACCGAGCTACTCACCCTGCCCGATGCCGTGACGGTATATCCCGGTCACGGCCCAGCCACTACCATTGGGGCAGAACGAATAGGCAATCCGTTCCTGCGCTAAGTCCGTTTGTCTTTTACCCTTACATGAAGAATCACCTTCCTAACGCGGTTACCTGCCTCAATCTGTTTGCGGGTTGCCTGGCCCTGTGCAACATTTTCGCTGGTCACCTCGAAACGGCTGCCTACCTGGTGGGCCTGGCCGCCGCCTTCGATTTTGCCGACGGGCTACTGGCCCGGGCCCTGCACGCCTCCTCTCCCATCGGCAAGGACCTTGACTCTTTAGCCGACATGGTGTCATTTGGCGTAGTACCCGGGGCCATTCTGTTTCACTTGCTGGGCCAAAGCAGCGGGCTGCCGGAGTGGCTGCCTTACGCGGGTTTTATCGTGACGGTCTTCTCGGCTCTGCGGTTGGCCAAGTTCAACAACGATACCCGGCAGACAACTTCCTTTATCGGGCTGCCTACGCCGGCCTGTACGCTGGTGGTAGCCTCTTTGCCCCTCATCCTGGCCCACGACTCATTCGGGCTGACCTCCTTCATCCTCAATCCGTGGGTGCTGCTGGGGCTGACGGTACTGCTTTCCGGGCTGCTGGTGGCCGAAATTCCGCTGTTCGCCCTCAAGTTTAAGAACCTGACCTGGCAAGACAACTCCCTGCGTTTTATCTTTCTGCTGCTGGCCGTAATTCTGCTCATCGGACTGCAAGCCACCGCCATTCCGCTGATTGTGCTGTTGTACGTACTGCTGTCGGTGGTGCGGCCAGCCTACGGCTAACATTTTGGATAGCAGCTCTACAATATTTGTTCTTTTCGGTAGTTAAGTACCGGTGTAGGGATGAACCGCTTTTATAGTGAGTGTGTTGCAAGCTCATCTCTGTTTCTGCCCCGCCTATTGCCCGAATCTACCTAGTATGCGCTACTCTACTTTCCTGGTTGTTGTATGGTTTCTCACTGCTGGAGCCCTGGGGTCATCTTGGGCTCAACAACCGGAGCAGGTAGTCCGGCAGCAAATCACCTGGAACGGCTACATTGAAGCCGGTAGCAGAATGGGCCAGCTGCGCAAAGTCCCGATGTTCAAGGATGCCCTTTTCGGCTCCGGCGAGCAGTATCCCAGCTTTCAGGTACGTATTATCGGCCGGGTTAGTCAGGGTACCGTGCGCAATGCCGTATACGAGGCTTTCTCCCCTGCTGATGCCAAGCTGTTTGATGGCATCAATCTGCCAGCTACAGCAACGACAACGGTAACCACCGGCACGGAACAGCGCCGCCACGTGAGCTTCGCCCGGATTCCGGCCGTACGCCGCAACGCCCAGAGCGGACTGGCCGAAAAGTTGGTTTCCTTCGAATACGCCTATTCCCTGGCTACTGAGCAAGGCCGGCCCGCCGGTACCCAAGCCCGCACGTACGCCAAATCCTCGGTTTTGGCCCAGGGCGACTGGTTTCGGATTGGCGTAGCGAACAGCGGCATTTACAAGCTGGATAAAAAGGCATTGGAGAGCATGGGAATCATCACGCAGGGTCTTGACCCGCGCCGCCTCCAGATTTATGGCAACGCCATGGGTACCCTTCCCCAGGCTAACAGCGCCTACCGCCCCGATGACTTGGCTCAAAATGCCATTTTTGTGGCCGGCGAAGCGGATAATTCCTTCGACGACGCCGACTATATTCTGTTCTACGCCCGCGGCCCTCACACCTGGAGCCTTGATACTAATAGTACAACCCGGCGGTTTAAGCACGAGCTCAACGCCTACGTCGATACAGCTTACTACTTTGTTACGGTCGGCAATGCACCGGGCTTGCGCGTGGGTACTCCCCGCACCGTCAGTGGTACCCCCACGGCCACCATCAACCAGTTCCTGGACCGGCAGTTCTACGAGCGTGAGCTCGTAAACCTGGCCAAATCGGGCCGGCAGTGGCTGGGCGAGGGTTTTACCAATAACAGCCCGGCCCGCGAATTTACGATTCCTACGCCCGACTTAGTACCCGGCGCCACCTTGCAGCTTACCTCTCAGGTGGTAGCAGCATCAGCGATGGGCATGCCCACCAGCTTCCAGGTGGCTCTGAACGGGTCCACTCTCGGTACGCAGCAGATTTCGGGTTTTAGTAACTCGCCACAGGATTACCCGGAAGTAGCAAATTCTAGCTTACAAACCTTCTCGTATGCTGTTCCTTCCGCACCTGTGGCGCAGGCCCGGGTCCGGCTGGTGTTCAGTAGTCCCACCGACGCTTCGGGCCAGGGCTACCTCGACTACTTGGAAGTAAATGCTCCGCGTCGGCTGCGGCTGTCGGGCAACCTACTAGAGTTTAACTCGCTGCCTGGCGCCCCAATCAGCGAGTTTCAGCTAGGTGCCGGCAGCGGGACGACCGTCTGGGACGTAAGTAACCCCCGCCAGCCGGTCTCGCTGGCCCTGAACGGCAGTGGCAATTTCGTGGCCCGCACCGATAGTGTCGGAGAGTTTGTGGCCTTTACCGGCAGCGACTTCCCAGCCCCACCCCGCTTGTTCAAGAACCGCATAGCCAATCAGAACCTGCACGCCCGCCTCAACCTGAACGGCAAGCTGGATCTGGTTATCGTCACCTATCCGCCCTTCAAGCCCGAAGCTGACCGCCTGGCTGCCTACCGCCGCTCCCACGATAAGCTGAACGTGGAGGTAGTAACCACCACCGAAGTATACAACGAGTTCAGCTCCGGGGGGCAAGATGTGACGGCCATTCGGGATATGATGAAAATGGTGTACGACCGCAGCACTTCCGGTAAGCAGCTCTACCTGCTGCTTTTTGGCGACGCCTCGTACGATTACAAATCGGACCCCACCAACAACATGGATTTGGTGCCCGACTGGTGGCAACAACGCTCACCGCTCGATGCAGACAAAAACGCGCAGAATTACGTCCCAACCTACGAGTCCCGGGAGTCTTTTGCACTGGTAACTTCGCGGGCTAACAGCAAGGGGGTTACCTTTTGCTCCGATGATTACTTTGGCCTGCTCGACGATAACGAGGGCGAATGGGACGAAGGCTACAGTAACGACCTGCTCGATATTGGCATTGGCCGCTTGCCCATTCGCACCCCCCGTGGCCAGTCCCGCTCCCTGACCCAGGCCACGCTGGTAGTGAACAAGCTGATTCGCTACGATGAGCCCGTTAGCTTTGGTAAGTGGCGCAACCGCATCACGTTCGTAGCCGACGATGGTAACGGCTCCATATTCATCAGGGACGCCTGCGAACCCCAGGCGCTCAGCGTAATAGCAGACCATCCGGAGTTTAACATCCACAAGGTTTACCTGGATTTGTATCCCCAAACCATTGCCTCCGGCGGCCAACGCTCCCCGGAATGCAACCGGGCCATTGACGAGTCTATTGAGCAAGGCTCGCTCATTGTCCACTACAGCGGCCATGGCGGCCCTAAAGGCTGGGCCGATGAGCAAATTCTGACGAAGCAGTCGGTGCTGGCACTACAAAACCGCAACCGCCTTACCTTCATGGTCACGGGCACCTGCGACTTTAGCACCTACGACAATCCGGAGGAAGATTCTGCGGGCGAACTGGCTCTCACGGATGTGGAAGGCGGCGCCATTGGCCTGCTCACTACTACCCGCCTGGCCTTGGCCCATGAAACGGTCAGTGTATCCAGCCAGCTGTATAATACTATTTTCAAGCCCACCAACGGCCAGATGTCACGGTTAGGGGACGTAACTCAGTTCTCCAAGAACAATGGCTCCCGTAGTACCTCCGCCCGCAACTATGTGCTACTCGGCGACCCGACCACACGCCTGGCGGCTGCCGAGCAGGAAGCTGTACTGGACTCGATTAATGGAAGTAGCATTACGGCCGTCTCGCTCGATACGCTGAAGGCACTTTCAAAGGTTAAACTTTCGGGTTTGATTAAGAATGGTCAGACAATCAATTCCCAGTTTTCGGGTCAGGCGCACGTTACGGTGTACGAAAAGCCAACGACGGTAAACACGTTGAAAAACGAGTTTGATGATGTTGTCCTGACGGTTCCCATCCAAGAAAACATCATTTACGATGGTCAGGCTACGGTTAAAAATGGCCGCTTCAAATTCAACTTCGTCGTTCCTAAGGACATCAACTACAGCGTCGGCCTAGGCAAGATCCAACTCTACGCTAAAGATTCGGTACGCATAGTCGACGCCAATGGCCACCGTCCAACCTACGTGGGCGGAGCCGCTACCCTGACGCAGCAAGACTCCATTCCGCCACTGATCAAGCTGTTCATGGATCGGGAGTCCTTCGTCTTCGGTGGGGTTACGGGCACTACTACCACGCTTATTTCTCACCTGTCCGACGCCAGCGGCATCAACACGGCCGGTGCGGGTATCGGGCACGAAATCACGGCTACCCTCGACAACGACCCCACCAAGCTCACGGTCCTCAACGACTTTTATACTGCCGATGTGGACAGCTATCAATCGGGAAAAGTAAAGTATCTGTTTAAAGACCTTGCCACTGGCCCGCACGTACTGCGACTCAAGGCCTGGGATACGTTTAATAACTCGGCTCAGCAGGAAATTGAGTTTATTGCAGCTTCTACCGAGAAGCTCGCTCTGGAGCACGTCCTGAACTATCCAAACCCTTTCTCTACCAAAACCACCTTTCAGTTCGACCACAACCGCACCACGGATGATCTGGACGTACAGGTACAAATCTTCACCATTTCCGGCCGCTTGGTACGCACGTTGCGCACAACTATCCTGGCGAGCGGTCCTCATGTAGGCCGCGACTTGGATGCTCTCACCTGGAATGGCCGCGATGAGTATGAGGACCAGCTGGCCCGCGGCGTGTACGTCTACCGCGTAAGTGTCCGCTCCCACCGCGACAATGCCACGGCTTCTAAGTTCGAGAAACTGGTTATTTTGAATTAATTCTCCGGCAAACTGCCATTTTCGTTTATTTCCGCTCTTCTTGTTTCCTTTTATGACATTGTTGAAGCTGCCTTTGCGATTAGCGCTCCTTCCCGGCTTACTGGGCGTTTCTATCGCAGCTCAGGCTCAGAGTTCACCGAACACCATCACAACCGCCGTTCCGATTCTGACCCTGAGCCCCGATGCTCGTTCGGCAGCTCTAGGAGAGGCGGGAGTAGCCATTTCGCCCGACGCCAATGCTTCGTACCACAATGCCGGCAAATTAGGCTTCGTGACCAGCAAGTACGGTGTGTCGCCCTCCTACTCGCCGTGGCTGCGCAACGTAACTGACGATATGGGCCTAGCGTACCTGTCGGGGTTTAGCAAGCTCGGCCAGCGCTCCGCTATTTCGGCCTCACTGATGTACTTCGATTTGGGCACTATTTCCTTCCGCGACGAAAGAAATAACCCCAAGGGCGACTTCAACCCCAAGGAGTATGCAGTTAGCGTTTCCTACGGGCAGAAGCTGAGCGAGAACTTCGGGGTGGGTATCACGGCCCGTTACGTCCGCTCTAACCTAACGGGCGAAACCATCAGCGGCAAACCCGGCAATGCCGCCGCCGTCGATCTGGGAGCGTACTACACCAAGGACCTCTCTATCGGCCCCGGCGAGTATAACCTGGGCTTGGGTGCCACTATCTCGAACATTGGCAACAAGATGACCTACACCAACCCGCTGCAGGCCGACTTCTTGCCCACCACCCTCAAGCTCGGCACGGCCATTACCCGGGAGCTTGATGCCTACAACAAAATCACCCTCACCGTTGATGCCAGCAAGTTGTTGGTGCCTACTCCCTTCTATATGGAAGGCGACACGGTTGGCTTTGGCAAGACCATCAAAGCCAAGAATGAGGATATCCGGGCCAAAGGCATTGTTGGCGGCATTCTTGGCTCCTTCAGCGACGCCCCAGGCGGCTTTAGCGAAGAACTCAAGGAAATCAACATTTCCGCGGGCTTGGAGTACTGGTACAACGACCTGCTAGCGGCCCGGGTAGGTTATTTCTACGAAAACCCTGTGAAAGGCGACCGTCAATACCTAAGCTTCGGTTTGGGGGTACGGTATCAAGTATTCGGTGTCGATGGCACTTACTTGGTTCCTAATCAGCGGGCCAACCCCCTAGCTCAAACTATTCGCGTATCCTTGCACTTTAACTTCAATAAGTCTGAGGAGGCCTTCGGACCCGGCGAGGGCTCCGCTCCCGTCAACTAACCTGTTTCTATGCTCGACCGTCAAGTCGCTCCTTCCGTTCAGCCGCTGGCCAGCGTTACGCTACCAGCGGCTGACGTGTTTTCGCTCCCCAATGGAGCTCGTCTGCACGTTATTCACAACGATGCGCAACCCGTCATTCGCCTACAGTTAGTCTTTCCCGCTGGTAAATGGTACGAGCCTATTTCAGGCTTATCCATGCTTACAGCCCGTATGATACTGGAGGGCACGCTCACGCGTACCGCTCGCCAGCTCGCCGACGAAGTTGCCTTCTATGGCGCTTCAATCGAATGTGAGCAAGGCTTCGACCAGGCTACGCTTACGTTGTACTGTCTCAGCCGTCACTTAGAACATTTGCTGCCCATCGTAACAGATGTTATATCGGCTGCCTCATTTCCCGAGGTAGAATTAGCTCAACTTAAGGCCCGCACGATTCAGAACATCCGGATTGAGCGTCAAAAAACCAGCTACCTGGCCTCCGAACACTTTTCTCGGACCCTTTACGGTCCCACCTATCCCTATGGGCGTATGTTCGATGAGGCCATTGTTCAGGACATGCCGCGTGAGGAGTTGGTAGGCTTCTACCAAGCTGCATACCGCCTGTCCAGCGCCGAGATTTTCCTCTGTGGCGACGTAAGTGCCGCCCATATTGCGCTGGTTACTGAGGCCATCGGCCAACTCAATACTGGCAAGATGGTCGATGCTGCCATAACTGATGTGCTGCCTACGCCTGCCACTGCTCCCAAAGAGTACGTCCAAGTAACGGATGCCATGCAGTCCTCTCTGCGGATTGGACGCTTGTGGCCTAATATGAGCCACCCTACCATGCACAAACTGCAGGTACTGGTCAAAGTGCTAGGCGGCTATTTTGGCTCCCGTCTCATGAAAAATATTCGGGAAGACAAAGGTCTAACGTATGGTATCTACGCTAGTATCGGCTCTCGAGAACACGCCAATAACTTCGTAATTGGCACGGATGTAAACGCAGCCTCAACTACTATAGCGGTGGAGGAGATTTATAAAGAACTCTCCACATTACAAGCCGAACTGATTCCAAGCGAGGAACTTCAAACAGTCAAGAACTACATGACTGGTAAATTCGCTAATGAGCTAAGTACAGTATTTGAACAGTGCGATAAGTATAAGAACTTAGTATTCCTGAATCTGCCGGCCTTATACTACTCCGACTTCATCAAGGAAATCAATCAGGTTACCGCAGAAGAATTACAAAGCTTGGCTCAAGAGTACTTGTCCCCTTCTTCTATGACTGAAGTCATTGCTGGCCCTTAGCTAAGCACTAATCCCGATAAGATAAAATGCCCCTGTTACGCACTGTGACAGGGGCATTTTATCTTATCGGGATTATTTCTAATAAGCTCTTGTATGAGTTGCTAGCGGTAAAACAACCTACAACACAGTTATAATTTGCTGTAGTTGCCCCATCCGTCTTAGCTGGCGGTGGAGAATACCCCCTGCAGGACGGCTTCGGCTGGACCAATGGCGTGCTGCTCACCCTGCTCAACCGCCAGACGCGCCCATCCCACTAATGCGCCCCCTCAACCGCAACGCGCCCCTGCCCCGCGTAAGGCCTGCGTTCCCACGTCCTTCTACCGCGCCTTCCACGGGTTCGGCAGCGGGCCGGCCGGGGCGGGTAGGCCCCAAACGAGAACACCCCCTCGCAGCCCGAAGTCGCGAGGGGGTGTTGCTAGAAAAAGGTTGGCGGCGACCGACTCTCCCACCGATGAAGGTAGTACCATAGGCGCTACGGGGCTTAACTGCTCTGTTCGGAATGGGAAGAGGTGAACACCCGTGCTAAAGCCACCATTACTGGTGTCCATGCAGGTTTGCATAGTCAATAACGTTGACGCAGGAAACGGGTAAGAAGAAAGAAGCAGAACTGGGTTTACTAGAAGCGCTCGAGTCATTAGTACTGCTCGGCTCGGCCATTTCGGACCTTCGACCTGCAGCCTATCAACGTGGTAGTCTACCACGACTCTTATTATGGGAGATCTCATCTTGAGGTGAGTTTCGCACTTAGATGCTTTCAGCGCTTATCTCATCCCAGCGTCGCTACCCGGCGCTGCAACTGGCGTCACAACCGGTGCACGAGCGGCTGGTCCAACTCGGTCCTCTCGTACTAAAGTCAGGTCCTCTCAAATCTCCAACGCCCACCACAGATAGGGACCGAACTGTCTCACGACGTTCTGAACCCAGCTCGCGTGCCACTTTAATCGGCGAACAGCCGAACCCTTGGGACCTTCTCCAGCCCCAGGACGTGACGAGCCGACATCGAGGTGCCAAACCTCCCCGTCGATATGAGCTCTTGGGGGAGATCAGCCTGTTATCCCCGGCGTACCTTTTATCCTTTGAGCGATGGCCCTTCCATGCGGAACCACCGGATCACTATATCCGTCTTTCGACCCTGCTCGGCTTGTAGGCCTCACAGTCAAGCTCACTTATGCTATTGCGCTCTGCGTACGGTTACCAAGCGTACTGAGTGAACCTTTGAAAGCCTCCGATACTTTTTTGGAGGCGACCACCCCAGTCAAACTACCCACCAGACACTGTTTCCCGATTAGAGATTAGGCGCCAAGCAACACAAGGGTGGTATTTCAACGTTGACTCCACGATGGCTAGCGCCACCGCTTCATAGTCTCCCACCTATCCTACACATGTGTTACCCAGCGTCAATGTCAAGCTATAGTAAAGGTGCACGGGGTCTTTCCGTCCCGTGGCGGGTACTCGGCATCTTCACCGAGACTACAATTTCACCGAGCTCACGGCTGAGACAGCGCCCAAATCGTTACACCATTCGTGCAGGTCGGAACTTACCCGACAAGGAATTTCGCTACCTTAGGACCGTTATAGTTACGGCCGCCGTTTACCGGGGCTTCGATTCAAACCTTCGCCTTGCGACTAAGTTCCCCTCTTAACCTTCC